>JAITHB010000152.1 GCA_031280145.1 Oscillospiraceae bacterium | reverse complement strand
TTCTTGAATACCTCGTCGCCGGTAAACAGGAACAGCGAGAGCGTAGTTCTGATTTCAGTCTGCTCTTTCTTGCGGAACCTGTCCCACACTTCGTCAAGCACCGTCTTATCGGGATGAAGCGCGGACTGAAGCTGGTCGTAGTAGCCGATATCCACGTTCGCGCCAAGCTGAATCGTTCCGTCGTCAAGCTCCGACCTGCCTACTATTCCTTCTATGAGTGTCGTCTTGCCCGCGCCGTTCGGTCCAATAAGAATCACGCGCTCGCCCGAACGGATGTGCATGGACACGTTTGAGAACAATGTGCGTTCGCCGAACGCCTTTGTCATGCGCCTTGCGATAAGCACATCCTCGCCCGTCCTGCGCTTCGCTCGGAAGCTGAACCGCGCGGTCTTCTCGTCGCGCGGCTTGCGCAGACGCTCTATGCGGTCGACCGCCTTCTCGCGCGACCTCGCTTTCTTGACGGACCATTCCTTGTTATACATTTTGTATCGCGCGATTATCTCTTCCTGCCGCTTTATTTCCTTCTGCTGAAGCTCGTACGCCTTCATGCGCTGCTCGAAGCGTTCCGCGCGGCGGCGCTGGTATTCCGTATAATTGCCCGAATACGATTCCGATTCGCCAAGCAGAATCTCGCACACGCCGTTCACGACGTTGTCGAGGAAGTAACGGTCGTGCGAAACGATTATCATCGCGCCCTTGTATTTGCGCAGATAATCCTCCAGCCACGCGAGCGCGGACAGGTCGAGATGGTTCGTGGGTTCGTCAAGCAGAAGAACGTCGGGCTTCTCCAACAGAAGCTTAGCGAGGAACAGGCGCGTTCGTTCGCCGCCCGAAAGTTGGCCAACGGGCTGGTCGAACTGCGCGCGGTTGAAGCCAAGCCCTATAAGTGTGCCTGTCAGCGTACTTTTCCAGCCGTAGCCGTTCGCTTCCTCAAACTTCTCAAGAAGCGCGGAATACTGCGCGGAAAGCCTCTCTATCATCGAATGGTCGGATGAATGGTCGGAAGAATGGTTGGCAGAACGGTCGGATTCCTCCGCCATCTTCTCTTCCAGCTTTTTCAGCTTCTCTTCCATGTCGAAGACGTTTTGGAACACGGGCAGAAGCGCGTCGAACACCGTAACATCTCCGACAACGCTTGCGCTCTGCTCCATGAAGCCCAAACGAATGCCGCGCGCAAGCTGAACGCTGCCCTCGTCCTGCGCAAGCCTGCCCGTTATTATGTTGAAGAATGTCGTCTTGCCGCATCCGTTTATGCCGACGAGACCTATTCTGTCGCCTTCTTGAAGCGTTACCGAAACGTCCTTGAGCACCTCAGCCGCGCCGAAGCTCTTTTTTACGTTGGCTGCGGATAACAATATCATGCGTGGATTTTATCATATTGGGCTGTGTTTCGCAAACGGTTGCGTTTGCTTGTTCCCTATTATATAATGACTGCACAGGCAGGTGAAGCAAATTGAAAAGCATGACAGGGTTCGGTTCCGCGTCAAAAACCGTCGGCGGCAGAAGCGTCACGGTTGAGGCGCGTTCCGTCAACCATCGGTTCCTCGACGTTGCGGTGAAGTCGCCGCGCTCGCTTAACTTCCTTGAGGACAACATACGCAAGCTTGCGGCAAAACATTTGGCTCGCGGGCATGTCGACATATCCATCCAATATCAGAACAAGGGCGAGGATTCCGCGAACGTCGCGCTTGACGAACCCCTCCTCAAAGCATACAGGTCTTCATATATAACGGCGTGCCGTATTATCGGCGAACCCACGCGCGCGCCCTCATTGCAGGAACTGGTCGCCGTCGGCGTTCTGAAGACCGAACCCGTGCCGGACGACCAAGAAGCCGTTCTTTCAATCTGCGAAGAATGCGCCGCGCTGGCGCTCGCAAACCTTACGATTCAGCGCGAGCTGGAAGGCGCGAAGCTGCGCGACGACCTTCTTTCGCACATAAACACCTTATCTTCTTTGCGCGATGAGATTGCGAAGCTTGCTACGCTGTTCGCGGACGAAGCGAAGGCGCGCCTTGAAGCCAAGCTGCGCGAGCTGCTGGACACGTTCGACGAGCAGCGCGTAATCCAAGAGGTTGCGATTCTTATGGACAGGGCCGCAATCGACGAGGAATTATCGCGGCTCGCTTCTCACTTGAAGCAGCTCTTTGAATTGTCGGATTCGGATGAATCAATAGGGCGCAAGCTCGACTTCATCATTCAGGAATGTCTGCGCGAAGCGAACACGATTGGCAGCAAGGCGCAGAGCATTGATATAACCAAGCTTGTCGTCGAAGCGAAGGGCGAAATTGAGAAGCTGCGCGAGCAGGCGCAGAACGTGGAATAATTTTTGGGTGCACCACCTGTAGGGGCGATTTCCAATCGCCCGCCAGTTGGTCGTACGTACCTGTTACGTCGTAGGTGGGACGTACGCGTGACAGGCAGGCGATTGGAAATCGCCCCTACAGGGAACGGAGTAAGGATGAAGAAGGAATACATCAACATCGGGTTCGGCTCAATCGTTTCGGCGGGGAAGATTGTCGCCCTGATAAGCCCCGATTCCGCGCCAATCAAGCGGCTCGTGACAGTCGCGCGCGACCAAGAACGCCTAATCGACGCGACCTTCGGCAGGCGAACGCGCTCGGTGATTATAATGGAAAGCGGGCAGGTCGTCCTTTCCGCTATTCAAACGGATACTCTGGGCCGCAGACTTTATGATTTCAACGAGACCGATTATCAATGCGAACTTGAGGACGAAGCCGTACAAAGCACAGAATATGATTCCGCAGTGGAGGAAACGTAATGCAGTATTTTGAACGCGAACCGGGGTCCCCGACAAATTCGCAAAACCACCCCGCCAAATCTGCGGATTTGTCGGGGACCCCTGTAATTTGGCGGGGTGGTTTACCGGGTCAGATTGGCGACGGAATGCTTCTCGTGCTCTCGGGTCCGTCGGGCGCGGGAAAGGGTACGCTGGGTCAGCGCCTTCTTCAGGACGACCCGTCGTTCCGCTTCTCCGTATCCTGCACCACAAGAAAGGCGCGCGAGGGCGAGCGGCACGGCATTCACTATTACTTCCAGACTGAGGATGAGTTTGCGGGGAACGTTTCGCGCAAGCTGTTCCTCGAACACGCAACTGTTCACGGACACCGCTACGGCACGCTTCGCGAGCATGTGATGGAAAAGGTATCGCGCGGACTGAACGTTCTGCTTGACATCGACCCGCAGGGCGCGCGCTCCGTAATGGAAGCGGAACCCTCCGCCGTGTCCGTGTTTATTCTGCCGCCGTCATATGAGGAACTTGCGAACCGCCTTCACACGCGCAACACGGACGACCCCGCGGAAATTGCGAGGCGGCTTACCAACGCGCGCGGCGAGATTGCGCAGATGTATTTATATAAATATATCATAATAAATGACGACGTGGACTTGGCGTATGACAAATTGAAGGCGATAATCGCGGCGGAAAAGCACCGATCGATTCGGTACTGCCCCACGATTCCGGAACGTTAGGCAGGGCGAAACCCTGCCTCAGGCTGTCGACAAACGTTTATTTTTTATGCGGGCGGGCGATGTTTTGTATACCGCGGGCGAGCCGGGGGCTCGCCCCTACAATGATTGATAAAACCATCAATTCTTCATTTTTTATTCCTCTATCGGTCTTGCCGCGTCGCTCCCCAGCTTCTTCAAATTATCCTCATACGCGCGGCGCATATTCCTGTAGACCGTGTTCGTCATCTCGGACGGCTGCGACGTAGTGCCCGCGGGAAGAACGCGGAAGTAATACTTATCCTCCTGCCAGCGCATCTGCCATGTCGGCATATATGACGCGTCGGTCAGGCGAACGGCGGACGACCCGTTGTCCAGCGTGAATTGGAGGTTCAGCAGAGTTCCGATTATCTGGTTGGATTCGTTGCGCTCGTTCGTTAAGAAGTCGCCGAGCGAATACGCGATGAACACGTTGCGGTTCACGCCGTCTATGCAGTTTACGTTACGCTTCTCCATCGTGTGAACGTATGTGGGGTGAGTGCCGAGTATCGCGTCGACGCCGCAATCGACAATCGCGTCAACCAGCGCCGTCTGTTCCGCGTTGGGCTTGGTGTTGGCTTGCTTGCCCCAATGAAGGTTTACGATTACGAGGTTCGCGCCTTGTTCGCGCGCGGAACGAACGTTGCCGCGAATCAAGTCCGCGTCCATCGTGCCCACGGCAATCGCCCTGTCGTCCTTCGTGCCTTGCTTCGAGCCTGCCGTGGACAGACCGTATGTGTAGGAGAGCACGGCAATCTTTATGCCGTTCACCTCAAACGTGAGCGGCAGAGCTTGCTCCTCCGCGCTTCTGTTCGCGCCCGTCACGGAGAAGCCGAGCTGCTCCGCGGACGCGCGGGTGTTCGCCAAGCCGTCCTTGCCGTAGTCGAATATATGCTCCGTCGCCAGATTGATTATGTCCACGCCCGCGTTCTTCAGCGAATTGAGTATCGCTGACGGCGCGCGGTACGTATCATACGAACCCGCGGAAGTAACGGTCGATTCGAGCGTCACCATAGTGACGTCCGCCTTGTTCATATACGGCGTGATTGCGCCGAACACATCGTCATAGTAGAACATACCGTCGTCCTGCGCGCCCGATTTGCGAAGCGTCGAATCCAGCCAAATCTGCCCGCCGACGGAAATCGTCACGGTTTTGCCAAGCGGAATCGGCGTCGGCGTGGGCGATGGAATCGGCGTCGCGTCAGGCAGTTGCGCGACCTGTTCCGTCGCGTTCGGGTTCTGTGTGCTGACCAGCGCGCCTATCAGCGCGGCGGTATCTATATGAATGTCGTCGATATTGCCCGCGATGCGCGTAAACACCCACACGCCCATACCGACCGTGAGGATTGTGAGAACCAGCATAATGTACGTTCCGAGCGACACCGGCCGCCTGCGTTTCGCCATAACGAACCTCCATCGTGTCCTATATCATAGAACGTTCCTCGCAATCTTTTTCATTCCCGAAAAGAACGGCGGACGCTGTCAATCGTCCGCCGAGTGATTGCGCGCCTAGATGTGATTACTTAATATCTATCTGTACAATCGTATTCCCTCTATATGAAAAGCTCGAATCAAACACAACTAATGCGACATATATAGTATTCCCAAGATCCGATGAATACGGGAGTCCATGATTGCCGCCATTACTTGCGGAAAAGCTGATCTGACTCTTCCATAGGCTTACATTTTCACGAAATGTTGATTCAGAAAAACTTCGATAGTCACTTCCAAAACTACCTATAGCAGAATCGATGTTTTCAGGAGCGTCAAGAAACTCATATGATAAATAAAGATATTCCTCGCCATTCACACCGTCAAAATAACAGTACGCAACATTAAGGTGATAACCCGAAATATAGCTGACTCTAAACGCAAAATCATCAAAAAGAATTTTTCCATTATCCGCAGGTGCTATCGTCGGCTCAGTGGAGTTTTTCATTGGCAATGGCGTTGGTGGCGGCGTCGCCTGAGCCGAATAAATAATATTCACACCGCTCTCAATTTTAACGATTGTACCGGCTTTCGGTTCGGTTTCAGCAATTATATAATCAGAGTGTTCCGGATTAAAAACAGCAGTAAGTTTATTATCACGTAGCTTCTCTACGCCGCTTTTCAATGTGTATCCGGTAACATCATAAACATATACATGTGTTTGTCCATAAATAATTGAAGGTCCTCCTATTATCAAAGCAACCACGGCAACTATAATTCCTGCTTTTGAATTCTTCTTACTGATAACAAACCCTAGAAGAGCAGCAACCAAACCAATCACGGCGATAATCGAAGCTACATAAGCCAACGTCAGCATGATAATAACCCCACAAAATGGTCAGAACACAGAAGCAGCCGCTTGGCTATCACGATCTGCCAATATTGTTAGCAATATTACCAAATGTTGGAATATTTGTCAATGTTGGAAAAAGTATCGTTTTTTAAGAGTACTTTAGTGAAGCGCAATCAGAAATACTTGGATGGCTGAAAGCATTGGAAAATAATTCGGGTATAGGGGGTATACCGCGATTTACTCAAGTGCTTCCAGCCGTTAATAGTGAAATAGTTATGTTAGTTATACTCCACCTGCTTGGTATAGGGTCGGTACGCACTCCTGTAGAACACGTCGCGCGAGACTTCCTTGCCGTTCTGATATATCACCTTGTAGGTCGTCACTTCGTAGCCTGTGCGCGCGTTAATCTTCGTCACGGACGTTCCCGCCGCAAGACCCGTGTTCCTTGTATAAACGGGTTCGCCCGGCTGGGTCGTCTTGGTTGTGACGGATTCAAGGTCGATAACCTTGCCTTCGCCCAGCGTCAGACCGTAGACCTCGAACGTAAGGGTGCGGTTTGAAAACGAACCGATTATGTAGATTGGCGAGCCCGTCGTGTTCTTCATCTTCATGTCTTGGTCGGGCCAGTTTACCATCGCGTCCTCGCCGCGGTGGACGTAGTCCACGGGCCACGCGTGCGGATTGCGCGTCACAATGGAAAGATCGCTGCGCACAAGCGCGTTGAACAGTGTGGTTGAAACTTGGCACACGCCGCCGCCCGGCTCTTCAACCAGCGCGCCGTTCTTGATTGCGCCAGCCTCCTTATAACCCTTCGCGGGCGTACGCTGACCCGTCTTCTCGTTGAACGAGATTATCTCGTCGGGCTGAAGGACGGAACCGTTTATCGCGGCGGTCGAAAGCTGGATGTTAGTGTTCCTGTTGGCGTTGCTCGTTGTGGTCGTCGTGAAGCTTGCGACCTTGCCGTACATATACGGAACCTGCTCGCGCGTCACGCTCGGCGCGACGTGAATCACGTTTACTTCTATCGGCGAGAGAACCGCCTTGCTGTCCGCGCTCTTCCTGTCCAGCGCGGCTATCACGTTGGATAAAAGCGCGTCGGAATCCACGCGCTGACCCGCCTGTTCATCGATGAACGTGAACTGGCGCGTCTTGAAGTCGAAGCCCGCGACGCCCGCGTCTCGCGATTCCACAGTCATGCTCGCGGCGACGGATTCCACCAGATTGCGCACGGTCGTCTTGTCATACCACATGCTCGTGTTGAACGCGACGCTGTTGTCGGAAAGCGCCGAAACCGCCCTGTAGCGCTCCTCCAGCGAACCCGTTCTGCCAATAGCGTACGCTTGGCGAAGCGTGGTCTCCGTGTTGCGGTGAAGCTCGACCTGCTCCGACGAGATTCGCCAATTATTCGCGCCCGCGAACAAGTCCACATAGAACGAAGCGTTCTCCTGCGCGTCGCGCTCCGTGAACAGGCTTTCCGCCTGTTCCATCGTCATTCCGCCAAGGTTTATTCCGTCGACGGTGATTCCGTCGTAGAACGTACTTCTGGCGACCGTAGCGCGCATCGTCTGATACTCGTCGTACGCCGCAATCTGTCCGTTCGCCCAGAAGAACACCGCGGCGATGATGGCGAGCGAAATGAGCGTGACGGGCGCGGACCAGCGTCCGCCGCGCCGCGCCTGCTTCACGGGACGAACCCGCGCGTTCGGCTGCGTCTCTTCCATCGGAATGGACGCGTCCGCCGTGTCGACACTGGGGTCCCCGCCAAATTCGCAAATTTGGCGGGGTGGTTTGGCGGACTTCATCGTCTGCCCGTAGCGCGAAATCATATCATCCGTTTTGCGGCGGATTCGCGCGGTCGCGGCGACGGCGCGCGGCTCGCGCGCAATGCGTTCCGCAGCTTCGCTATTGAACGCCAAATCGGAATCGTATACGCCATGTTTGTTTGGACGGTTCGCTGTCATATCTGCCTCCCGGGCTTACAAACGGCATACAGCCGTTTTGTACACAAAACTCGCGTCTTTTCTATTATATTCACATATTACCCAATTAATCCGCCCTTACGTTACCATAAAATGGAAGAAAGCGCAACAACGCAAAACAAAAGGGAGTGTCTAACGGAGTTGCGAGGGAGGAGGAAGCGTGGTAAAATAAGGGAATGGAAAACGAGAAGAAATGCCCGCGCTGTGGGGCGACAGAAAAGCAGCACAAGCATACAGCAACGCAAAGCGGATCGCTGCGGTATATATGCCGAGTATGCGGAAAAACGTATACGCCGCAGCCGAAAAAGCGGGTGTATACAGAGCA
>JAITHB010000132.1 GCA_031280145.1 Oscillospiraceae bacterium | reverse complement strand
ACGGAGAAGGGCTAGTGGCTGCACACGAGCGTGTGCTTGCGCCTGATGTAGCTACATACGCGTCGGCGCGTCCACCCCGATAAGCATGAGACCCGTCGCAATCGCGATCCGCGCGGCTTCCGTAAGAAGCACGCGCGCGGCCTGCGACTCAATATCGCCCTGAAGAACGCGATGCTCGAAGTAGAACTTGTTATACGCGCCCGCAATGTCTGTCACGTGACGCGTTACCATCGAGGGTTCATACTTGCGGGCGGCGTCGCGCACAAGCTCGGGGAAGCGCGATATAAGCAGAAGAACCTCGGTCGCTTCGGGATTGGCGAGCGCGTCCGCGTTCCAATTCTTCCCGCACTCTTCAACGGTAAGCCCCGCTTCCTCCGCCTTTGACAGAAGCGAACAGCAGCGCGCGTGGGCGTACTGCACATACGGTCCCGTTTCGCCGTCGAAATTGAGCGCGCTGTCCCAGCGGAAGTCTATATCCTTTATGCGTCCCGCGGAGAGGACGGAATACACGACCGCGCCGATACCGACCGACTTCGCCGCGGCGTCTTTATCCTGCAAGTCGGGCGACTTCTCGTCGATTATCCGCCGCGCCTTCGCGCGAGCTTCCGCGAGAACGTCCTCAAGATAGACGGTGTGTCCGTCGCGCGTTGAAAGCGCCGCGCCCCCATAGCTCACCATTCCGTATGAAACGTGAACCAAATCCCGCGCCCATGGTTTCCCCATCTTCTCAAGAACGCGGAACACTTGGCGGAAGTGCAGGTCTTGCTGATACGCGACGACATACAAGCTCTTGTGGAAGTTGAACGTATCCGCGCGATACTCCGCGGCCGCAAGGTCGCGCGTGGGGTAGAGCGTCGCGCCGTCTCGCTTGAGTATAAGGCACGGCGGCATCTTGTCCGGCGTTAGGTCGACGACCCACGCGCCTTCGCTCTGCTCAAGCAGGTTCTTCTCGCGCAGCTCGTCTACTACAGGCTGCATCTTATCTTTGTAGAAGCTTTCGCCCGTATAGTGGTCAAACGACACGCCCAATTGGTCGTATATCTTCGCGACGTCGTTCATCGTAAGTTCTTTCAGCCACTCGAATATCTCAAGCGCTTCCGTGTCGCCGCGTTCGATTCTCAGAAACCACTCGCGCCCCTCGTCTTCAAGCGCGGGATTATCCTTCGCCTCGTCGTGAAAGCGCACATAGAGGTCGACGATCGCCTGAATGCCGCGCAGCTCGACATCCTCGCGGCTGCCCCAGCGCTTGTACGCGCTTATCATCTTGCCGAATTGAGTACCCCAGTCGCCGAGGTGGTTGATGCCGACGGTCGTGTATCCGAGGTGGTCGAATATCCGCTTGAGCGAATGCCCGATCATCGTCGTGCTTAAGTGTCCGATATGGAACCGCTTCGCGATGTTCACGGAGCTGTAGTCTATGCAGATTGTCTTTCCCGCGCCTTCGTCCGACGAGGCGAACTTGCCGCGCGCGCCTAAAACGTCCGCAATCACATTCCGCGCGATAAAAACAGGGTTCAACTTAATGTTCAGATATCCTGACACGGCGGCCGCTTCGGAAGATTCATCGTTCCAGCCGTCCGCGATAGTCTGCGCAATCGCCTGCGGCGGCTTCTTAAACGTCTTCGCGAAACGGAAGCACGGCAACGCGAAGTCGCCCATCGACGAATCCTTGGGTACTTCCAAGTAACTTTCAATCAGTTCGACAGGCGCGTCGTCCGTTGGGAGTATGCCGTGTATCGTGTTTGCGAGGTGCCGCTTGAAGTTCATATGTACCTCATAATAAGAAAGACCTGTTTCATTTTTGATATCTTCGGCATAATACTCATTCCTCTTGCTGATTGCATTATAACGAACCCGTCGTCAAGAATCAACACCAAGTCGATCCTGAAATCACGCTTCTGTATTATTGCGGTGCCACAGATGAATTCCAATATGTCCGACGCCGAAAATCACCGCCGCAATCATGAGCCAAATGACTTTTCCATATATGCCGAGAAAGAAAAAAGCCGCGGCGGGCAATACCGCGCCCGCCACCGGTATACCGAAAAAACCGCCGTATAAATCGGACAACGTCTTTTTGCTTCTGAAATATCTGACCCACCGGCATTCATACAGCAGCAGCAAAACAAACGCCGCAATAAGCCACAGCGTCCACGGTGAATATGGCCGAATATTAAAGTCGGAGAAAATCAACGACGTGCAAACAACGAGAATTACGCCGACGCGCTCGAAGATCAGCAGCACCTTATTCTCGCCTTGAGAATCATACTTTTCGGGTTTGTTTTTTGTCCAGAAAAGATTCGGGAGCGTAAGCATGCTCAAAAAAATCAATCCTATATAAGAAAACCCAAAATGTCCCATTGTGTTGTCCCTCTCAAGCTCGGCGCTTTCGCTTTCCCGCCGCGCAGTGAGCAAAACCGCCTGCGACAGGCGGTTTTGCTGCGTTCAAACTTGTACTTTGAATGGCACCTCCGACGGGAATCGAACCCGTGTTGCCGCCTTGAGAGGGCGAGGTCCTGACCTCTAGACCACGGAGGCAGATGGCTGGGGAACTAGGATTTGAACCTAGACAATACGAGTCAGAGTCGTAGGTGCTGCCGTTACACCATTCCCCAATGACAAATCTTGTCACGGTGGATAGTATACCCGTAAACGGCGGTTTTGTCAATAATTCCGTGAAAAAAAGTTCTCATGCTCGGGATTATGCGGTTACAGTCCGGCGGGGCGAACGCCCGCCGGACATCTTGCATTGCACGCCCTGCCCGTGCCGCGAAGGAATGTAAACACGCTCGCATGTCCGCACCTGCCTGTCACCTCCCGCATAGG
>JAITHB010000131.1 GCA_031280145.1 Oscillospiraceae bacterium | reverse complement strand
GTCGGGAACAACGAATGTTTTGAAGCCCTCAAGCTGCGCAATCTCATACAAGCTTCCGCGCCCTTGGCTTGTCGTCACGATGATGTTTTCCCGCAGGGTCGGCAAGTCCTTAATCAAATCGCGAACGATAAGGTACTGGCTCATCGTCTCTGCGGTTCCGCCGGATTTGGTAATCACGTTGAAGCACGTCCGCGCGGGGTCGATAATCTCAAGCAGCGCCGCCATTCTTTCGGGGTCAACGTTGTCCTCAAAGTACATCTTGGGCGTCTTCATGTGTTTATTTTCGTTGGAGCGGAGCGGGTGCATAGCTTCGTGAACGCAGGCGGGTCCGAGCGCGCTTCCGCCGATTCCCAGCAGCACGAAGTTATCAAACTTGTCCTTGATTTCCTCCGCCGTCTTTTCTATATCGGAAATAACGGATTCATCCTGATACGGAAGCTCCGTCCATTCCAGCCAACCGGTTCCGCGCACCTTTTGCACTTGCGACAGGGCGGCTGCTGCCTTTCCCTTAATTTCATCGAGCATCGCATTTGTTATACCCGGGAAGCCGCCGAGCCTTTTCGCGAGCATGTTGTTAACGTCAAGTTTAATGTCGGGCATATAGATTAACACTCCCAATTTTTATACTCTGTAAAGCAACGCGCAAGTATTGGATCGTCTTCTATATAAGTTTGCTCTTTTTGCCGCATATAATATGCTCCATGCAACGCCGAATGTCAAGCGGTTGCGTATTTCGTGCATGGCAGAACAATTACTTTAACTCGCCATAACCTAAGAATGTGCGGATGACTTATGTTTCGCATTATGGTTAGCGGGAATAGTGTATATAGTTGCGTTATTGTCCACACAAGACTTATGTAACCTATTCATTCGCTATACATATCCTGTAGATGTATACAGGAACAGCCGTGAAAAAAAGGTTGCATTACATGATGGTCTGCACACTGTATACACATCTGCACTAAGTCAAAAATGTGCACAAGAAAGGATCGAAGGTAAACATGTCAGGATACAATCTTTGGTACGGCGGCATGAACGAGTGTCGCATGGCCGCGAATTACTGCGGCGGCGGATCCATGGCAGGATGGCCTGCCCCTTCCTCACGTTGGCCGGGAGCCATTCCCCCGATTCAGCAGGACTGTGACGGCACGGGCGCCGGCGGAAGCAGCGGAAACGGCAGCCAGGTTATCTGCCCTCCCTGCGTGAAGCAGTGCCAGACCATCTACACAGCCCCGACGTATGACCCCGCGACGGGAAACTATGTCAACGCGGACGGTTCCATAGCGGGAAGCATCTACGGCGGCGCGGGCGCAGGCGCAGGCGCGGGCGGCAATTGCTGCTGCTGCTGCCCTTGTCCCTATCCGCCATATCCCCCCACGCCGGACGACGATAACGACGACGACGACGACAACGACGACGACAACGACGACGATGACGACGACGACGGAAAAGGCTGCTGCTTCATAATGTGCAAAGCCAAGTGCAAAAAGAACAAGAAGAAGAAGCCCACGAAACCCAAGCCCGGCGAACCCGGTTATCCCGGTTATCCCGGCGGACCCGGTTATCCCGGATTCCCCGGATTCCCCGGCGCCAACGGCTGCTGCTGCTGCTGCTGCGACCCATGCGCGGGCGCGGGTCAGCCCCCGTGGACGTTCATCACCTCGGGCGGCAACAACAATATGGCGTACTTTGACGAATGGTCAATGGAGTCCGAAGCCGGCGTAATCGCCTCCCTCGGCGCGAACGCGTCCCTTGAAGACTTCCTCGGCGCTTGCGGCAACAGACCGTAATCAACTGAACCTTTGCTGTAACGACAGCTAACCCAAGCGGCGCGGCCGCAATATTTCATGAAGTTATTCATGCGGCGGGAAGCCGCAGTAACCTGACAGAACAGACCCAAGATGCATCGTGACATACAATAGAAGCGAAAGCTTCTTAGCCCGGCGCAGGTATCCGTAAGCTTGCGCCGGGTTTTTTTGTTATATTTTTTCGGATGTTCGCATAATGTCTATCGGCAGTATAGTGAAATCCGTTAAACAAAGACGATGCAGTACATGCGCGTTGCTTTTTTTGAGTATAAAAACAGAGGTGGATGTTATGATGAACAATCCTGCGCCCGAGAAACCAAAGGCGCGTGCTCATACAATAGTTATGGAGAACAGACGCAAGGCGACGATCACGGGCGTTCTGGACGTCGCAAGCTTCCACGACCAGGAGGTCGTGCTGAAGACTGACGACGGCGACGTCATAATTATCGGCGAGCAGCTTCACATCTCAAACTTGTCGCTGGACGAGGGCAAGCTCACGGTGGAAGGTTTGATCGGCGGACTGGAGTACACGGACGCGCCCGACGCGCCGAAGGCGGGCATGTTCAGGCGAATATTCAGATAAAAATTGCACCTGTAGGGGCGATTTCCAATCGCCCGCCTGATTGTCGTACGTCCCGCCTACGATGTAACAATTATACGCGTAACAGGCGGGCGATCGGAGATCGCCCCTACAGAATGTTTGTATGTGAGGTGAAAAAATGTTCGCAACGGCGGGACAAGCGCACATATTCCTCGCGACGGTCGTCGCGGGGCTGTTCACGGGCGCGCTGTATGATATTCTGTCTGTTATAAGAAGAATAACGAAGCACGAAACGTCGTTCACAAGCGTGGTCGACTTCCTGTTTTGGATTGCCGCGGCAATCGTGTTTATCACGGTCGTCGTGTTCACGGGCGGCGACGGACTGCGGTGGTATATGCTGCTGGGGTTCGGCGCTGGGCTTGTGCTTTATCTGGTCGGCATACACATAATCCTCACGGCCGCGTTTGGGAAGCTTACGCGGCTTATCCGCAATATAAAGCGCAGGTTTTCCGTCGTGCGGAAGTAAACCACCCCGACAAATCCGCAGATTTGACGGGGACCCCGGTAAACCATTTTGTTGACAGGATGAATAATATACAGTATTATGACGTAGTGCATTATACTGTATTTATTGACGATGCAATACTTGCACATTGCTTTACAGAGTATAAAAACGGAGGTTTATCTTATGAAGAAGTTCTTAACCATCCTGCTTGTCGTCGCCATGCTGATTCCGTTCGCCGCGCTGTCTGAAACTTACAACCTTGCCACTGCGGGAAGCGACGGCGAATTGTCCATCACGATGGGCACCAACGCGGAATTCCCGCCGTTCGAGTTTGTCGAAGGCGAAGACGTCGTCGGCGTCGACGCTGATATCGCGCATGAGATCGCGAACGACCTGGGCCTTACGCTCCTCATATCGAACATGGCGTTCGACTCGATAATACCCGCGCTCACGTCGGGGCAGATCGACATGGGAATCGCCGCGATGACGGTGAAGGAAGAACGCCTGCTGTCGGTCGATTTTTCGGAACCGTATTACAACGCTCGCCAAGCGCTCATCGTGAAGGTCGGCGGAAGCGTCGTCGACGCGGAAACGCTGAAAGACAAGACGATCGGCGTGCAGAACGGAACGACGGGCGATTACGCCGCGGAAGAATACACCGCGGACGTGCAGCGCTTCGGCAAAGCGCTCGACGCGGTGCTGGAGCTTCAGAACGGAAAGCTTGACGCGGTAATCGTAGACGAGCCCGTCGCAAAGAACATCGTCGCCGCGCTGGGCAACCCCGACCTCATTCTGCTTGACGCCGTCGCGTTCGAGGACGAATTCTACGCAATCGCAGTCGCGAAGGGACATCCCGAGCTGCTTGAGGCAATCAACGCGACAATCAAGCGCATTCAGGAAGACGGAACGCTGGACGCGATTTTGCTGAAATATTTCCCGACAGAGGAATAATGTTAGGGTAATGCTTAACTATCAGGCAGGCACTTGACTCGCGCGTCTGCGAGTCAAGTGCCGTCCGGAGGTAAAGAAAGGTGCAGGGCTTTGCCCTGCTGATGCCGATGTTTGAATCCTGGTACGCCGCAATACAGGAACGCGCGGTCATGGGAACGCTCGGGTTCTGGGAGAACCTGTATAAGGAAGTTTACATTAACTTCCTGTATCAGGAGCGTTACCTGAACTATCTCCGCGGTCTGTGGCTGACGCTCGAAGTCACGTTCTTCGCTGCGCTGCTGGGGTTTGCGCTTGGTCTCGTTCTCGCGATGCTCCGCGTTCAAGCCGTGCAGTCGCCGGACGGTCGCGGCCGTCGCGCTTCGTCCGCGGTGATGAGGTTTCTGTCGTGGCTCGCGGGGAAATATATCAACATCATCCGCGGAACGCCCATGCTCTTGCAGATTCTCATAATCAATTTCGGCATAATGGCGGCGGTGAAGAACAAGACGCTCATCGGCATAGTCGCCTGCGGAATAAACAGCGCGGCGTATGTCGCGGAGATTCTGCGCGGCGGAATCCTCTCGGTCGACAAGGGTCAGATTGAGGCGGGGCGTTCGCTCGGGCTTTCCCGTATGCAGACTATGGTGATGATCGTCTTTCCGCAAGCGCTTAAGTCCGCGCTGCCGTCGCTGTGCAACGAATTCATCGCGCTGCTGAAGGAAACCTCAATTCTCGCCTACATCGCGCTGTCCGACCTCACTAAGGCCGCGGACTACATCAGAAGCCGCACGTATTCGCCGTTTATGCCTTACATCATTTCGGGTCTTATGTATCTCACGGTCGTGACAATTCTCACAAAGGCGGTCGGAGTTCTCGAAAGGAGGCTGCGGCAGAGCGATGCGGGAAACGAAGCGCGGTAACACGGGAGACGTCCTGATAAGAGTCGAGGGACTGCGGAAACAGTTCGGCAAGCTTGAGGTTCTCAAGGGCATTGACGAGACGATAAAGAAGAATGAGCGAGTGGTGCTTATCGGACCTTCGGGATCGGGCAAATCCACGTTCCTGCGCTGTCTGAATCTGCTTGAGGTGCCGACGGCGGGTAAAATCCTGCTCGACAGCGAAGACATAACGTCGCAAAAGTGCGACGTGAACAGAGTGCGCCGCAAGATGGGCATGGTGTTTCAGCAATTCAACCTGTTTCCTCATTATACCATACTCAAGAATATCACGCTCGCGCCGACGATGCTTTCCATAATGAGCGCCGCGGAAGCGAAGGATTCCGCGATGGCGCTTCTTAACAGAGTAGGTCTTGCGGACAAAGCGAACGCGTATCCGGGTCAGCTTTCGGGCGGACAGAAGCAGCGCGTCGCAATCGTCCGCGCGCTCGCGATGAAGCCCGAAGTCATGCTGTTTGACGAGCCGACCTCCGCGCTCGACCCGGAGATGGTGGGCGAGGTTCTTTCCGTCATGATAGAGCTTGCGCGCGACGGCATGACGATGGTAGTCGTGACGCACGAGATGGGCTTCGCGCGCGAGGTCGCCGATCGCGTCCTCTTCATGGATGACGGGCTTATCGTCGAGCAAGGCACGCCGAGCGGGATTCTCGCGAATCCTAAGAACGAGCGCACGCAGGACTTCCTTAGGAAGGTTCTGTAGCAAATTGAAAATACTTTTGCGTTGACGGCCTGCGAAGCTGTTGACGCTTAACAGTTTGTCGGATATAATGCTAATGATACAATATTCGCGCGTTGCTTTACGGAGTATAAAAAAGGTTGGATATACTGTCGATTCTCGCCAATAAGAATATTTTTGTATAATTATGGCAAAGCTCAATGGTATACCGCGTTTTACGGCGTTATGAAAACGAAGCGGTGTGCGCGCGCGGCTTCGTATAGTATAAGGGTAAATGTTTGGTGGAGGGAAAGCTGTCGAATGAGCAAAAGCGACAATGGGGCAAAGAAGGCGAGAATCGGGCGTCGTTTGGGGGCATGGCAGAAGAAGATAATCTGGCTTGCCGTAATTCTCGCGGTGGTAATCTTTATAGGTACAATCGCGTTAACGGGTCTGCCGCTTGACGCGCAAGGGTTGTACAGGCTTCAGCCGTGGGGAGACGCGATAAGCTTGGGTCTTGATTTGCGCGGCGGCGTTTATACCGTCTACCGCGGCGTAGACAAAGGTGAAGGCGACTTTGGAAGCCTGATGGACGGCACGGTCCGCGTTCTTGTAGAACGCTTGGACGCGAAGGGTTACACCGAAGCTACCGTCATTCGCCAGGGCTTCGACCGCATCCGCATTGAAGTGCCGAGCATAAGCAATCCCGACGAGCTGCTTGAGATTATCGGAACGCCCGCGGTGCTTGAGTTTTTGGATTCGACGGGCGCACTTATAATGGAAGGCAAGGACGTAAAGTCTGCGCAGGCCGTATACAACAATAACGTTCCCGTCGTCGCCTTTGAATTGACGGACGAGGGAAGCAAAAAGTTTGCGGAAGCGACGCTCGCCAACATCGGCAAGACGATTTCAATCGTGCTTGACGGAACGGTGATCTCCGCGCCGACCGTCAACTCCGCGATAACGGGCGGCTCGGGAATCATCGAGGGCAGCTTCAATGAGGAGAGCGCGATTGAGCTTGCGCTGCTGATTCAATCGGGCGCGCTGCCGCTTGAGATAGAACAGCTTGAGATTTCCGCGATATCAGCGACGCTTGGCGCGGACGCTCTCGACCGCGCAGTGAAGGCGGGCGGAATAGCGTTGATTCTCGTGTTCCTCTTCATGGTTTTGCGGTACAGGCTCAACGGCGTGGTCGCGTCGATTGCGCTCGTCATATACACCCTCATCGTTATGTTCATATTGGCTTCAAGCAATATACAACTGACGCTCGCGGGCGTTTTGGGCATAGTGCTGGGTATTGGAATGGCGGTTGACGCAAACGTTATAGTGTTCGAGCGAATCAACGAGGAGCGGGTAAGAGGCAAGTCTTCGATTCAGGCGATTCGCTTGGGTTTCCAGAACGCTTTGTCCGCTATTATCGACTCTAACATAACAACGCTGATAGCGGCGTTCGTCCTCATGATATTCGGAACAGGCACGATAAAGGGCTTCGCGAACACGCTTGCGATAAGCGTCGTGGTGTCGATGTTCTCCGCGGTCGTCGTGACGCGCGTCCTTCTGCTTTTGCTCAACGGAATCGTAAGGCGCGAGAAACCGCAAGGCAGGTTAACCGGCGATAATGCAGTACCCGCTTTACTTCGCGCGGATAAGGGAGGGGACGCAAAATGAGAAAGAACAATTCAAAGCTGTGTCTCATGATTTCTGCCGCAATAATTCTGGTTGCGCTCGTTTTGTCCTTCACGGGACACGGCATGAACATAGGCATAGACTTCTCGGGCGGAATTCTGTTCAGGTATCAGATGGGTCAGCAGTTCGAGTCTGCAGATATTGAAGCCGCGCTGTCCGGCATCGGTTATACGGATACGCCGCAGATAGCGAAGTCAGGCGACAACCAAACGGAAGCGCAGATTCGCATAAGAGACGTTGAAAACCCCGACGACTTCAGGGCGTCGCTCGAAGAGGCACTAGGTGAGAAGTATCCCGGCATCCGGTTTTTGGCTGTCGACCGCGTCGGCGCAGTCGCGGGACACGATCTCGTTCTCAACGCGCTTTGGTCGGTGCTGATTGCGGCGCTTCTTATGCTCATCTATATCGCGATAAGGTTCGACTTCTTCTCGGGCATGGCCGCGGTGTTCGGCATTCTGCACGACATAATCCTCATGTGTTCGGTCGTCGTAATCTTCAGCGCGTTCATTCAGGTTAACTCGACGTTTATCGCCGCGTGTCTCACTATCGTCGGTTACTCGATAAACAACACGATAGTTCTGTTCGACCGCATACGCGAGAATCTGAAGAAGCACGGCACGGAATCGCGCGAAGCCATAACCGCAATCTCCGTGAAGGAATCGTGGGGACGCATGGTCGGCACGACGGTTACGACGCTCATCGCAATCGTTACGCTGTACGTCCTCGGCGTGCCCAGCACCAAGGAGTTCGCGCTTCAGATTATCATAGGTATCCTCGCGGGCTTCTACTCCTCGACGCAGATAAACGGATATGTCTGGGCATATTTTGCGGAACGCGGAAGAAACTGGAAGATAGCGAACAGGCAAGCTTCAATACAGTCTTCAAAGAAGCGCGCCGTAAAGACCGTAAACTCCGTTAAAAAGTCGCCGAATAAAGCCTAATCATAATTTTTATTGCCTTCTCATGCATATGGGAAGGTTTTCTTTTTTATACTCTATAAAGTAATGCGCAAGTATTGCATCGCCATATATATGTAAGATAAGAATACTAACCGGCATTGGTAGAGACAGAGTGAGTGAGCTTAGAAGTTACGGAACAATCGAAGAACTGATTGGCGCGATAAGGCGGTACAGCGCGGACGCGCCGCTTGACGTTATCGAGCGCGCGTGGAAATTCGCGGAAACCGCGCACGAAGGGCAGGCTCGCAAGTCCGGCGAGCCATACTTCATTCATCCGCGCACGGTCGCCTCGATTCTCGCCGACTTGATGATAGACCCCGCGACAATCGCGGCGGGTCTGCTTCACGATACGGCGGAGGACGTCGAAGGCGTCACGATTGAGATAATCGATAAGGAGTTCGGCGGCGAAATAGCGCAGCTCGTCGACGGAGTAACAAAGCTTAACAGACTGGACTTCACCTCTCGCGAGGAGCAGCAGGCCGAAACCCTGCGCAAGATGATTCTCGCCATGTCGAAGGATATCCGCGTTCTCGTGATCAAACTCGCGGACCGTCTTCACAACATGAAAACCCTGAAGTTCCAGCCCGAGACGCGGCAGAAGCAAATCGCGCAGGAGACGCTGGACATCTACGCCCCGCTGGCGCACAGGCTCGGCGTTTATTCGGTCAAGTCGGAGCTTGAAGACTTGGCGCTGTTCTATATAGATAAAACGAACTACGAGGAGCTGTCCAAGAAAGTCGGAATGAAACGCCAGGAGCGCGAGGCGTTCATAAAGTCGGTCATCGACCAGCTTCGCCACGCTCTTGACGAAGCCGATATTCCGTGCGACATAACAGGCCGCCCGAAGCACTTCTACAGCATCTACAAGAAGATGATTCTGCAAGACAGACCGTTCGAGCAGATATACGACCTGACGGCTGTGCGCATCCTCGTGAACTCCATGCCGGAGTGCTACGCCGCGCTCGGCATCGTGCACACGCTTTGGCGGCAGGTGCCCAACCGCTTCAAGGATTACATAAGCAACCCGAAGAACAATATGTATCAATCGCTGCATACGACGGTCGTCGGTGTTAACGGGGTTCCGTTCGAGGTACAGATTCGCACGTTTGACATGCACCGCGTCGCGGAATACGGAATCGCCGCGCACTGGCGTTACAAGGAAGGCGGCGCGGGCGCGAACGAGCTTGACAAGAAGCTGTATTGGCTGCGCAACATTCTGGATTGGCAGAAGGAAACCAAGGACTCAAAGGAATTCATCGACTCGTTGAAGGTCGATCTGTTCAACGACGAGATATTCGTGTTCACGCCGAAGGGCGCGATAATCGACCTGCCGACAGGCGCGACTCCGCTGGACTTCGCGTACAGAATACACAGCGCAATAGGCAACAAGTGCACGGGCGCGAAGGTGAACGGCAGAATCATTCCGCTGGGCACCCGTCTTGAGACGGGCGACTTTGTGGAGATTATGACAAGCTCCGCTTCGCGCGGACCGTCGCGCGACTGGCTGAAGATTGTCAAGACGTCGCAAGCGAAGGCGAAAAGACGCCAGTATTTCAAGAAGCAATTCAAGGACGAGAATATCGAGCTGGGCAGAACTATGCTCGAACATGAAGCGCAGCGCCGCGCGGTTGATATATCGACATTGCTTAAACCGGATTTGGCGGAAAGTGTCCTTAAGAAATATTCGTTCGTCAGCATGGAAGACCTGTTCGTCGCGGTTGGCTGCGGCATGGTCTCCTCCATGCACATCATCTCGCGCCTTATGGAAGAGCAGAGCAAGCGCGAAACGCCTCCTCCTCCCAAGGTCGAGCCGCTCGACGCTGTGGTTATCGCGGAACAGAACGCGAAGCGTCAGCAGCTTGCGTCCAGCCACGGCGTGTTTGTCGCGGGCGACGCGGGGATGCTCGTGCGCTTCGCGCATTGCTGCAACCCGATTCCCGGCGACGACATTGTGGGTTACATCACGCGCGGTCGCGGCGTTGCGGTGCACAAGGCGGATTGCGTCAATTCGCGCAACGCGGAAGGCGAACGCATGGTGACGGTAAGCTGGGACTCCGATACGGATACGTCGCTGCCCGTTACGGTTCAGATAGTCGCGACCGACCACGATACTCTTCTTGCGGAGATTGTCGCGCATTTCAATATGATGAAGACGCCGCCGTCCGCAATATCCGCGCAGGTGCTGGATAACGGAACGACACGCATAAAGGTGACGGGCAAGATAAATACGAAGGCGCAGTTTGAGAAGCTGATGTACGGTCTTCGCAAGAGAACGGACGTTATCGACGTGTGCCGCATAAACAAATAATCGCAAAAAACGGCGGACGCCATGCCCGCCGTTTTGCTTATCCTAATCGTCCAACGCCCCATAAACGACCTGCATCAGCCGCTTGGGATGGTCGCCGTTCTCCGGCGGCAGGCGCTGTATCATGAACACCACGGTCAAATCCTCCTTGGGATCGACGGCGTACCATGTGCCGAGCATTCCGTCCCAAGCGAACTCGCCGACGGAGCCGTTCGTCCCCGCTTCTGCGGGGTTCAGCATTGTGCGCACACAAAGACCGTAGCCGTATCCCGTGACGGAGTCCCAATTGAAGTCCGCTTTCTGCGCCGCGTTCAGTTGGTTAGCGGCGATAAGCTCAACCGTCTTGCGCGAGAGGATGCGAACCCCGTCCAATTTTCCGCCGTTCAGCAGCATTTGCGCGAATCTGCTCACATCGTCAATGGACGAGATAAGCCCGCCGCCGCCGCTCTCAAACGCGGGCGGAGCGAACGGAACTTCCTTTAAGTCGGGCGGAAGCAGTATCGTGTTCGCGCCAGTTTCATAATTGTGAGCGTACGCGCGCGCCAGCCTCGAGCGCTTCTCTTGCGGAACAAAGAACGCGGTGTCCGTGAGACCGAGCGGGTCAAGCACTTCCTCTTTCAGATACTCGCCATATCTCTTGCCTGACACAACTTCGATTACCGCGCCGAGAATATCATGCGAGAACCCATACAGCCAGTGATCGCCCGGGTGAAACGCGAGCGGCGCGGCTGCCGCGGCTTTCGCCATTTTAAGCGTTGTTGCGCTGTCGTCAAGAGCGTCGTCAATGTGCTTCATGGCCTTTGCGGAAGCGTTATCGTCGCCGGGATAGGGGATACCCGACGTCATTGCGCAAAGATGGCGTATGGTTATCGGGCACGCCGCGTCGACAAGATACCCGCGTTCTCCGACGACCTTCATATTGCGGAATTCGGGCAGGAACTTATACAGCGGGTCGTCAAGGCGCACCAATCCGCGCTCGAACAGCGTCATAAGCGCGACGCTTGTGAACGTCTTCGTCATCGAGAATATTCTGAAAAGCGTGTCTTCCTTTACAGGCGTCTTTTCTTCAAGGTTCATGAACCCCGCGGAGCCTTTATAGGCCGTCTCGCCGTGCCTTGCAACCTTCACGGACGCGCCGACCACTTCGCCTTCGTCAACAAATCGTTTGAGCAAATCGTCAATCCGCGCAAGCCTTTTCGGGTCGAAGCCCGTCTTTTCCCTTATGTCCATAAGTCCAAAAGTCCTCCCAAAAACTTTATTCTGCGGGAATCGTTCTGTTCTTTCCGCCGCCGACCGAAGAGGCGACATAAATTTCATCGCCGATGAACGAGAACGACGCGACAGGCCCTATGTCCAGCAGCTTGGCGTTCGTTCCGTTCGTGTCGGCCGCGAAAAGCGAATCGTTGCTGATATAATAGAACTTCGAGCGGTAGAACGCAAATGTCTGAATGTTCTCCGCGATGATAAACGGCTCTACCTGCCCCGATACGATTCTGAATACGATGGTCGTGCTGCTGCCCGTCTGCGCCTGACTTCCGTGAACGATTCCCGCGCACAGCAGAACCTGCTTGAAGTTGACGCCGATGCACACCGTGGACAGCAGGCGGCCGTCCGCGTCGAGCATGCGTATGTCCGCGTTTGTCGCGACATACAATATGCGGCTTTCGGTATCAATGCAGAAGTCGACTACGTCGGAAAGAAGCTCGCGCGGTTTCGCGCCGTTCGCGACAGAATACAGCGTCGAGCCTTCGAGGTAGTAGACGGTATTCCCGATCATCGCCATCTTCTTCACGTCGCCTGTCTCTGCGACGATCACTTCCTTGAAGCCCGCGATTGTCACTTGCTTTATTGCGCCGACGGTCGCGAAGGTTACGCGCCCGTCCGCCGCGTGAATGAACCGCGCGGAATTGGTGTCTATCGGAAGCTGATCCTTTCCGTCGTAAGAGTACAGCGCGCCGCCGAATTCACCGTTCGCGAAATAGGTGACGGCGGTATTGTTTGAGACGGAGCGCGCGGCGATTCCGCCCGCAGCGAGGCTGCCCTGCGTTGTGCCGTAAGCGCGGAATTCTTTTGTTTCCCACTCCGTGTTGTCGAGTGTCGCGAGCTTTACGTTGCCCGACGGCGTCGTAGGCATCGGCTTTGCGCTTTCGGAAGCGAGTGCCGCCTGCGTGGCTTGGTCCGCGATTCCGTTCGCTTCAAGACCGTTCTGCGACTGGAACATGCGCACCGCGTCCTGCGTCGACTTTCCGTAGTTTCCGTCCGCGGCCTCCGTCAGGTATCTCAGCACGATGAGACGGTTCTGGATTGAGCGCACGAGCGTCCCGGTGTCGCCGTAGCGCACCGTCAAATCTTCGGGCTTGGGCGTGGGGGAGGGCGTGGGAGTGACGGGCGATCCCGACGGCGCGGCAGTCGCGCCCGCGGCGTTCTTGGCGGTCGGGCTGGTGACCAGAGACAGCGTCGCAGGTCCCGCCACACCGTCGCTTACAAGTCCGTTGAAGTATTGGAACTGGCTCACCGCGCCTCTCGTCTGCTCGCCGTAGTAATCAGTCGCGGGTCCGTTCAAGTATCCGAGCTGAATCAGATACTCCTGAAGCAGCCGCACGTCGTCACTTCTCATTCCGTATGAAAGCTGACCGACGTTCAAGGAACCCTTCGCGAAGCTTGCCGCGGGATTCGGATTCGACGAAGCGAGCGCGTTGTGCGTGCCCGCGCCGACGACTCCGTCGTCCGCCAGGCTGTTTCTCTTCTGGAACTGCACCACTGCGTTGTATACGTCGCCGTCGAAGATACCGTCGGTTTCGCCCGTATAGTAGCCCAGCTTGCGAAGCTCTTCCTGAAGCCACATTACGTCGCTTCCGCTGTCGCCCTGACGCAGTGTGCGCGAAGGCGGCATGAGCGTCGCGACGGAGGTTATCGGCTGTGCGGATACAGGCGTCGCGGTCGGCGGCGTATAGTTGGGGTACGCGGGAACGGCACTGTCGGAAAACAGTATGTCCCAGCTTGTGTTGCCGATGATGCCGTCGGGCGTAAGCCCGTTGTTTGTCTGGAATCGCGTCACGGCTTCGACGGTCCACTGGTCGAAGTAACCTTCGGTTACGGCTTCGAGCAGGTAGCCCAGGTTCGCGAGGCGTTCCTGAATCTGCTTAGTACGCTCTCCGTAGCTTCCCATGTTGACCATGATCGTCGTGGGGGAGGGCGAGGGGACCGCGCCGCTTTGACCGTCGGTTGTGTCAGGCGCGGGTGATGCAATCACTTCGGTTGTTATAATCGGTTCTTCCGTAGCAACCTCGGTAGGCGCGGCGGTATTGGGAACGGTGAGCGGCGCGGTGGCGGTCGGCGCTGCCGTGATAATCGGCGCCGACGGTTCGCCCTGCGCGGGAAGCGCGCCGCTTGAGAACAGCAGCTCCTGCGTCGATGCGCCTGCTATGCCGTCCATCTTAATCTCGTTGGTTTGCTGGAACTTGAGTATCGCGCCCGCGGTGTCCTTCGTGTAGACGCTGCCCGCCGCTGTGCTGAGATAGCCCAGTTCGTTCAAGCGCCTGTGAAGCGCGGCTACGCTTTCGCCGTTGCTTCCTATATCAAGCGTTTTATACGGGCTTATCGTGGGAGTAGGTGGCGGCGCGGCGGTGGCGCTCTCTAAGACTGTCGGCGCGGGGGTTTCTATCGGGAAGGTCGGCGCGGGCTTGGCGAGCAGAAGCTCGTTCATCGCGCGGATGGTCTGCGACCCCGCTATGCCGTCGGGAGTCAGGCGCGCCGCAATCTGAAAGTCCGCGACAGCCTCCTGCGTTCCCGAACCGAAGTCGCCGTCGATTGTTCCCTTGTAATATCCAAGCTCAAACAATCCGCGCTGCAGTTCCTTCACCATGTCGCCCTTCATGCCCTTTTTCAGGGCGGCGAACGGCGTGGGCGTAGGTGTCGGCGGAACGTACGGCGGATTGGTCGGCGTCGGGGTGGGCTCGGGCGTCGGAGTAGGTTCGGGCGTGGCGGTCGGCGTCTCCGTCGCTTGAACCGCTTCCGCGGTCGGCGTAGGAGAGGGTTGCGCGGTCGCCGTCGGCGTTTCGGTCGCGTTCAGCAGAACGTCCGCGTCGCTGCCGGGCTTTTGGCATGAGGCAAGCGTCAGCAGCAGGATAAGGAGGACGGTCAAAGCCGCCGCGTATCTGTTATGAAGCGTCTTTTTGGATGGCTTTCCGTCTGAATGATTCCGCATTGGTATCCTCCGTGTTCTCTCGTTAATTACAAAGAAACGCAATATTTCAAAAATTCCAAAAAATGGTATATGTGTGGATTATAACATATGAAAGCTTCGGTCTCAACAGGTTTGTAAACCGCGGGGGAAATTCGGCGGATGATAACGGCGTTGATTCCACGGCATGGATGTGATAAGATGAAATCGGAACGCTGGAGGGCATGATGGCAAAGAAGGTTAAGGACTTTACGTCATATGACGTGTCAGGCTGTCGACAAACGCTTGTTTGATATACCTGCGGGCGACCAAACCCACCCCGCCAAATCCGCGGATTTGGCGGGGACCCCGGAGACGGTCGCCCCTACAAACGAATATTTATTTCCGAATTGCATGTAATCATACATTATGGTTTTGTTTATATTCACGTTTGAATGTAACCTAACGTTTGTAGGGGCGATTTCCAATCGCCCGCCTGTTACGCGTACGACCCATCCACACCGTAGTGTAATAATACATATGTTTGTCTACGATAAAATGGGACGTACGACCGTCAGGCGGGCGATTGGAAATCGCCCCTACAGGGATTCCCTGTCGGCAATCGCGTGGGTGTCGCGTAGGGCGGGCGACCGAGGACGATCGCCCGCCTGTTACGCGTACGTCCCCTGCGTTGATACCCGACGGACGACAATCAGGCGGGCGATCGGAGATCGCCCCTACAGACCTAATTGAATCAGTACGCAGTGCAGCATAACCGAACCGTGATCGGCGCTGAAACCGAAGAGATGACAGAGTTGCTGAAGTACTGCAATGATACGCAGAACTATCCGGTCGCTGAATCGAAGATTGAACTTATACATATAATAGACGAGGCGGTCGCCGTCGCGTTACAGTCCAGAGATTATAGGAGGGCTTCGGATATGTTTGCGGTAAGTCAAATGGACGCCAGATATGAGGGCAGACTGGAGGGCAGGCTGGAAGGTAAGCTGGAAGGTAAGCTGGAGGGCAGGCTGGAGGGTAAGCTGGAAGGTAATCTGGAGGGCAAGCTGGAATCAGCGCGCGGAATGCGTGATTTTGGCATATCGCTTGAAGACATTGCGCTCATACTGAAATTGCCTCCGGATGTGTTAAAGCGTGAGCTGCAATTGGTGTAATGCCATTCGGGTAAAGAAGCATAAAAAGACGCCTTCCGACCGATTGGAAAGCGTCTTTGCATTTTTGCTCTAATGTGCAAATTTTCAAATGTCCGGACAATCAACCACCGCGCCGAATGGAATTAACCCAAAAACGGCGGCACACTACACGCGACGCCGAATTTCCGCGTTTTTCTATCGAAAAAGTTTCCTTGGCGTATTGACATCGTTACAATTTTGTAATATACTGCAACAGTAGGAATAAGTGTCTGATGATTTATATTATGTTTTGAGCTTATAATGAAACTTGTTGAAGACTAATTGAAACATAATATCAAGAATTCAGTATTGAAGTTTGTATTCTTTTCAGGACGACGGATAACCGGCAGGAGGAGTTTTTTATGACAGGTAACAACGTTAGGCGCGAGGGTAAACGGATAATTGCATTGCTTGTGAGTCTTGCAATGCTGCTGACGTTCCTGCCGGCAATCGAAACAGCCTATGCGGGCACCGGTTACTACACTTTGACGAGGGACGCCGCGGTCTATTCCGACCCAGACGCGGAGTCGACTAACTACGGTACGCTGCGCGAGGGGCAAGTATTTACTTCAAACAGCAACAGAGTTGTGGACGGCGTTACGTGGTATTACTTGAGCGTTCGTGTCGCCGACGGCTCGGGTAACACAGCGATGGGCTGGGTCAGCGGAAGCAGTGTCCGCGAGCTAACGCAGAGCGAAGTTGACGCGATAAACGGCGTAACCCCTTCACCTTCGCCCGCTCCGACCTCGACAGGCTCGGGCGGCGGAACAGTGACCGGCGACGGCGGATACATTGAGATTAAGGTGACGAGCGGGCGCGTTAACGTTCGCGAATATCCCGCGGTTGACGCCGCGATTATCGCAAAGGTATACAGCGGAACGGTAATGCAGTACACCGCGACGGTCAAGGGTTCCGACGGATATACATGGTATCGCGTAACGGTCAGCGGAAAAACAGGATATGTGAGAAGCGACTTGGCGGTCAAGGTATCGGGTCCCTCGGGCGGATCAAGTTCAGGCGGGTCAAACTCCGGCGGCTCAAGCTCGGGCGGAACGGCGTCAGCGACGCTCACGGTCGGGCCTAACGGCGCGACGGTTCGATACGGTCAGAGCGAAAGCGCGGTGGGCGTCGCGAATCTTCCCGCGGGTACGATCGTGCAGAACCTCCTTCAGATTACGCGCGGCGACGACGGCTATCTCTGGTACGGCATTCAATACGGCGAACTGTATGGATTCGTTCGCGGCGACGAATTGGTTGAAACGGCGTCCTCAAGCGAGCCGGGTTCGAGCGGAAGCTCCGACGGGTCGGCGGGCGGTTCGAGCGGGAACCTTACGGGCGGCGTGGAGTATATCATTTCCTGTAAGGGCAATGCGAATATGCGTGGCAGCGCGAGCATGAGCGGCTCCGTCGTGGCGCGCATTCCGCAGGGAACAAGGGTTTACTCTACGAACACGAAGGTTGATTCCGCAGGCTACACTTGGGTGTATTGCACCGACGGAGCGCATACGGGGTATATCCGCTCGGACTTGCTGACCAAAGTGTCTTCATCCACGCCGACGGTGACGCCTTCGCCGACGCCCGCGCCTGACACAATCTCTTCGGAATATGTTGTAGTATTGGCGTCGGCTCCCGTTTACTCGAGCGCGAGCGCGGACTCTACACTGCTGAATAATGTGTCGCCAAACATGATAGCGCGTGTGGATGCAGCCGTAAAGGACGCGATGAACGTCGCGTGGTACAGAATTACAGTCGTGAACAGCGCGATAACGGGATATATAATGGCGTTGAAGGTGCGAGCGGCGCTCAGCAGCGAGCTTGTAGCCGGAGGAATCGTGGCGCCGACGCAATCGCCCACACTTCCGCCGTCCGCGCAGGTTCCCGTGCAGGTTAAGGTTGGCGTATCGCGGGTAAACCTTCGCGGAGGCCCTTCCACCGCCGCGGCGGCGCTTAAGGTAATCGCGCCGATGACGACGCTGGTATGCTTGGGAACAGAGAAAGACGCGGCGGGAGTTCTTTGGTATCACGTGCAGTATTACGGAACTACAGGTTACATCAGAAGCGACCTCGCGTCGCCGATATATTCCGGCGGTTCGTCAAGCACGCCCGACCCCGACGCGACATATCTTCCGCCGACAAACGATAATCTTATGGCGGTCGCGTCAGGTGAAACGAACCTGCGTTCAGGCATGGGCCTCACGTTCAGCGTAGTCGCCAAGATGCAGCGCGGAGAAATCCTTGAGGTGTTCAGCTCGGGCATAGGCACGGACGGCGAAACGTGGTATCGCGTAACCTCAAGGCTTACGGGCAAGAACGGCTTTGTTCGCAGCGACCTCGTGCGAAAGCTTACGGCTTCCGAGGAAGCGGGGAACGCCGGCAGCAGCAGCGGCGGCAGCTCCGAAGGAAAGGGGAGCGTCGGCTATTCGCTCACAACCGTCGAGCTGGACAGTTGGTTCACGGGCACGATTAAGGCGCAGCTTGAAGTCGCGGGAACGGTTATAGTCGTCAGCTGCGAAACGAAGCAGGGCTTCCGCGCGAAGTACAGATGGGGAACACAGCACGCAGACCTTGAGCCTTTGACAGCGACCGATACTGCGATAGCGTGGAATATCCGCAACTCGTCGGGTACGCCCGACAGGGCTCCCGTTTGGGTAATCGCAAGCGGAAGAACGTTCGCCTCGTCGATGTATTTCTGGGAGCACGACACTTCAAGCGACACGATAAAGGACAACAACTACGCGGGTATATTCTGTCTGCATTTTAACGGAAGCACGACGCACACCAATACGGACCCGAACTCGGCTGTCAACAAGGAACACCAGGCGTCGGTGCAGCGCGCTTACGGGAAATAGTATTAAACAAAAAGGGCAAGCATAGCTTAGTACAAATGAACGTGTTTTGAAGGGCGGCGATAAACATTGCCGCCCCGAGAGATACCTTCATTTGTTCAATTATTTTTGAGAGGGGTGATTAATGTAACAAATATGTAACAAAAACATATAGTAAAGTATGCAAACAAACGTTAAAGTGTTTCGTTTAATATATGGAAAACGATACACGGGTTGTTAAAAATGGAAACAACTATGATGGATTGTAGCTCAAAAGAAAAACATTGCAATCTTTGTGTATTGTTTCCGATATAAGAAACGAGGTGTCTGTATTGAAAACTTTCAAACGCGCGGTCGTTCTCTTCCTGGCCTTTGCCATTGTGTTCTCATCCGCGGCGCTTAATTTCGGCGGAGACGCGCTGGCGGACGTTCCCGCGAAGCTCACGCGCAACCTTTCTCAGGGCACGTCGGGAGACGACGTCAAGGTAGTCCAGCAGCTTCTCAAGAACTTGGGCTACTACAGCGGCGGGCTCGACGGAATCTTCGGGTCGGGGACCAAAGCCGCGGTCGTCGCTTTCCAGAAGAGGAACGGCGCGTCGGCGGACGGCATAGTGGGTCCCGTAACCTATGCCAAGCTTATTTCCCCGAACGCAATCTCCGCGGGAAGCACGGGCGGAACAACCCCCGTAACCCCGCCGCCTTCAACCTCAGGCACGCTTATGTACGGCGCGACAGGCTCTGAAGTGTTAAGGCTCCAGACAGCCCTTAGAACGCTCGGCTATTACAACGGACCGCTTTCGGGGCAGTTCCTTTCGCAAACGCGCGAAGCGGTGCGCTTGTTCCAGTCGTGGAACGGACTTACCGTAGACGGAATAGCGGGCAAGATAACCCAGCAGGTTCTGTATTCGGGCAAGGCTCGCCCATACAACCCCGGAATCGTCTATCCGACAGCGAAGCCGACCTATTATCCGACGGCAAAGCCGACATACTGGCCGACGGCTGCGCCGACGTATAAGCCGGGATACCGTACGCTTTCCATCGGAATGACGGGCGACGACGTGGCGTATCTCCAGCAGCAGCTTAGGAATCTGGGATACTACACAGGCGTGGTCAACGGACAGTTCGGCGAACTGACGAAGGCGGCGCTGCAGTGGTATCAATACTACAACGGTCTGCCCGCGGACGGAATCTGCGGACCCGCCACATGGAACAAAATTATATACGGATATTCGATTCCCTACCCCGGCGGATCGCAGCCGACAGGCAGACCCACAAGCAACCCGACGGGCAGGCCCTCATCCACACCCGTGCCAACCCCCGTGCCTACGCCCGTGCCAACCCCCGAACCGCCGCCGCAGTCTCTCAGCAAGCCAAACGTTCAGTTTAAAGACGGCGGGGTACTTTCTTGGGATGCCGTGCAAGGCGCGACCTCATACTATGTGCAGTTGTTGATTACCGACGCTTCGGGGTCTCAGGTCTTTTACAAAGATTATTCCATGAGCGGAAACACGATGGGATGGCTTCGCGACGATTCTGCTCTCAACAGCGCGTACGCAAGCGGCGCAACCTTGACATGGTATGTTGAAGCCAGAGGAAACAACGGTCTGAAGAGCGACACGACGATTGGGTCAAGAACCGAGCCATAATCTGTCTGTCTAAATCAAAGGCGGCGAATATGCCGCCTTTTTTTGTTTCCCGTTTATTTGGAAAGATTTGGAAATGATGGTTGAATTTTCCAGTTAACTAAGTTATAATAAGTCGTAACAATTTTGAAGAATTTGTGCTCGCAGCACATAACATTGAGACGAGGTGACACTGTTGAAGACGCAGGAAACAATAAGGCGAATTCTTGTTTTTGTTCTCGCAGTTATTATGCTGTTTCCATCCGCTCTATCCGTTCCTTCCGCTCTTGATAATCACGATCACGCGGCTTTGGCGGACGCGCCCGCGCAGCTTACGCGGAATCTGTATCAGGGAAGCGTCGGCGACGACGTGAAGGTGGTTCAGCAGTATCTCAAGAACCTCGGCTATTATACCGGCGGAGTTGACGGCTCATTCGGCGCGGGAACATACGCCGCCGTCGCCGCCTTCCAGAACCGCAACGCTTTATACAGCGACGGCATTGTCGGTCCAAAAACATATGCCAAGCTCATCTCGGGAAACGCGATTCCCGCAAGCTCATCGTCTGTGAACCCCAACCCCGTCGCGCCAGAATCGACCACACTGCTGTACGGCTCGACGGGCAGCGCGGTGTTGCAGCTTCAGACCGCGCTTAAGGCGCTGGGATACTATAACGGACCGCTTTCAGGCGAGTTCCTTTCGCAGACGCGCGAAGCGGTGCGCCTGTTCCAAAGTCGGAACGACCTGACGGCAGACGGAATCGCGGGGCGTATAACGCTTACCGTGCTGTATTCGGGAAACGCGCGCCCGCATTCGCCCGTATATCCGCCCGCCGCCACCGCGACGCCGAAGCCGACCGCCAAGCCGACGGTTTATCCGACGCGTACGCCGAACACCACGCCCGGTCACCGCTACCTTAAATATGGTATGAGCGGCGACGACGTGGCGACCGTGCAGTCGGTTCTGTACCGCCTCGGCTATTATACGGGCGCGATAAACGGCAAGTACGGCAGCTCGACGGAAGCCGCGGTGCGCTGGTTCCAGAAGAACAACAACCTGTGGGCGGACGGCATCGTCGGACCCGACACCTGGGCGAGGCTGCTGAGTTCGACGGCGCGTCCGCCAAGCGGGGGAAACCCGACGTATCCGATACCGCCCGTCCAGCCCACATATAAACCTACCGCTGCCCCGACCTACGTTCCGCCGCAGACAACATGCCAAGGATGCGGCGCTGTGGTGGTTTCGGTTAACGCGCATAAGTATACCAACTGCGACCATTACATATGCAAGAATAACTGGTTGGGCGAAGCCGACCACCGCACGCAGTCGCACATGAATATGTCCTCCCTGCCGTATAAGTGTCCGGGGTGCGGTGCGGACGTTTCGTCGACCGACGCGCACAAATATATAAATTGCAATCATTATATGTGCAATGACAGTTGGCTGTCGGAGAGCGACCACAGGGTGCTGCGGCACTGATAATACGAAAACAAAACAATAAGGGGTGTCGGTGGTCAATGCCATTTAGCTGAATGAAAAGGCAGGTCAATTGGAGCAACTAAAGCCGGTAGGGTGTTTCGCGAGGAGAATAAACGCGTGAACACCCTATCGGGAATCGGTGCACATGTAATCATCTTATCTATTTAACATGCGATTACGCAGAGCAATGCTAAGGCGTTATCCATTCTAGCTATGCTTTTATAAATTCTGTTAGCGAGGTGTATTATGAAAAGAACAATCTGGGGTATCTTAGTTTTTTTCTCGTTCTGGCATTCGGTAATTCCACCGCGTTAGCTTCGAATATCATACAGATTGACGACGATCGCTGGGAGCAAGGCTGGGGCAGAGGCGGACCGACCGCAATGTTCGCAATCGATTATTCGACGCGTTATGGGACATCACTAAATTCTAAAACAATAACAAATAACGAGTTTAATCACTCATGGTATTCAAAAGAAATAGCGGTTGAGCCAAACACGAAATATCGCGTCACGGTTTGGGCAAAAATAGAGAATTATGCCAACAACCATGAAAACGGATTCAAGAGCGGCGTTTTGATTGCCAACGGAAAAGAGATGGCGGCAGCTACCGCGGAGTCTGAGATATACGCCGGTTCTGAATGGAAGCAGCTTTCGATGGAATTTAATTCCGAAGACGAGTATACAACCACTATATATTTGCTTAATGGATATACTTGGGGGACGTGCGAAGGAACCGCATACTTTTCAGACATTAGAATCGAACGTCTTGGGAGGGTAGTTGCAACAAACGAATGGCATTTCCTTGCCCTCATCTATAGGAATCTTGACGTGACCGTGGACGGTAAACACGCTACCGACGGATTTAACGATACGGACGTGGCCCGGCTCTACGCAGTTATTGATTCGTTTATCGGACTGATTCCGGAGATATCGGGCGGCAGAATGGCGGTCGGCAGATTTGATACTTTTGTCGTGGACGAACCTATAACGAAAGTTGAACTTATCGACGCTGAGACAAATTCCTACCATTTGCCGGCTGAGTGCAATCCGCCGATGCTCGACTATTATCTTGACAGCGGCGAATATGATCAGGTATTTATGC
>JAITHB010000095.1 GCA_031280145.1 Oscillospiraceae bacterium | reverse complement strand
GTGGGGCGGGCCCCCGGCTCGCCCGCCCTTTACACGCGTATGGGCTTTGTCGACAGTCTGGGGCGACAGAGGCGGTCGCCCGCGGTTATCAAAAACCCGCCCGTTACATCTCCAAACCCTGAATTTTCAACTCTAAATTTCTAATTTTCTCCCGCCGCCCTCTGCACCCTATTGCGGAACGCGAGAAACGCGCCGTCCGCGCCGAACGTCTCCATGAATATTGTTTCAGCGCCGCGCCTGTCGGCTTCGCGCAGCGATTCAAACAGGTTGGACAGAATTACCGCGGGAGAATTACGCGAACCCAATATGATATGCCGCCGTGAAGAAAGCTTTGCGGCGGTTTCTTCCGAGCAGATGACGATTGCGTTCGGAGTGATGTCATATTGCGTACAGAGGAACGCCGCTTGCTCGTCCGCCGTTCCGCTTGCGGGAACCAGCTTCGCCAGCGGCGCGTAGTGGCGGTACTTCATGCCGGGCGACATCGGCTTACCCGCTATGCTGTCCGCCAACACGATATCGGGAATGAATTCGCGAAGCTGCTCAAGCGTAACGGCGCCGGGACGCAGAACCTTCGGCTCGTCGACCAAGCTTATCACGGTGGATTCCACGCCGACCTCGCAGACTCCGCCGTCCGCGATAAGCGGAATTCTGCCGTCCATGTCCTCCAGAACGGCGGCGGCGGTCGTCGGGCTCGGCTTTCCCGAAAGGTTCGCGGAAGGCGCGGCTATCGGGAACCCGCATTCGCGTATCAATTCCAGCGCGAACGGCGAGCGCGGCATTCGCGCCGCGATTGTGTCAAGCCCCGCCGTCACTTCGTCGGGTATGAACATCGCCTTGGGCAGAATAATTGTGAGCGGACCCGGCCAGAAGCGTTCCGCAAGCGAGAGCGCGCCGCCGCCTATTTCCCGCGCCAGGCTTTTCCACATCGATATGTCCGCGATGTGCGCGATCAGCGGGTTGTCAAGCGGTCTGCCCTTCGCCTCGAATATCTTGTGGACGGCGCGCTTGTCAAACGCGTTCGCGCCAAGCCCGTATACGGTTTCGGTTTTGAACGCGACGACTTCGCCGCGCTTCAGCAATTCGGCGGCGCGGGTGAGCGCTTCCGATTCACGCAGCAGCAGCGTTTCCATTATGCCGTCATTCCTTGGTGAGCGACGCGATTCGCTCCGCTTCGTCGGCTTGAACGAGCGCGCTCAGTATTTCGTCCAAGTCGCCTTCCATGAATTCGTCTATATTATACTTTGTGAGGTCTATGCGGTGGTCCGTCACGCGACCCTGCGGAAAGTTGTATGTGCGGATGCGTTCGCTTCGGTCGCCCGTGCCAACCTGCGACAGGCGGAGGTTCGCGCGCTCGCGGTCGAGAGCGCCTTGCTGCAAGTCGTACAGGCGCGTACGCAGAACGCGCATCGCCTTCTCTCTGTTCTTGCCTTGGCTGCGCTCGTCCTGACACGTTACGACGAGACCCGTCGGCAGATGCGTTATGCGGATTGCGGAATCCGTTCGGTTGATATGCTGACCGCCCGCGCCTGACGCGCGGAACGTGTCAATCTTGAGGTCGTTCGGGTTGATGACCGCGTCGGCTTCCTCGGCTTCGGGCAGAACCGCGACGGTCGCGGTGGAAGTGTGTATGCGTCCGCTTGATTCCGTCACGGGGACGCGCTGTACGCGGTGCGTTCCGCTCTCGAAGCGCAGTCTGCCGTATACGCCCGCGCCGCGGATTATCGCCACGGCTTCTCGCACGCTGCCGATTCCGCTTTCGCTCAGGTCCGTCAATTCAACCTGCCAGCGATTGCGCTCCGCGTAGCGCGTGTACATGCGCAGAAGCTGCTTGGCGAACAGCCCCGCTTCGTCGCCGCCCGCGCCCGCGCGCACTTCAAGAACGACGTTGCGCCGCGCGGCGTCGTCTTCCGGCAGAAGCATACGCAGAACGCCGTTCCAGCTTTCGGTTATCTTTGGCAGAAGCTCCTTCAGCTCCTCGTCCGCCATCCCCGCCATATCGGGGTCCTGCGACATAAGGCGGCACTCGTCCGCCTGACGCGCAAGCTGCCTGTGCGCGTTATACGCGTTCACGATAGGCAGAAGACCCGTCGCTTCTATTTGAAGACGCGCCGCCCTGTCGGGGTCGTCATACACGTTGTTCTGCGAGAGTTCCGCGTTTATCTCGTCAAGGCGAGACACAATGTCAAGTAATCTGCGTTCAATATCCATCTTTGCTTCTCATGAGCGAGGTTTTCGCGCGGCGACAATGCGCGGTATTCCCGCCAAATCGTTTATTATACGGACGTCGCGAAAGTGCCGCCCGAACAGTTCTTTCGCCTTGTCGGATTGGTCGAAGCCGATCTCAACATAAATTATGCCGTCGTTCGTCAGACGCGTACTCGCTTCGCCCGCTATGCGCCGTATCAAATCCAGCCCGTCTTCGCCGCCGTCGAGCGCAAGAATCGGCTCGCGCTTCACTTCTTCCTGCAGACCGTCAAGCTCCGACGAACTGATGTACGGCGGGTTTGTGATTATCACATCGTATATATTATCGCGGACGGCAGAAAACAAGTCTCCGTGGAAGAAATCTATTTCACAATAGTTTCGCGCCGCGTTCCGCTTGGCTAGCGAAAGCGCGCCGACAGATATATCGCAAGCGTGAACAACCGCGCTTGGCAAAGCTTTCTTTATCGCCGCGGCGATTGCGCCCGAGCCCGTACACAAGTCCAGAATCATACAACGTCGGTCGCCCGCCGCCGCACGATTCTTCAACTCGCGAACGCATATCTCCGCCATGTATTCCGTCTCGGGTCTGGGTATCAAAGCCCGTTCGTCCGCCGTAATTTCGCAGGAAAGAAACGGAACGCTTCCTATTATATATTGCAGCGGCTCACGCGCGGCTCTGCGCCGCAGAAGCTTGTCATACTCGCAGAATATGTCGTCCGCGGCCGCGCCGTCCATACTCAGCAGAAACTGAACGTCCGTCATATTTCCCGCGCAGTGTTTCAGAAGAATCCGCGCGTCGGTCTTTCCGTCAATCTCCGATAAAACGCTCGCGCCGTACGCCAAGGCTTCGCGGAACGTCATGCCGTTTGCTGCTGCGCTTCCTTGCCGATCGCGCGCTCGAGCGCGTCTATTGCGACTTCCAGCATTGAGTCGTCGGGTTCCTTCGTCGTTAGGTGCTGCATCATAAGCCCCGGCCAACGCAGCGCGCGGACGAAGCGGTTGTTCCGCTTCGCGAGCCACTGCAGCGCTTCGTAGGAAATGCCCGCGACTACCGGAAGCGTTATTATCGTGCGCAGAAGACGAATCGGAAGCGTTATCTTGGAAAGACCGAATATCCAAAGAATTAACTGGTCGGAGATTGCGCCGAGAAGAACCGCTATTATCATAACCAGCAGAAGGAAGCTTGTTCCGCAGCGCGGGTGAAGCGTGGAGAATTTCCGCGCGTTATCGACCGTCAGCGGAAGCTTCGCTTCGTGGCAGTACACCGTTTTATGCTCCGCGCCGTGATACATATACACGCGCTTCATATCGGGAATCAGCCCCGTCGCCCAGATGTAGCCTACGAGTATCAGTATTCTCGCAAGCCCCGAACCCAAGTTAATCAATATTGTCGAAGTCGTCGCCTTCTGCACCAGCGTGGCGACCAGAGACGGAATAACCATGAACAGCAGAACGGACAGACCCAGCGCGATGACCGCCGCGACGCCCATCACTACCTTGTCAACGCTCTTGCCGAGTTTTTCGGACAGCCACATTTCAAACTTCCCGGGTTTTTCTTCCTGTTCGCCGTCCAGCAGCATTTTTGAGGCGGTGTCGAGGATTGATACGCCCATGCCGAGCATGCTCACCATGTTGACTACGCCGCGGACGAACGGGAAACCCATCCACTTATGCTTATCCGAAAGCGGAATATATTTCTTATAATCCCGCGCGATGCTACCGTCCGCCTTGCGCACGGATATCGCTATCGCGCTCGGACCCTTCATCATAACGCCCTCGACGACCGCCTGTCCGCCGACCGCGGGTTCAATCTCCTTTTTCTTCTTATTCATCTATAACAACCTTTCATGAAGTTAATAATTAAAAATGAAGAATTATTGGCGGTCAATTCTTGCAGGGGCGACCGCCTCGGTCGCCCGAACCTGACAACGCTGCGGGCGAGCCGGGGGCTCGCCCCTGCAACCAATAATTCTTCACTCTTAATTTTCGCTTGCGCTATATGCCGTAGCGCTTCTTGAACTTATCGACGCGTCCGCCCGTGTCTACGAGCTTCTGCTTACCCGTGAAGAACGGATGGCATTTGCTGCAAATTTCGACGCGCAGCTCTTTCTTTGTCGAACCTGTCTCAAACGACTCGCCACACACGCATTTCACGGTTGTGGTCGTAAACTTGGGATGAATTCCCTCTTTCATGAGAAACATTCCTTTCACTTGGCATTCGTCCGCTTCAACACAACGCGGGCGGACGACCAACAGCTACGCATTATAACATATACTGCGCGCATATGCAACCGGAAGATTGCGGGAATTCAGTTATATATTTATATTTGAAATTGAATTATTCCTTCGCGGGCAGCAGGAATATGTTGAGCTTGTCGATAGGCTCGTTTACCAGATAAATGCCTGTTTCAGTATAAACAATCTCATAGTCGCAGACAAGGCTGAACATGCCCTTGGGATATGATACGGGCTTTACAATATACAGACCATGCCTGTTGAGCTGCAGATCTGCCGCGCCATCGCGCCGCGTCGCGATTTGCGTATGTTCGCCGCGCAGGACGTCGAACACGCCGAGCAGGACGTCCTCGACGCCCTGCCCTGATTCCGCGTTGGAAACATTTATGTTAAGATGAACATTATCGTTCATGTAAGCCTCCGATAATAAACCTTGCGGGGGAGATTGGAAATCGCCCCTGCAAATGTTTGGTTACATTCAATCGGGCGGTTTATTGACGACTGCGGGCGAGCCGGGGGCTCGCCCCTACAGGGGTTTGCCTTCGTTCGATCGGGAAGATAGGGTAAAACCTGTAGGGGCGACCGCCTCGGTCGCCCGCGTTTCACCA
>JAITHB010000080.1 GCA_031280145.1 Oscillospiraceae bacterium | reverse complement strand
GCCCGCGGTTATCAATACACCGACCGTATGTATATAACCATACGGTCGCCCGCCCTCATACAAAACAATCGTTTGTCGACCGCCTGAAAGAGTTAATGGGTTGGTCTGTTAATTTCATTTTTACTCTTCGCTTTTAGCTCACTAACTCCCCGCCGCGCCTGTCAGCACGCACACTTCAATCTCGCCGAGCGGCTCGATTTCCATGGAAGCGGTTATCGCGGCGCATGGCAGTCTGCCGCCCATGCCGTCAAGCTTTGTCTGCTCCATCGCGCGCGGGCTTTCTATTCCGCCAATCCCGAGGAACGCGAGCGCGTCCGTCGTTGCGGAAGAAACCGTCACGCCTTCGCCGATAACCTTAAGGAACAGCGTTCGCCTGTCTGCGGGGTGCTTCGCCCAAACCGTGTCTTCGGATACGCCCGTGTGAAGCAGACGAGTCTCGCTCTCGCTCGGGAACGACCACTTGACGAACGGTGTGACAGTCAGACTGCGAGACTGCTTTTCGGTATTCTTTATCTCTATCCGGCGGCAAATAACGGGCTGCTCGATATCCGCGAACACCGTCATGCGGATGGAAAGCCCCAATTGGTTTGATTCATACGATGTGTAGCCCTGCGCGTGCTTCACCTTAGCCGCGCCGCCGCTCGGATACGGCGTAGGCGTGCACCACGCGCGCGTGAGTTCGTCGCGGATATAGACGGCTTCGCCCGTGCCGCCGCGCAGCGGGTCGTTATCGAAACGCGTCATGCGCGACAATCCGCTGTTGCGGCTCCACATGAACGCCGCGCCGCGATCGGTCCATATGCCGCCGATCTGCGGGTTGACGATGACGTTGCACCATGGCGACGGCGGCAGACTGCCGGGCTGGATTATGTAAGCGTCGTCCGCGTCGTATCCGCCCAGACCGTTCGCGCCGAATACGGTTTGACTGCGCATCGCGGAATTCTCGTAGATGTCCACAGCGCTCGCCGTTATCGGTTCCGCGGCCGCAGTGAAGCTGTGGCGGCGGCTGCGCGTGCGCTTATATGAACGCGGCTCGTTAAGCGCGGGGCGCGGCACGTTATCCGCTCCGCCCGCGTTCTTGCGCACCTTCGACAACTGCGCCGCGACGCTTCCTTGCTCTCCGTAGAAAACGAACGACGAGAACGCCAGAGCGGTGTTAACGGCGGCTTGGTTTGCTTCGTTACACGCGACGATATACACGCCCGACGGCACGCCGGCGCGTTCCCTTGCGGGGCTTGCCGCGACCGCTTCGCGGAGCGCGTCGCGAACGGGCTGATTGTAGCCCGCTTCCTCGTCCGCAATCAGAACCAAGTCGAACCACAGACCAAGGCGGCGCAGATAGTCTTGCATACGGAGCAGCGAGTTTGCGAGCCGAACGTGGCTTGTCGAGCCGAACATCGCGCTTAGAACGGGCAGGTCGCCCGACACAGAAAGCTGCCATAATCCCGAAACGCCTTGCGTGTTCTTCTGTATATAGTCGTTGATTCCGGCTATCGGCTGACCGTTGTACAGCAGGAACGCGGACAGCGTCTGCGCGGCCGAAACGCCCGCGCCGTCAAGACCCAAGTACGCGGCGGAAACCTCGGACTGCGTCACGGCAAGCTGGAACAGGCGGCGGCTGTCGTCCGCGGTGACATATCTGTTCGCCAGCGTTTCCGCTTCCGCTTCGTTCGATACCGCGGCATAGCAGAACAGTATCGTGCGCTCCTCCTCTGCGGGAACGCTGAATGAGGCGCGAAGGCTCATGCACGGGTCGACGACCGCGCCAATTTTGCCGTCCGTATTGCCGCGCAAGAACGGAAGCGAACCGTCGCGCTTCATGAAGCCCGATTGTTCCGTCTCCGCAAGAATGTTTGCGGGCGAGTTGAAGCCCACCCAGTGCGCCAGCATCGGAGCGGCGTTGTTTGTTCCGCGCGGGCGGCGTTTCGCCGTGAGCAGTTTAAGCGACGGACGGGAGGTTTCCACAAACAGGTCGCGGAACGCGGGGTGCGCTTCGTCCGCCTTCTGATTGGAAAGCGCGACCTCGCAGAAGCTCGCGAGCATAACTTCGCGCGCCTGCTTCGCCTTGTTGGTAAGCTTCACTTCAAACAGAACGGTTCCGTCAAGCGCGGACACGCCTCGGTTTACCGCGCACTCGAACGCGGGCGTTCCGTTGGGCGCAATCACCATCGACGAGGTTATGAGTCCCGAATCAAACGTCGTCGCGACGGGCGTTATGGCGGGAGCTGCGGAATTTATGTCGAACGGCTCGCCGTCGTCAAGCTTCATATAGAGACGCAAACCGTTCTCCGTGAGCGTCGGATCGGAACGCCAGCGCGTGAGCATATATCCGTTGTGCGAGATGTAGCCGTTGCCGCGGCTATCCTGCATATATGTTGTACCCATGCCGTGCAGCAGATGAGTCTGTATAGGCAGACTGCCGGGCTTTACGACACGCGCGGACGAGGTCTTCTTCGCCGCGATTGAGATTGCTCGCGGTATCACGGCGGGCTTCAGCGCGCGTCCCTTGAGCGCCTTTTCCTCCAGCAGAATCTCATAAGCTTCAACCTGCGGAAGCCGCGTCAGCAGTTTCACAAGAACGTCGTCAAGAAGCGCGTTTGCGATGGAGCAGAGTATCATGCCCTGATGGTGCGACATGTGGCTCTTCACAATCTGATACGAGCGCGTCGGCGCGATTCTTGCCGCGTCGAAGTCCACCGCTTCATACATGCCGTATTCGTCGTTCCAGCCCATGCGGCGCATCTGAGCAAGGTTCCTCGCGGCTTCGGCGGGCGCGGCTGAAAGCGCGAGCGCGGCGGAATACGGCGACACAACCTTGGGCGGCATACCGCCGCGAAGCGACAGCTCGGGCAAGCCGAACGCCTTATACTGGAAGTTCAGCTCAGGGTCGAACGCCGCGTATCCCGATTCCGAGATTCCCCACGGAGGGGTGAAACCGTCAACCTTTCTTCCGCCGTTCTTCCGCGAGAACGCGATCTGCGCCGCCACCGCGTTTCTGTTCGAGTCGCCCAGAAGCGTTCCCGGTATCGAAGGCAGCAGTATGGAAGGCATGAGGTATTCAAACATCGTGCCTGCCCAGCTTAGCAGAACGCCCTTGTTGCCCGCCGCCGCGGTCATCGTTCTGCCGAGCGCGCGCCAATGCTTGAGAGCAGCGTCGCGGCGCATAAGCGTGAGGAACGAGAGCATACGCGCTTCCGACGCCAGAAGGTCGTAGTGCGCGCTGCCGCGGCTGTTGTTCTCCAAGTCCATGCCGATATAGAACAGCGAAGCTTCTTCGTCAAAAAGCATACCGAACTCCGTTCGGTCGACGATTGCGTCCAGCCTTGCGGGCAAGCCCGTGTGTAAGCTGTCAGGCGAAAGCAGCGCGCGCACAGCCTGCGCGACCGCAACACAGCACAGCGAGAAGTTTCCGCTGTCTACCGCGGAAACATATTTTGGGCGCAGAGCGTGAAGCTTTTGCGTATCATACCAGTTCAGAAGATGACCGCGCCACGTTTCAAGACGCTCGACAGCCGCGACGGTTTCCGCAATCCGCGTCAGGCACTCTTCATCCGTTATAAGCGCAAGCTCGCGCGCGGCGGCGCACGAAAGCAGATACATGCCGATGTTGGTCGGCGAGGTGCGCTGCGCCGCGCCTTTGGGCGGCTCGGTTTGCAAGTTATCGGGGGGGAGGAAGTTTGTCTCGCGCGATACGTTGTCCGCGAAGTAGCGCCACGTCTCCATGGCGAGAGTGTTCAGTTCTTCCGTTTGGTCGTGGGTGAGCGCTTCCTTTGTGTACGCGCCGCCCGCGAGCCAATCTTCCAGCGCGCGGTCCGCAAGCCAAGCGGACGCGAGCGGGATCGCCGCAATCAGAAACCACGGGTGCAGAAACGCGGAGAAGCCGAGTACGGCAACGGCGGCCGCCAAATCGTGCGTGTACGGCATAGCGGACTTCTTCTCGTCCTTGTCGGCGGAAGCCTCCGCCTGCTGCGCGGTAGTCCACTCCAGCGTTTTCTTGTGCGATACAAGCACGCGCCACAGTGTTCGCGCTATCGCGTCAAACGAAACCACCGCTTCCCGCGGAAGAAGGGCGGCGCGAAGCAGAAGCGCTTTCAAGCCCGAAGCCGACGGATTCAGGATGAACGAAACGCGCGAGCCGATCAGCGCGGTCAGCAGCAGCGGGATAGAACCTGTCGCGAAGCCCGTCAGTATGAGCACCAGTTCCGCAATGGGAACAAGCGAGCGGCGCATGTTATCGTATATCTTGTATCGCGAAAGCGTGTTCAACGGATTGGGCATATGCGCATTGTTCGCCACGCGCACGAGCGGGAACAGCCACGGCAGAAGCTGCCAGTCGCCGCGCGTCCAGCGATGCAGACGCTTGTACCATCCCGTGACATTGCTCGGCTGCCCGTCGTACAGCGGAATATCGCACAGCATTGCGCCGCGCGTGAGGCCGCCCTCCAGCAAATCGTGGCTGAGCACCGTGCCGGGTCGAATCTTCCCGCGCACGCCCTCGTGGAACGCGACAGGGTCGTATATGCCCTTTCCGCAGAAACTGCCCGCGCAGGCGATATTCTGATAGAAATCGTTCGCGGCGGATACGTACATATCTACGCCGCCCTCGCCGCCGAACAGACGCTGAAGGCGCGTTTTGACCGCCCTTGCGGAATCCGCCATGCGCGGCTGGAGGATAGCGTGACCGCGCCGCCTGCCGTTATACACGGTTGGGCGAACCAGCGGATGCGCCATCGCGCCCGCAAGCGTCAGCGCGGCGTCGGGCGGAAGCTGCGTGTCGGAATCCAGCGTTATGACCGCGGCGTATCTGTCCTTCAAAGTGGTCGGGTCTACGGTTGAAGACGCGAGACTGCACTCGCACTCGCCGTCCGCAAGGAAGCTGTTAAGCGTCTCAAGCGCGCCGCGCTTGCGCTCTCTTCCTATGTAACAGCCCATGCCGCCGTTGAATGTTCTGCCGCGCTGAACGTAATAATATCCGCCGCCCCAAACCTGATTGAGCGCGTTCACGGCTTCGGTCGCGGCGTCGATTATTTCGCGGTCTTCGGGCGTAGTCTCCGTGTCCGCGTCCTTGAAGTCGCCCAGAAGCATGTACTCAAGCGTGCGCTGAGGATTCGCGAAGCGCAGTACAGACAGGTGCCGCGCCATATCCAGCGCGTGCTTTCTGTTCACAAGAAGCGTAGGCACGACGACGAGCGTCTTCGTGTGTATCTGATCGGGCGCGAGACGCGGGAACGTTTTGGGATGAGACATGCGCAGCCCGCACGCCTGAACGACTGCGCGGCTCGCCTCGCCAATCACGGGAAGCGCGAGCGGCAGCGACCACCACGGCATGGCAAGCCTGTGCATGGCGTATAGAATGGCGGCGTCGAGAATCGCGAGCGATACGATAATCGCGGCGGCGGCGTGCCTGAAGAAGAATCGCCGAACGCGCAGGCGAAACGTTCCGCGCCCGAGCGTCTTCCATAATTGCGGCTGACCGTCGTCTACCAGGTAGTATCCCACATGGCCCGCTATCTCGTCCCTCTCTTCCGCTGCGGCGTAGTGCTCCTTCGCAATGCAGACCGCTCGTTCCGCAACCGCCGCTTCGGATTGCTCGGTTGCCAGCGCGAACTGCGCGACGCGCGAACGGTACATCGCGCGGGAGGGGTAATCCATCTTTGCGTATACGCCCGACGGGTCGCACATGAGACGGCTGTGTACAGCGGACAGTTCCTCGCACGCCGCGTGCCAATCGGTGTATCCGATAAGCTTGAGACTTGTAATCGCGTTGCCCATTATGTCGCGCTGACGCATCTGGCGCGTATGCTCTTCCTCTATCGCAAGCGCGGCGGTCGTTCCCTTTTCCGCCAGATATTCGTCCATGCGGCGCAGACCTTCCGCGTCCTCGCGTTCGAGCATGTCCGCGAGAATGCGCTCTATAAACGCGCCTCCCGCGGCGGTTCTGAATATGCGAGGCGGATTCGCGGGCGAATATTTCTTTATTTTATCAGACCAAGCGGTGGCTTCGGCGCGCGCCTTCTCGTCGCACACGACCTTCTCCGCAAACTTCGCAGCAAGCATAACGAGCTGGCGGCGCACCGCAAGCGGCAGCGCCCACAATTCGTCTTCAGTGAACTGACATTCGCTGCTGTACGCGGTCGCCGCGTCCTTGAGAAGCTGCGCGTCGACGCGCCCTTCGGTGTGCATGATAAGCTGCCGCGCGAATTCCTCCACTCGAACGCCCGCCATACCCGCGGGCAGCGACGGCGATTGCTTCTGCGCCTCAAGCACTGTCATCGCGGCTTCTTCCAGAATACGCGCGTTGTCGCACAGCCACTGCCCCGCGGGCGTAAGCTGCTGACACGCGGCGTACGCGCCCGCGTTCTTATAGGAATCGCGCAATCGCGAACACGCGGTTGTGATGGGCTGCATCTTCGCCGTGTGCGTTTTCTTCTGCGCCGCCGCGCGGATGTGCGCGAGCAGCTCCGCGCGCGAGAGCGGCGGAAGAAGGCGAATCGCCCGCATGGACGACAGCCAGCCGCGCCGCCCCGACCACACGGAATGGACGAGCATGGCGGCGAACGCCAGCGTCAGAATCAGCGCGGCGAGCAAATATTCTATATCAATCTTGTCTAGAAGGTAAAACATCACAGGTTACCTTTCTGAAATTTCAGACGTATATGAGGATTGTCGTTCTAGTTTGCGCAATTTCTGGCAATGATATGCTTTGTTTGGTATAATAAATAGGGATTAGGGTATCCGGACTGTCGACAAAAGCTCTTTATATTGTAGAGGGCGGGCGACCGAGGCGGTCGCCCCTACATGGTGTTGGCTATCGGTATGCAAGAATACAATATGCTGTAGGGGCGAGTCCCCGGCTCGCCCGCCCGCATACAAACCAACCGTTTGTCGACAGCCTGTAGGGTATCGTTGTTTTCTTGGTGACTAATATTGAGGAGTCCTTTTGTTGAGTAGAGTAAAGAAGAACACGCTGACAATATTGCTGATAGCGGTCGCGCTAATCGTCGCGATAATGCTGTGGATTATGACGCGCGACAAATCCACATATATGCCGTCCGTCCCCGTGGCGCGGGCGAGCGACGCGCTTGCCGCGCTGTCTGCGGATATGCCGCTGTATACGGTTGACGCGGTTTACGACCCGTCCGCGCACAAGCTTACGGGGACGCAGTCCGTTTCGTTTACGACTACGGGTCAACAGCTCACAAGCATTATCCTTCGCGCGTACGCCAACGCTTATTCAAGCGAGGACACTTCGCCCGCCGCCGTTCCCGAATTATTCTTGGCAAGCTACGGCGGCGTGTTTGACAAAGGCGGAATCGCCGTGAGCGCGTTTACGGTGAACGGCGAGCCGAAGGCGTTCCGCTATGCCGACGACTACAACATACTCATTGAGGTTGCGGACGTTGCCATCGCGCCGCTTTCCTCCGTCGAACTCTCGTTCAACTTCAGCCTGACGCTTCCTAAACTGAAAGGCGCGTTCAGCTACAGCGGCGACACTGCGATTCTGTCGAACCCGTTCCCCATTTTGGCTGAAATTGATGAGTTTGGATGGATTACGGATTCCGTTCCGCTGTATGGAGACGGCTACGCGTCCAAACCCAATAATTGGCGCGTGAATATCACCGCGCCCGAAGGCTACACGGTCGCGGGCAGCGGCTCGCCCGAGACGGAAGGCGGCGCGATAGTTGCCTACGCTTCGCGCGGCTTTTCTTTTTTTGCGGGCAAAGCGGGACAAGTAAGCGCGGATGTGAACGGAATAATTGTCACGGTTCTCGGAAGCAACGCTTCCTCAATATTAAGTGAAGCGCGGGATATTATTTCTTATTATGAAGACGTGTATGGAAAATACCCGTGGCAGTCGCTGGTTGTGTTAAGCGCGGATATTCCGCAAGATTATATCGTCGGCTCATGCTTCATTGTGATAAACTCAAAATTGAAGGATAGAACGCTTCCGCCGGCGGAAGCCGTCGCCAAACAGTATTTCGGGGAACTGGCGGGGTCGGACAATTTGGGGCAGCCGTGGCTTTCCGAGTCCGTATCGGCGTTCGCTTCCG
>JAITHB010000030.1 GCA_031280145.1 Oscillospiraceae bacterium | reverse complement strand
GGGTTCGAGTCGGTAATTAGACCCAACAGAATATTCAAACGCAACTTTAACGCTTGCAAGCATCCTGTTGGGTACAAACTCAATTTCCTTGGACTTGGTGGGTTAAGTTAATGACATTGGTCGCGATTCCCTGCACGAAATACTTCTGCAAGGAGAAGAACAATACGAAGCACGGCAGTATGGATAACACGGACATCGCAAGCATTGCGCCCCAGTTGGAGGTTCCTGTGGAATCGAGGAACATGCGCAAGCCCAGCGGAACCGTATATTTCGACGGTGTATTAATATAAAGTAACTGGCTCATGAAATCATCCCATGTCCAAAGAAAAGAAAACAGGGCGGTCGTAATCAGCGCGGGCGCGGTCAGCGGAAGCACGATTCGCAGGAAGATTCCGATTCTGCCGCAGCCGTCCAGCCTTGCGGATTCGTCGAGGTCGCGCGGCAGTCCGCGCATGAACTGCACCAAAAGGAACACGAAGAACGCGTCCGTCGCCAGCAGCTTGGGCAGAATCAGCGCGAGATAGAGCGGATGGTCGATAAGCCCCATATTCTTGAAGTTGATGTAGCGCGGGATGGTCGTCACATGCGCGGGAAGCATCAGCGTCACCATCATCGCGGCGAACCATATTCCCTTGAACTTGAAGTTAAGGCGCGCGAACGCGTACGAAGCCATAGAACACGATACCATGTTGAGCGCGACGACCGCAAGGCAAACCGCCAGCGAATTCACGAAGAACGTTGAGAACGGGATGCGCCCGACGCCCGCCCAACCTTTTACATAGTGCTGGAACGTTATCGAATGCGGAATCAAGCTCGGGTCTGAGAATATCGTGTTGCCTTCCTTAAGGCTTGACATGATGAGCCACGCGACGGGATACAGCATTACCACGCCGAACGCGATTATTATTATGTGCGAGGCAAGGTTTCCCAGCGTCCTTCTGCCCTTAAGCGACAATGTCATATCACTCACCGCTCCCATAGCTCACCCACGAGCCGCTCGTTTTGAATATCACGAACGTGAACACGGATATGATGATGAGCAGAATCCACGCCATAGCGGAAGCGTAGCCCATCTCCCAGTGGTGGAAGCCCTTAATATACAAGTACAGCGTATAGAACATCGTCGAGTTCAGCGGGCCGCCCTTGCCGTCGCTTATGATGAACACCTGCGTGAACGCCTGAAACGCCGTTATCGTCTGCATAACAAGGTTGAACAAAATCACCGGCGAGAGCGTCGGAATGGTTATATGGAAGAACTGATGGCGGGCCGACGCGCCGTCTACCGACGCGGCTTCGTAGTAATCCTGCGGAATCTGCTTAAGACCCGCCAGGAAGATAATCATCGACGAGCCGAACTGCCACACAGTAAGTATTACAAGCGTATACATCGCGTAGTTCGGGTTTGCGATCCACGACGGCGCTTTATACGCGGTTCCCGTTATCGCGCTCATTATGGGATTAATTATAGAATTGATTGCGCCGTCGCCAGCGAAAAGCTTCTTCCACAGAACCGATATTGCGACCGACCCGCCGAGCAAGGTAGGGATATAGTAGACTGTCCTGTACAAGCCTATCATGCGAATCTTGCGATTCATTATGACCGCGATAACAAGCGCGAATATCAGCTTTATCGGGACTGACAAGAAGACATAGCCGAACGTCACCTTGAGCGACTGAAGGTACGTCTTGTCCTTTGTGAACAGATAGATGAAGTTCTGCCAGCCCACATTATGCGGCTCGGACAACACGGAGAAATCCGTGAACGAATAATACAGCGAAGTAATCATCGGAAGCAGCGTAAGCGTAAAGAAGCCGATGAGCCACGGCAGCAGGAACAAATACCCCGCCGCGTTCTCGCGGAAGGTTTCGCTCAAGCGGCGTTTCCCGATTGGTTGAACTGTGCGTGTAATGGCGTTCACCTCGCTAACTCGGATATCTTATACCTTGTACCTAACCATCTGTAAGGTAACAGGTAAATACCTTATACCTCAGACTGTCGACAAACGATTGTTTTGTATGCGGGCGGGCGAGCCGGGGGCTCGCCCCTACGGCATATTGAGTTCCTGTATACCGATAGCCTACACCCTGTAGGGGCGCCCGCATCCCGGGGTCCCCGAAAAATCCGTCGAACCACCCCGCCAAATCTGCGGATTTGTCGGGGACCCCGGTGATTTGGCGGGGTGGGTCGTTCGCCCGCCCTTTACAACACCGACGGGCTTTGTCGACAGTCTGAGGAACGCTAAAGCGTTACTCGGATATGCGCGACCGTATCGAGGTCCCCGACAAATCCCCGGGGTCCCCGACGAAACCGCAGTTTTGGCGGGGTGAGGTTGTCCGCGCGCCGAAGTTGACATCAAGTTTGATTGTTGCTAGTATAAGGAAAACGTTTTCGGAGGATGGTATATTATGGTAGACGTGAAGGGCAAATGGACGTTTATAACAGGCGCATCAAGGGGAATCGGCAAGCTCATCGCAATCGAAATGGCAAAGCTCGGCAGCAATATTATAGCGCACAGCAGAAGTACGGCGAATTCAAAAGCGGTTCTTGCGGAGCTTTCCGCTATCGGAGTTGAAGCTTACGCGGTTGGGGCGGAACTTTCCGACATAGCCGCCGTTTCCGCCATGCTGGATGAAATTGAACGCCGCGGAACGCAGGTTGACATAGTGTTCAACGACGCGGGAATGCAAGTTGCGTACCGCAAGGATTACTGGAAGACGCCCGCTGAGGACTTCACGAAAAGCTTCCTCATCAACACAATCGCCCCCGCAATGATCTGCTATCGCCTTATCCCTCCGATGATCAAGCGCGGTTTCGGACGCGTTATCAACACCACGAGCGGCATCCGCAACGAACCGGAGCAGGCGGGATATTCGACGAGCAAGGCCGCGCTTGACAAATTCACGCGCGACCTTGGAAGCGCACTCGGAGACGTCAACATTGCAATCAACCTCGGCGACCCCGGCTGGTGCAGAACCGACCTTGGCGGGCAGCACGCGCCGAACGCCCCCCAGAGCGCTATACCCGGTATGCTCGTCGGTGCGCTTATCGAGAAACCGCTTCGCGGCGTGTTCCTCGGCGCGCAGGCGTTCACGGGAATGACATTGGAAGAGGCCGTCGCAAAGGCGGAGACGATGGGCGAATGACACGCTTCTGTAAAGACGGTATTCGATGATCCACAGGAATAATATAGCAAAAGCCGGTCTGGGACGACCGGCTTTGATTTATGAGTTTCTGATATGTGCGATTCCGACGGCGAACTACATCACACCAAATTCCAGAACATTGCGGTATTGGCGCAGGAAATCAGCGTGAACAGGATTGTGTTAAGGAATGCGCCCAGCCACACGCTTCCCGTTTTTTCGGTAACCTTGCGGGCGAAGACCGCGGCTATCGCCAAGCACGGGATAAGCGCAACAAGAAGGATTCCGTTCAGCGCCTGATTGGGAACCATCGCGGTTCCTTTTGCGAACAGCATTCCATACTGACCCGCCATCCACAGCGCCAAACCGCCGATGTTCATAATGACAGCCAACAGATAGCCCGCTTTCCTGCCTCGGGTGTTCGCGTTGATGGCGACGGTGTTCGGAAAGTAATACAGGAAGAACAGCGGCGCATAGCGCAGCGCTGTAATCACGTGCTCACTCTTGAACGTGCGCACCGCAAGCACCCATACGCGATAATCCACGCCGAAAATGAACTGGGTGAGGAAGAGAATCGCGTATGCAATCGCAACGCCCACCAGCGCGGTGAAAAGGCTTGACACAATGGTCAGCGCGTTCGGACGAATGCCGTAGCTCTCAAACGTCGCGCCTTTCGGTCTCCTGTTGAAATAGTAGATGCCAACGCTGATAAGCGCGGTCAAGAAACCGCTGATGATTGCCCAATAGGCTATTTGGTTAACTGTCGGCTCATTGAATAAAGCCCCAAGCTTCACGATGGAGCTCGCAAAGAAGAGCAGCAGCGACGTCGCGCAAGCAAGTACGGCGACCCAAATGCCGCCGCGCAGCCATGACGAGGCTTTTAATTCATCGAGCTTTTTCTTGGATACACCCGCGTAAACCGCGGCCGCGATTCCGAGCGCCGCGATGACAGCCGCAATTATGCCGAGTATTTTAAGCGTACTTGTTTTGTCCATGAACGCGGGGAAGAAGATGGCGGGAATAAGAGTTCCTGCGGCGATTCCCAGCCAATACAGCGCCTTTTGCCCCGCGGTGTCTTTTGAAACCGCCAAATTCTCTCTTGCGTGAACCGCCTTCTTGAAGAACGGCAGGCGCAGAAGAAGCGACACGACGGGCACAATCAGCAGGAAGAAGCCGATGAGCGCAATCAGACCGGCGAGTTCTTTATACAGCCAAATCTGATTGCTTGAAGCCAACCCCGCGTTCGTCATGCTTGCGGGAAGAACGCCGCTGAAAGCGTGCGCGTAGAAATCTATCATATACGCCGTGCTGGTCGTGGAGAAGTGGTTCCACGGATGGGTTTCGGTGGGCGTGAATATAACGCGCTCGCCTGTCTCCGCTTCGCGCACTACATTGCCGTCGATTGTCACCGCGCCTGCTTCAGCGGAATAGTATGTATCCGCTACACCGGCAGCGCCATCGGCAGGCAGCCCCAAGAACATTTTGCCCTGCGCGGTTGCAGGGTAATCCTTATAGACGACGGTTCCCGCCACCTGCTTCTCCGCGTCGCTCTTTTCATCCGCGGATTTATTGAAGAAGAACTCGTCGTAATGCGCGGCAACTACGCCCATCGTGCGGCTTCCGAAGGAAGCGAGCAGTTGGTCCATCGGCGCGATGGCTGCCGCGTAGGAAAGGTCCGCGCCTGCGGGCAGCGCGGCGAATATCAGGCGATTTCCCGCCTGCAGCGAGCGCATTTCATCCATATAGACGGCGACATAGCTGGAGAATCCGCCCATGGAATGTCCGCTCACCGCTGCATACGCGTTCCCCGCCTCGTCTTTGAGCGTGTATGGCTGCTCATAGATGTACGCCGCGGCGTCAAACTGGGAATAGACCCAGAATGTTGAGAATTGTCCGCCGGTCGGTATATCAGCCGCCCAGCGCGAGTCGCCGTGGTCGTACATATCAAGCGCAAGGACGATGTATCCGCGGCGCGACATCTCGATAGCCGGCGCGTCCTGCATCTCCTTGGTGTTGAGGTAGCCGTGCGTGGTGATGATTACGGGCCGCGGGTCGTCCGCTCCCGCGCCCTTTGGCATGTAGAGAAGTCCGTTCAGTGTTCCGCGTTCCGTTTCAAACTCGATTTCCGTGACTTTGGTTTGATAGAAAGACGTGTTGAACAGACCGCCGAGGAAACTACCCAACAGGATAAGCACCAGAGCGAGCGCCAGCCAGCCTTCCGACCGCTTCATAAGGGATTTTTTGGTTTCCATGAGGATCCTCCTTTATCCGTAGGTGCTTTGCGCGCATTGCACCCTAAGGTACGAAAACAAGCGGCGGGTTTCAGAAAATTTCCATTTATCGACATTATACATTATCAGAAATAATACGTCAATCCATATAAACATACGCGCAGGAAAATGATATATTCATGTTTCTTTGTTCAGCACTTGCCGCAGCGCGCGTCTCCAACCCTCAATCTTTTGCGCGCGCTCATTTTCCGGCATCTGGGACGGAAATTTCGTATACTCCCCAAGCGCAGGAAGCTCCGCTTTGCCGCGGAACAGCTTAGCGCCGAGTCCCGCAAGACAAGCCGCGCCAAACGCGGTGCTTTCCACGTTGGCGGAACGCAGCACGGGAGCGTCCAGCAAATCGGCTTGGAATTGCATAAGGAAATTATTTGCGCTTGCGCCGCCGTCCACACGAATTTCACGAATCGGAAGCGATGTATCCTCCCGCATCGCCTGAATCACGTCCATGCTCTGGTATGCGATGGCTTCCAGCGTGGCGCGGACAATATGAGCGCGTTCGGAACCGCGGGTAAGCCCTAAGATTGCTCCTCTGGCGTATGGGTCCCAATGCGGAGCGCCAATGCCGGTGAAAGCAGGGATGACATAGA
>JAITHB010000017.1 GCA_031280145.1 Oscillospiraceae bacterium | reverse complement strand
AATTGCGTAGTCATGCAGGACGCGTATATCGAGGCCGGCGCGGACATCAACTACTGCATACTTGACAAACAGGTGCTGGTAAGGCAAGATGGAAGACTCGTGGGGCATCCCGCGTATCCCATCGTTATCGGCAAGAACGTGATAATTTAGGGATGCCCGCAGAACACTATTACCGGGGTGGTTCACAAATGGAGGTGTTTACAATAGCATCCAAAAAAGCGGCGGCAGCCGCAACAGAAACCGCAAAGGAAACGGAACCCAAGAAGAAACCCGTCAGAAAGAAAGCGGCGGCAAAGCCCGCGGTCGATACGGTCAAGCCGCAGCTTAAGATTCTCTTCGCGGCGTCGGAGTGCGTACCGTTCGTGAAGACGGGCGGTCTCGCGGACGTGATGGGCGCGCTCCCGCAAGAGATAGCGAAGCTCGGCGCGGACGTGCGCGTCATTCTTCCGCTGTTCCGCGAAGTGCCCGACGCGTTCCGCCACAGCGCGGCGGACGGCAATGTGTCTCCTGCGGGGCGGATGCGCCACGCCGTAGACTTCGAGGTCGAGATGGGCTGGCGCCGCCAATATTGCGGAATAGAAGCCCTCGAGATGAACGGCGTCACCTACTATTTCGTGGACAACCGCTACTACTTCAACCGCAGTTACATTTACGGCTCGGGCGGGGACGAGGCGGAACGCTTCGCGTTCTTCTGCCGCGCGGTACTCAACGCGCTCCAGCCGCTCGGCTGGAAGCCCGATATAATCCACGCGAACGACTGGCAGGCGGGGTTCATTCCCGCGCTGCTTGAGATTCAATACGCCCATCTTCCGTTCTACGCGAACATCAAGACGGTCATGTCCATCCACAACCTTCAGTATCAGGGCGTGTTCGACAGGCGCGCCGTGCAGGACTTGCTCGGGCTTGGCGACAGCTTGTTTACGGACGACAAGCTTGAGTTCTTCGGCTGCGCAAACTTCCTTAAAGCGGGTCTTATCTACGCGGACTACATCACGACGGTTTCGCCGGGCTACGCGGAGGAGATTCAGACCGCGTTCTTCGGAGAGAAGCTGGACGGCCTGCTTCGCGCAAGGCATGAAACCGTGTCGGGTGTGCTGAACGGCATAGACGTTGAGCGGAACAATCCCGCGACCGACAAGGTTATCGCGGAGACATTCACGGCGGAGGATCCGGCAGGCAAGGCGAAGTGCAAGGCGGCGCTGCAGGCGGAGCTTGGTCTCGCGCAGGACGCGGACGCGCCTGTCATCGCCATGATAACGCGCCTCACAAGCCAGAAGGGGCTGGACCTCGTCGACCGCGTCATTTCCGAAATAATGGAAACGGGCGCGCAGTTTGTGATTTTGGGCAAGGGCGACGCGAAGTATACAAGCTTGTTCTCATGGGCGCAGTGCAATTGGCAGGGGCGCGTCGCGGCGCGGTTCGAGATGAATATCGACCTCGCGCAGAAGATTTACGCGGGCGCGGATATGTTCCTTATGCCGTCGCTGTTCGAGCCGTGCGGGCTGTCGCAGATGATTTCCATGCGCTACGGAACAATCCCGATAGTGCGCGAGACGGGCGGTCTGCGCGACACGGTTCTGTCGCTGAACGAGTTCACGCTGGAGGGCAGCGGCTTCACGTTCTTCAGCTATAACGCGCATGACATGCTGGAGGTTATACGCCGCGCCGTCTCATATTACAAAGATAAGCCCGAGGTGTGGCGCAAGTTGGTTGAGCGCGGCATGACGGCGGACTTTTCGTGGAAGAAGAGCGCTTCCGAATATCTTTCCATATATAATAAATTGACATAACGCAGCCAAACAAACATTGTAGGGGCGATTGGAAATCGCCCCTACAATACAGACTGTCGACAAAGCCCATCGGTGTTGTAAAGGGCGGGCGACCGAGGCGGTCGCCCCTACAAGGTGTATGCTATCGGTATACAGGAACGCAATATGCTGTAGGGGCGAGCCCCCGGCTCGCCCGCCCGCATAAAACACAACCTTTTGTCGACAGCCTGATTTGTAGGGGCTATTGGAAATCGCCCCTACAATATTTGTTCTATCGCTTCGCTGATAATCCTGTCCGCCCGCGCCAAATCCACGCGCTTCTCCAAATGCGCGTCCATGCGTTCGCGCGCCTTCTTCGACAGGTCGAGGGCGAACGCCGCGCGGTCAATCAATTCGTTGTACATCATCTCGTCGAACGCGACGGCGCGCAGGGTGTTCTGCGATAATACGTCGTGCGTGGGCATAACGTTGCGCAGGTCGATGGAACGCTGCGCGGGCGCGGAAAGCTCGCCGGGGTCGTCTTCCGACGTGACGAACAGCCCGAGCGCGGGAATGAGCAGATGGCTTATGCGGTCGGGGCGCACAACGTCCACGCTTGAGAACACGTCCAGCCCGCGCGAAAGAGCCGCGTCGCGCACACGCGTGAGCGGATACGATACGTCCACGCCCCACGGACCCGTTATGCGCCACTGGCGCGGCATCTCCAGCGTGTCAAGGTGCTTCACTATCCCGCGCGATGTCACCGCGTCGGCGAAGAACTTACGCTCGCGGCCGCGTTCCGCGGGATCGCGGAACGCTGTCACCGCCTGAATCCACGGTTCGAGAACGCGCGTCAGCTCGCTTTCCATCAGTTGGTCGCGCCACTCTTCCTCCGCGTCCGTCTGGAGCGCAGCAGCCGCCGCCAGCAGATGACACGCGCGGCGCTCGTTCGCCTGTGACTCCGCGCGAAGCGCGGGTATTAACTCCGTGCCGCTGTCATCGGAATAAGGAAGAAGAATCGGCTTGTCGGAATGGAACGCGTCGTCCAAGTCGATGTTGGTCGTAGAGTCGTCTTCGCCAAAGCAGGCGGACGGCGAGAGACTGCAGTCGTCTTCCGCAATCACCGCGATTCCGAGTTCCGCGGAGCCGACGGACTGGATGGCGTTAGGGTCGAGCGCGCTCGCCATTATGTCAATCTGCATGTCTTTTTCCTGAAGCTTCTCCGCGACGCGTTTCATACAGCGGGTGCGCAAAAACTGCGTTCCGCCGCGCACGACGACACGGCGCGTCCGCGCTCCGTCCTTTTCGTTAAGAAGGGTGATCGGGTCATAGAAGACATATCCGTCTCGCGTAAACGCGCCTATGAAGAATTCTCGTCCCGGCTGCATAAATCCAACACCTCGCTGCATGTTCTGTCCGTTATCGATAAAAATATATCAAAATTTCTATTGACAAGTTAACATTTAGTTTTTATAATGTATTCACAAGGGTAGTTCGTAATCATTATTCAAATCATATGAGAAGGGGTTAATAAAAATGAAGAATCTTCGCAAAATCGTAAGCGTAGTTTTGGCGTGCGTACTGATGATGTCCGCCGTATCCGCGCTCGCGGACAAGGTTACGCTTAAGGTATGGGGAAGCAACGACGACCAGAAGGTGCTCGGCGAGCTGATCGAGGAGTTCAAGGCGGCAAATCCCGACACCGAATGGGATATCAGCCTTGGCGTAGTCGGAGAGCCCGACGCGCGCGCCCGCTATCAGGAAGACCCTGCGGCGGCGGCGGACGTATTCGCGTTCGCGAACGACCAGCTTATCGACCTCGTGAACTCCGGCGCGCTTCGCCGCATCACGCTGAACCTCGACCAGATCGCCGCCGCGAACACTGCGGGATCGATTGAGTCCGCCACTTTGGACGGAACGCTCTACGGATATCCGAAGTCCGCCGACAACGGCTACTTCATGTATTATGACAAGTCTGTCTTCACGGAAGAAGACGTGAAGACGCTCGACGGAATGCTCAAGAAAGCCAACGAAGCCGGAAAGAAAGTCTTCATGGACCTTTCAAACGGCTGGTACATCGCTTCGTTCTTCCTCGGCGCGGGCGGACAGCTCACCGTCGATGAGAACGGCAAGCAGGTTTGCGACTTCAACAACGCGAACGGTCTCGCGGCAGCGGAAGCGATAAAGGCGTTCGCCGCCGACCCCGCGTTCCTCACGGGCGACGATTCGGTATTGGTCGGAATGTTCGGAACCACCATCGCGGCGGGCGTTTCGGGAACATGGAACGCAACAGTCATCGCCGAGAAGCTCGGCGAAAACTACGCGGCTTGCGCCCTGCCCACGTTCACCTGCGGCGGCGAGCAAGTGCCGATGGCAAGCTTCATCGGAACGAAGGTCGTCGGCGTGAACAGCCAGACAGCGGCTCCGCTTCAGGCGTTCCAACTTGCCGAATTCATCACCAACGAAGCCGCGCAGGTTAAGTTCTTTGAACAGCGCGAGCTTGGACCGACCAACATCGCGGCGGCTTCAAACCCCGCGGTTCTTGAGAACATCGCTCTCGCGGCGCTGTCCGCGCAAGGCGTGAACGGCGTATCGCAGAAGCTCGTTCTCGGCGGATACTGGACTCCCGCCGAAGCGTTCGGTCTCGCGATGGAAAACAAGTCCACGGAAGACCTGCAGAGCCTGCTCGACAAGATGGTCGCCCAAATAGTCGAGTAACGCGTTCGCTCAACCGAGGCGTTTAACCGCGCCTCGGTTTTTTTATTCCGAATTCGCGCAGGAAAAATCAGCCGGATATGTAATACTATTCCTCCGCTAAAATAGTATTAAGATGAGGAACCGCTTATGAGCGCCAACATCAACACCAGCGCGCAGGGCAAGCGAGCGCGTAAAATTCCCCATACGGACGAACACCGACCGAAGTTCATTCATCAGCTCGCGAACGGCGGAGCCGAAACTTGGCTTTCCGCAATTATTTTCGGCTTCGGCTCGTTCGTCAACGGACAGATTATCAAAGGTCTGCTATATCTCGCGTCCGAAGTCGGTTTCATATTGTTCTATTTGACGTTCGGCTGGGGATACGTAAAGGATCTGCTCACGCTGGGCACTGTTCAGCAGGGTTGGGTTTTCAACGAAGCCATCGGCATAGACGAGCTTGCGGCGGGGCAGAACTCGATGCTCATCCTGCTGTATTCCGTTCTGACAATCGCCACGCTCGTTCCGCTCTTCATGATATGGAGGAACAGCGTCAAGTCGTCGTATCTGGCGCATGAACGCAAACTTGCGGGAATAAAGCAGCCGACGTTCCTAAAGGACGTTAAAACGCTGCTCGACCTGCGCTATCATATGACGCTCATGTCGCTCCCGCTCATTACGCTCACGCTGTTCACGGCGCTGCCGATTATATTCATGGTCGCAATCGCGTTCACCAACTTCGACGCGACGCACCAGCCGCCCGGCAAGCTGTTCACGTGGGTCGGTCTCACGAACTTCAGGAACATCTTCTTTGATAACCCCAAATACAAGAACTCGTTCGGCGGAATACTCACATGGACGTTCATCTGGGCAATCTTCGCAACCGTGACAAACTACCTGCTGGGCATGATACTGGCGCTCATGATAAACAAGCAAGGCATAAAGCTCAAGAAGCTTTGGCGCACCTGCTTCGTTATCACCATCGCCGTGCCGCAGTTCGTCTCGCTTATGCTGGTTTCCAGAATGTTCGCCGACACGGGCATAGTGAACGAGACGCTGAAGAACTGGAACTGGATAAAAGACCCTATTAAGTTTTTGACGGATCCGACGCTCGCCAGGATTATGGTGGTCATAATTAACATGTGGGTCGGCGTTCCCTACACGATGCTGATGACGACGGGCATTCTTATGAACATCCCCGCCGACCTGTATGAGAGCGCGAACATAGACGGCGCGACGGCCTACCGCCAATTCGTTTCGATAACGCTTCCGTATATGCTGTTCGTCACGGGGCCGTACCTTATAACGACTTTCGTCGGCAACATAAACAACTTCAACGTTATCTATCTGCTGACGAGCGGCGGTCCGCTCAACCAGAACTACTATCAGGCGGGCGACACAGACCTGCTCGTCACGTGGCTTTACAAGCTGACCGTCGACCGCTCCGACTACAACCTGGCTTCCGCTATCGGCATAATCATTTTCGTGATTGTCGCGGCATTCTCGCTGCTGGCGTATAACTTTACAGGCTCGGTCAAGAAGGAGGATCAATTCTCATGAGTACGCGTGAAATTGAGCATGTTGGTCTGTCCCACAGCATGAAGCGGCGCAAGCAGATTACGAACGCCGCGATATACGTTACGCTGTCGCTGCTGTGCATATTCTGGCTTCTTCCGATTGCGTGGCTGGTTCTGTCGAGCCTTCGCGGCGAAACCAAGGAGATGTATACTTCCTATATCATCCCCAAGCAGTTCACGCTTTGGAACTATACTTCCCTGTTTACGGATACGAAGCTGTTCAGCTTCCCGCGCTGGTACCTCAACACGCTGCTCGTCGCGGTATGCTCCTGCGCAATCACGACGTTCCTCACGCTTATGGTGGCGTATACGTATTCCAGGCTTCGCTTCAAGTGGCGCAAACGCTTCATGAACATCTCGCTGGTGCTGGGCATGTTCCCGGGGTTCATGAGCATGATAGCCATCTATCACTTCCTCAAGGCGATAGGGCTTAACCAAAGCTTGGTCGCGCTGATCATCGTCTATTCGGGCGGCGCGGCGCTGGGCTACTACGTGGCGAAAGGTTTCTTCGATACCGTGCCAAAGGCGCTGGATGAAGCCGCGTCGATTGACGGGCTTACGCGCAACGGAATTTTCTGGAAGATAATTCTGCCCACGTCGATGCCGATTGTCGCGTATACCGCGCTGACGGCGTTCATCGCGCCGTGGGTGGACTTCATCTTCGTATCGGTTATCATGAAGGACAATTACGCGAACTACACGGTCGCGCGCGGACTTTACATGATGATCGACCGCGAACACATGAGCGAATACTACACGCGATTCTGCGCTGGTGCGGTATTGGTCGCGATTCCGATAACCGCGCTGTTCATCAAAATGCAGAAGTATTATGTGAGCGGCGTTACGGGCGGGGCGGTCAAAGGATAAATGAACAATGAAAAATGAATAATGAAAAATTAATGGTTGGGACTTTAGAAAACCAACCATTAATTTTTCATTTTTCATTTTTCATTCTTAATTTTTCATTTATTTCGCGTACTTGTATATCTGCGCCAGCACGCCCTCTATGCCGTTGCTCGCGGGCTCGCGCTCCATCGCGGAACGAAGGCGCGCGCGGTCCGCGTAAAGCGTGTCGATGCTCCGCGCCAGCGTTTCCGCAGACAAATCTTCCTGGTATAGAATCTGCGAGAAGCCGCGCCGCATGAAGCTCTGCGCGTTCAGAATCTGGTCGCCGCGCGACGCGCCCTTCGGGTATGGCACTAGCAGCGCGGGGACGCGCAGCGCGAGAATCTCCGACAGCGCGTTGCTGCCCGAGCGCGAGAGCATTATGTCGGTCGCGGCGAACACGTCGGGCAGTTGCTTATCCACATACTCAAACTGGCGGTAGCCGACAGTCTTGGACAGCGCGGAATCTGTGTTGCCTTTGCCGCAAATGTGCAGTATGTCATACTTTGGCGCAAGCGCGGGCAGCGCGTCGCGAAGCGCCTTGTTCACCGATTGCGCGCCGCTGCTTCCGCCCATCATAAGCAGCACGGGCTTGCGCCCGTCGAAGCCCGCGAACGCCAGTCCCTTTGGGCGGCTTCCCTTGAAGAGGGATTCGCGGATCGGCGAGCCCGTCGTCACGCCCTTCGCGCCGACCGCTTCCGCCGCCTCGGGGAACGTCGTGCATACCGCTTTCGCGAACGGCGCGGTTATCTTGTTCGCGAGACCCGGCGTTATGTCGCTCTCGTGCAGAACCACGGGTACGCCGTGCATGAACGCGCCGTACACCACAGGCACGGAGACAAAACCGCCCTTGCTGAACACGACCGACGGCCGAAGCTTGCCGACCAAGCTTCCAGCTTTACCGACGCCCTTCATCACGCGGAACGGGTCGGTGAAGTTCTTCACGTCAAAGTAGCGGCGCAGCTTGCCGCTCGGCACGCTGTGGTATGTTACGACGGTCTCGCCCGCGTCCTTGTTCACATCCTCAATGAGACGGTGTTCTATTCCGTCTTCCGTGCCGATGTAGTGAATTTCCCAGCCGTCCTTCCGCAGGTGCGGAATAATCGCGAGGTGCGGCGTAACGTGACCCGCCGTGCCGCCGCCTGTCAGGACAATCTTTTTCTCTTTATCCATCGTATAATCTCCTGTGGGTAGGTTCTGTATACCCTATACGTTGAGGCGGGTCATACGACAATCAGGCGGGCGATTGGAAATCGCCCCTACAGATACTGAAATACCTTCCCGGTTGAACGCAGATAAACCCCTGTAGGGGCGACCGTCCCAGGGGTAGGTTCGGTCGCCCGCCCTATGCAACGCCTGCGCGATTATAACTAATATTTCTTCCCGAAATGCATAACCTTTGCGGCGGGTTTGCCGCAGCACACGCACACGTCGCCGACGGGCGTTTGGTCGAACGGCATGTTCAGCGTATACGCGCCTGTCTTCTCCTTGATTGCGTCTTCGCATTCGTCCGCGCCGCACCACATTCCGCGCGCGAAGCCGCCCTGAATTGCCGCGGTTATCTCGTCAAGGTTCGCGGCGTTCGTTATGCGCCGGTCGCGCATCGCCTTGGCGGACTCATACATATCCTTCTGTATCGTGGATAAAAGCGCGGAAACCTTCTCTGCCGCATCCGTTATATCGAGGGTTTGTTTCTCGAAAGTATCGCGGCGCACCGCGACAAGCTGACCGTTCTCAAGGTCGCGCGGTCCGATTTCAAGCCGCAGCGGAACGCCCTTAAGCTCCCAATCGTTGAACTTGTAACCCGCGGAAACGCTGTCGCGGTCGTCGAACTTCACGCGCAGACCCGCCTTGACGAGCGCGTCCGCGACGGCCTTCGCGCCTTCGATTACGCCGGGCTTGTGCTGCGCGATAGGCAGAACCACAACCTGAATCGGCGCGATGGTCGGCGGAAGCTTCAGCCCGCGGTCGTCGCCGTGCGTCATGATTACGCCGCCGATGAGCCGCGTCGACACGCCCCACGACGTGCCGTGCGCGTGAGTGAGCGAGCCTTCGCGCGAGAGGAACTTTATGTCGTAGACCTCCGCGAAGTTTGTGCCGAAGTCGTGCGACGTTCCCGCCTGCAGAGCCTTGCCGTCCTGCATCATCGCTTCTATCGAGTATGTCGCGACCGCTCCCGCGAACTTCTCCTGCTCGCTCTTGCGCCCTGTAAGAACAGGCATGGCGAGGCAGTCTTCCGCGACCTCGCGGTATATCTCAAGCATACGCTGTGTTTCTTCCGCGGATTCCTCGCCCGTTTCGTGAAGCGTGTGACCTTCCTGCCACCAGAACTCAGACGTGCGCAGGAACGGACGCGTGGTCTTCTCCCAGCGCAGGACGCTGCACCATTGGTTGTACAGGAACGGCAGGTCGCGCCAGCTTTGCAGCCACTTGGCGTACATGTATCCGAACAGCACTTCGCTGGTCGGGCGAATCGCCAGCTTTTCGGGCAGAACTTCCTTGCCGCCCTGCGTCACCCACGCCACTTCGGGCGCGAAGCCCTCCACGTGTTCCGCTTCCTTCATAAGAAGCGACTCGGGGATGAGCAGCGGCATCATAACGTTCTGATGCCCCGTCGCCTTGAAGCGGCGGTCAAGCTCGTCGCGTATCAACTCCCATATCGCGGTGCCGTATGGTTTTACGACCATGCAGCCGCGCACGGGCGCGTAGTCCGCAAGGTCGGTGAGCCGCACAACGTCGGTGTACCATTGCGCGAAGTTTTCGTCGCGCTTCGTGAGCTGCTCGACGAATGATTCTTCCTTCTTATTCTTTGCCATATATCCTCCGGCTTTAATTAATGAAAAATTAATAATGAATAATGAAAAATTAATGGTCTGTTCTGACAAGACAAACAAACAATTTTTCATTTTTCATTCTTAATTTTTCATTTTCTCATTTCCCCACGCAGAATAGCCTAAAAATATCGTCAATGACGGTCTCTTTTGCGTCGCTGCCGTCGATCTGACACAATATCGAAAGAGCCGCCATAAGGTCGGTTGACAATGGGTCAATCGGGTCACCACCTTCAAGATTCGTCTTCGCTTCGCGAAGGATTGCGGACGCGCTTCGCGCAAGCTCCGCCTGACGCGCGTTCAGCACGAGCGCGCCGCCGCCGTCCGTCTGTTCCGCGACGCCGCGTATCGCGGCTATAACTTCGCCTATTCCCGCGCCTGAAACCGCGCTCGTATAGTATATGGGAACAGGTGGAAATTTATCAGTTAATATACTATTTTCCCGTCCGTTAATCAAGTCTGTTTTGTTGAATATGATTCGCAGTTTGTTCCGCGGAACGGATTGCACACGTTCCTGTTCGTCGTCGGAAACGCCGCGCGAAGCGTCCAGCACGGCAAACACGATGTCCGCGCGTTCGATCCGCGCAAGCGCGCGGTCTATGCCGATTTGCTCCACCGCGTCCGCCGTATTGCGCAGCCCCGCAGTATCGTATATTGTGACGGACATGCCCGCAATCTGAAGACTGCCCTCGATTATGTCGCGCGTGGTGCCGGCCTTGTCGTGGACTATCGCGCGCTCCTCGTTCAATATTGCGTTGAGAAGCGACGATTTGCCGACGTTCGGCGCGCCCGCAAGCACGACGGTGATTCCCTCCGTCACGCGCCGTCTCACCGTTTCATCCGACGCTTTCTCAAGGGAAGAAAGAAGCGCGTCAATGCCGAGCAGAAGCTCCGCTCGCGTGAGCGTTTCGTCAACCTCGTCGGGGAAGTCTATCGCCGCGTCTATCGCCGCGAGCATATGAGACAGCGATTCCTTCGCCGCGGAGATGAACCTCGCGGAACCGCCTGACAGCGCGTTCAGCGACACGCGCGCCGCGGCTTCGCTCGTAGCTTCTATAAGCGAGAGCGTGGCTTCCGCGCGCGTCAGGTCTATTCTGCCGTTCTCGAAGGCGCGGCGGGTGAACTCTCCCGGTTCTGCGGCTCGCGCTCCCGCTTTCAGCACCGCTTCAAGAGTGCGCCGAACCGTAACTGTTCCGCCGTGGCAGTATATCTCCGCGGAATCCTCCGCCGTATACGACTTCGGCGCGCGGAAGAACACCGCCAACGCTTCGTCTACGCGTTCGCCTTCGTGCGTCACGAAACCAAAGTACATCATGTGGCTTGCGTAATCGTCCGCGCGATCCTCGCGGCGGAACACGCGGCGCAGTATGGCGAGCGAATCCGCGCCCGACACGCGCACGATTCCGATCGCGCCCGTTCCGATTGGCGTCGCGATGGCGGCGATCGTGTCAGACATTGAATCAGACATTAAAGCGGAACAGCGTGACGTCGCCGTCGCGCATTACATATTCCTTGCCCTCGCTTCGCACCAGCCCTTTTTCCTTGCAGACGGACATACTGCCCTCGCGAATCAGCGTGTCATACGGAACGACTTCCGCGCGTATGAACCCGCGCTCGAAGTCGCTGTGAATCTTGCCCGCCGCCTGCGGCGCCTTGTCGCCGCGATTTATCGTCCACGCGCGGCATTCGTCCGCGCCGGCCGTCAGGAACGAGATAAGCCCCAGCAGACGATACGCGGTACGAGCGAACCTGTCCAGCCCCGCTTCCGCAATCCCCAATTCTTCCATGAAGACGGCGCGGTCTTCCGCGTCCATGCCCGCAAGCTCCGCCTCAATCTGCGCGGAGATTACGAGCAGCTCCGCGCCTTCGTCCGCCGCGAGGCGCTTGAGCGCGAGAACGTTCGGTATCGCGTCCTCGTCTGCACTGATATCGTCCTCCGCGATGTTCGCGGCGTACATTACGGGCTTGTCCGTCAGCATGAACCAGCCGCGCACAACTTCCTTCTCCATATCGGAAAGGTCGCAGGTGCGCGCGGGCTTCTCCCGCTCCAGATGAGCGCGCACTTTCGCCGCCGTATCCACCTCAAGCTGAAGCTTCTTATCCCCAACCTTGAGCTGCTTTCTCGCCTTCTCCTCGCGCTTTGCGACCGTTTCAAGATCCGCCAGAATCAGTTCCAGATTGATGGTCTGCACGTCGTCGATCGGGTCGACGCGGCCGCTCACGTGCTGGATGTTGGAATCCTCAAAGCAGCGCACAACGTGAACCAGCGCGTCTGCCTCGCGAATGTGCGAGAGGAACTTGTTGCCCAGCCCCTCGCCCTTGGACGCGCCGCGCACCAGCCCCGCGATATCCGCAAACGAAACAGACGCGTAGGTTATCTTCTTCGGGCTGAACATCTTCGCCAGACCGTCGACGCGCGGGTCGGGTACGCCGACCGCGGCTTCGTTCGGTTCGATCGTGCAGAATGGATAATTCGCAGACATAGCGCCCGCGTTGGTTATCGCGTTAAACAGCGTGGATTTGCCTACGTTCGGCAGCCCGATTATTCCGCATTTCAATGTTGTGGTCTCCTTTAGCCGATTGGTTACGCTGCAATGGGTCGTACGCGTCGCAGGCGGGCGACCGAGGCGGTCGCCCCTACAATATTTGTGCGTCATTTGCAAAACAAAACGCACAATGTGATGATCGGTTTTGGCACATCAAACATTCATTGTAGGGGCGATTTCCAATCGCCCGCCTGTTGCGCGTACGACCCTGTTACAGATATTGTGTTTACTTAATAACCAGTTTGCAGTACCCCTTCTTACCCTTCTTAACCAGCAGACCGTCCGCAGGCACCGTGTCCGCGTCCACCCTGTAATCTATGTCGGTCGCCTTACCGTCGCCGACATAAACCGCGCCCGACTGAATAAGCTTGCGCGCGTCGCCGCGCGACGCGGCCAGACCCATCAGCGGAAGCAGGGTTGTAAGTTTGCTGTCCGCCGTAAGCTCGTCAAGAGAGATTACGAATGTGGGGATATTGCTCATATCGCCGCCGCCGCCGAACAGCGCGGCCGACGCTTGCATGGCTTCGTCCGCCGCGTCCTTGCCGTGGACGAGCGCGGTCGATTCATACGCCAGAACCTTCTTCGCTTCGTTGATGTTCGCGCCTTCCGCGAACAGCTTTGCGATATCTTCAAGCGGAAGGAACGTGAGCAGGTTCAGGCACTCGCGCACATCGGTGTCCGGAAGGTTGCGCCAATATTGGTAGAACTCGTATGGCGTGACGCGGTTCGGGTCGAGCCACAGCGCGCCTTTCGCGGTCTTGCCCATCTTCTCGCCTTCTGAGTTTAACAGCAGCTTGATGGTGAACGCGAACGCGTCCTGCCGTTCCTTCCTGCGTATTAGGTCCGCGCCCGCCAGTATGTTGCTCCATTGGTCGTCGCCGCCAATCTGCAAGCGGCAGCCGTACTTTCTGTATAGCTCAAGGAAGTCGTAGCTTTGCATCAGCATGTAGTTGAACTCAAGGAACGTGAGCCCCTTCTCCATGCGCTGCTTGAAACATTCCGCGGTAAGCATTCTGTTGACTGAGAAGTGCTGCCCAATCTCGCGAAGGAAGTTCACGTAGTTGAGGTTGAGGAGCCAGTCGGCGTTGTTCTCAAGAATCGCCTTGCCCGAACCGAAGTCGATGAAGCGTTCCATCTGCGCCTGTATGCCGCGAACGTTCTTCTGAATGTCCTCAATCGTAAGAATCGGGCGCAGGTCGGTTTTGCCCGTCGGGTCCGCGACCATCGCTGTGCCGCCGCCCATGAGGGCGATGGGGATATGCCCCGCTTCCTGCAAGTGCTTCATTACAAGCACGGGGATATAGTGACCGAAGTGCATACTGTCGGCGGTAGGGTCGAAGCCGCAGTAGAAGACGGTCGGTTCGCGCTCAAGTTGTTTGTACAGCTCGTCTTCGTATACTATTTGGGCGAGGTAGCCTCGCTCTTTCAGTTTATCTAATATGTGCATATTGTTTCTCCTATAATAAAGATAGTGATTCTATGGACAAACAGAACCGCGCCGTGTCATACGCGCGGCTATCGTATATAGCCATAGCATCACCACCTTTCAAACCGATTATTGTATTGGAATAAAACATATCGTGAACGACCGACAAACTCTGTAGGGGCGATCTCCGATCGCCCGCACGCTGCCAAATAACGCGTTGCTGTGTAGCGTTCCGTGGTGGATGCGTTCGGGCGATCGGAGATCGCCCCTACAAATATGGTTTGTCTTAATCAAACCGATTGTTGTATCGCGGTATATCTATTCCGCAAGCGCTTCCGCCAGCGCGCTCATCCCGCGCTCAATCATCAGGGCGCTGCTGTTTGAGAAATTCAGCCGCAGCGTTTCCGCGTGTCCGCCGTTCACGTAGAAGTGCGTACCCGGCACGAACGCGACGTTCTTCTTCACCGCGCGGTTCAGCAGCTCTAAAGCGTCGCTTCCTTCGGGAAGACTGCACCACACGAACAGACCGCCCGCGGGCGCGGTATGCGCGATTCCCATTTCGGCGAGACCCGCGAGCATCGCGTTCATGCGCTCGCCATACAAACCGCATATATATTCTATATGCGGGGGCAGCAGTCCGCGCTTCAGATATTCCGCGACAATCGCCTGCGCCAGCTGGTCGTTATGGATGTCGGTGGACTGCTTGCCGATAACCAGCTTTCGGCGCAGCTCGCCCGAACACGTCATAATTCCGACGCGCAGTCCCGGCGAGATCAGCTTGCTGAAGCTCGAAAGATATATTATCTTTCCCGATTTGTCAAAAGAATGTATCGGCGGAAGAGGTTCGCCCGCGTATCGCAGGTCGCGGTACGGATCGTCTTCTATTATATATGCGTCATACTTCGCGGCAAGCGCGGCGACAGCCTTTCTGCGCTCAAGCGAAAGCGTAACTCCCGTCGGGTTTTGGAACGTAGGTATAAGGTAAACGAGCTTCGGTTTATGCTTGATTATCGCGGACTCCAACGCGTCTATATCCGCGCCGCAGTCGTCCAAGGCGACGGGTACGAGGTTCGCCTGATAAAGCCGCATTGTCTGCGTTGCGCCAAGGAAGGTCGGGTCTTCGACCAGAATTGTGTCGCCGGGGTTTATCAAGGCTTTGCACAGAAGGTCGATGGCTTGCGTCGAGCCGCTGACAGGCAGAATGTTTTCGGCGGCAGCTTCCACACCGCGCTCGCGAAGGAATTTCACGGCTTCCTCAAGCAGCGGCGCATAGCCTTCGCTCGAACCGTATTGAAGAATCCGCTTGCCGTCCGCAAGCAGAACGTCGCGCGCAATATCCGCGAGAACGTCGCTGCGCAGCGCTTCCGCGGCGGGGTTTCCGCCGGCGAAGCTTATCATACCGGGCACCGCGATTATCTTGAAGATGTCGCGTATCGCGGAACCCGTTATTCCGTTGAATCTGTCCGCAAACATTTTATCACTCCCAATCTGAAATATATTATTTGATTATCGGCACGTTGTCAAGCCGTGCCGCGTGTGATAATATGCGCATATGCAAACTGACGTTCGGAATGATGTTCGGAAAAAGGCCGGAATGAGTGATTTCGGCGAGGGCAGCGTTACGCGCGCGATGCTTCGGCAGGGTATCCCCATGATTGCGGCGTCGCTCGTCAACGTACTCTATAATATTGTGGACAGAATGTATATCGCCAGAATTCCCCTCGTCGGCACGGACGCGATGACGGGGCTTGGCGTGTGCTTCCCGATAATCTCGTTCGTGAGCGCGTTCGCGAACCTCGCGGGAAACGGCGGCGCGCCGCTGGCTTCAATCGAGCGCGGCGCGGGAAACGCGGATAAGTCGCGGCGCATAATGGGTCAGTCTGCGTTCATGCTTCTCGGGTTCGGCGTAATACTCACCGCCGTTCTGCTTGCGTTCGGCAGAACGTTGGTCGCGTGGTTCGGCGCGAGCGACAACACTATCGAATACGCGCACGGCTATCTTTCCATATACGCGCTGGGAACGGTCGCGCTGATGGCGCAGCTTGGGCTGAACCCGTATATCACAATGCAGGGCTTCCCTAAGACAGCCATGCTCACCACGGTTGTAGGCGCGGCGGCGAACGTGGCGCTCGACCCGCTGTTCATCTACACGTTTAACATGGGCGTACAAGGCGCGGCGCTCGCCACGATCATCAGCCAGTATATCGGCGCGGCCTGGGTTCTGCTGTTCCTGTGCGGAAAGCGCGCGATAATCCGCCTCGACCTAAAGGCGATGAAGCCGAACTTCGCGATAATTAAGAAGATAGCCGCGCTTGGTCTCTCCAACTTTACGATGAGCCTGACGGAAAGCGCGGTGCAGACAGTCTGCAACAAGATGCTCCTGCTGTACGGCGGAGATATTTACATCGGCGCGATGACGGTAGTCACGTCCGTCCGCCAAGTCGTCATGCTTCCGATGAACGGTTTCAGCCAGGGCAGCTCGCCCGTGCTGGGGTTCAACTACGGCGCGGGGAAATATGAGCGCGTGAGACACGGCATACGCTTCGTCGCGATCGTCTGCGCGTGCTACGCCACGCTCGCGTGGCTTGCGCTCACGACCGTGCCGGGCGCGTTCGTTCGCCTGTTCAGCGACGATACGGATTTGATTGCGATTGCGTCGGGTTCAATCAAGATATACTTCGCGGCGTTCTTCGCCATGTCCATGCAGATGGCGGGGCAGTACAGCTATCTCGCGCTGGGCAAGGCAAAGCAGGCGATATTCTTCAGCCTGCTGCGCAAGGCGATAATTGTCGTTCCGCTGACGCTTCTGCTGCCGCGTTGGTTCGCCGTCGCGGGCGTGTTTCTGGCGGAACCCATTTCCGACATAGTCGGCGGCGGCGCATGCTTCGCAACCTTCATGCTGACCGAATGGAAGAAGCTGGGCGCGAAACGCGGTTCCGCGGATATTAATTTGTAGCTTGAGCGTTCTTGTTCAGATGAATCACAAGCACGATTGACGACGCGAGCACAACCGTAACCAAAACGGCGACGGATATCGTGGCGTTGTGAACTATCGCAAACCCGAACGCGATAATCAACGCCGCGTGGAACAGCAGATACTTCCCCACCGAACGGGTTATCCCCTTCACGTTCAGCTTGTCGCGCAGCTCCTTTGGCGTGGTGTTAAGCCCCGCCACAAGGAACCATCCCTTGCCCGCCGTCATGATTAAGCCGAGCGCGGCGGTGGCAAGCCCCACGATTAAGCAGACGAGCGTCGCTGTTTCCATATACAAGACCTCCTTCATTCCTTCGTTGAGCTTTTATTGACACGTCTGAATTCCGCTGATAGAATCACTTCTATACTACCATAAAGTGAAGAGGGTTTCAAATGAACATAATCGAGCCGTCATATAAGATAACAGACGATATAGACGCGGTCGCGCTGATGAAACGCGTTGAAGCCGCAGGGCGAATCTGCTACAAGAGCGAAGGCGCGACGACGGAGGGCAGCTACGCGAAGTTCATCGCAAGCCGCGTGAAACAGGGACACGAATCCATATTGGAACACGAGAAGGTATCCGTGCTTATAGTGTGCGACAGAGGCGTATCGCACGAGCTTGTGCGCCACCGCATAGCCAGCTACACGCAGGAAAGCACGCGCTATTGCAACTACGGAAAGAGTAAGTTCGGAGGCGAGCTTACGTTCATCCGACCGTTCTTCTTTAAAGAAGACAGCCCCGAATATGTATTGTGGATTACGGCGATGCGCAACGCGGAGGCTTCGTATATGCGCCTGCTCGACAGCGGCGCGTCGCCCGAGATGGCGCGAAGCGTTCTGCCCAACTCAATCAAGACGGAGATACTCGTCACGATGAACCTTCGCGAGTGGCGGCATTTCTTCCGCATGAGAACGGACGCTGCGGCGCACCCGCAGATGAGACAGCTTGCCATACCGCTGCTTATGGAATGCGCGCGGATGATGCCGCCCGTGTTCGGGGATATAGAACACGTGTAGAGAGCGACCGTATTCGATCGCCCCGGGCTGTCGACAAAGCCCATCGGTGTTGTGAAGGGCGGGCGAACGACCCACCCCGCCAAATCTGCGGATTTGTCGGGGACCCCGGGAGGCGGTCGCCCCTACATGGTGTAATCTATCGGTATGCAAGAATACAACATGCTGTAGGGGCGAGCCCCCGGCTCGCCCGCCTGAATACCAAACTTGTGGTTACGGCTGCGTAACCCCGGTGCAGCCTGCGGAAACCGCGGAACAATCCGCGTCCGCGTCGCAGTCTTCGCATTGGCACGGAGGCGACGCGCCCTTGTCGCATTGCGCCGTCAGGACGCAGTTGAGCTTCTTCGCGGAAGCCTGTTCGATATGCTTCGCGGAGCTTGCAAGCTTGTTCACGGCGTTCGTCATGGTCATGATGTCGTCGGCGTCGGGACTCGCGCCGCTGACCGCGTGCTCCAGCGCGCTTGCGCCCGATACCACTATTCCGCTCGCCGCTTCCTCTATTACGGAGATGGACTCCACGATGCTGGCGAGCGCCTCTTCGGGAAGACTGCACGGCGCGGCGTCCGTCGCGCAGGAACACAGCGCGTTCACGGAACGGCACAGCTTCTTGGACATGGAATCCTCAAGGTTCGCGGCGGATTCAGTCAGGCAGTATACAGCGTCCATCACGTCAAGCACGTCCGCATCAGTAAGACCGCCCTCATTCGCTGCGAGTCTCAGAGCGTCCGCGCCCGCCTGCACGACTTGCCCCGCGCCGTCCTCTTTTTGCGCTATGCCTTCTATCACGTCGGAGAGGGTGTCCGCCACGTCGGGTTCGAGTACGCAGCAGCCGCTGTCGTCTCCGCCGCAGTAGCACAACGCCTTGAGCGAGACGCACATCTTCTGCGAGGTGATGCATTCCATGCTTGAAAGTGTGTTAATGAGCCGCTGATAGGTTTCGAGAAGCTCGGGCAGCCTGGAATTGTAAACCGTTCCGTCGACCGTGAACTTGTTCAGCGCGTTCGCGATCGAGAGCATGATTCCGCCGCCCGCGCGGTCCCCGCTTCCGATTGACGTGAGTACCTTGCCCAAAGCGGTTTGCATTCTTGTTGGGAGTGTTCCGCCGCCCGAAGGCGCGCCATATCCCCAGAACAGCAAGAGGTTTTTAGTGGGAGTAATAACGCCCTCGTAACGCTTACCGTTTACGTCGTACCAGCCGAGTATTTGGTTTGCGGAATCCCTTGCGGAATCACAAACGGGTGTCGGCACTGCTGATAAGTCGATTTTGTCGTCCGCAGTGCTCAGGATAATCTGCGGCGGCTGACCGTCCCGCGGATCGAGAACGACGGCATATCTGCCTACGTCGTCATCGGCACAATCGACGCCGCTATAATAACTGTCTCCATATCCGTAGTTTGTCTGCAATTGTGAGCTTGGGTTTTCTCCTAATACGCTATACAGTGTTCCGTTAATTGGGAATTTGGGAGTGGGTCCCGTCATTCCATATAAAAGGGTATTAAAAGAACCGCAGTTATTATAGCAGATAGATAGATCTGCCGGTTCAAAATCTGCATAAATTCTGGCGACCAACGCGCTGGTGGCACCTGTAATTTCCCTTGCATAAGAACTGTTGCTATTTACTGAACCCAAATTTTCGCTGGCAAGAAAGCCTATAATTCCACCGGACTTACCGGCACCGTCTGGATAATCGTTTTTGATTGAGATTCCAATTGTAATATTATTCGCAACAGAATTTGGGTCGGTATTAGATACATAGCCGATAATGCCTCCGGCATTTTTAGCAGTACAATGCATATCGCCTGCGCTGATGCAGTTCTCTATACTAGCATTATATATATTTCCTACGATTCCACCGACACTGTTTGAAACAACGTCAATGATTCCGGAGTTTGCACAATGAGTTATATGATTAGACACATAGTTATAGTCACTTATACCGATACAGCGCCCGACAATCCCGCCGACATCACCACCGGTAGTAGAGCCTGTTGCAGAAATATCTCCGTAATTAATTACAAAGCTGCTTCCGTCAGTCACACCGATAGAACTAGCGTCGGATTCACCGGCTATCCCGCCTACAGAAGTGCCTTCTGTAGTTAAATCAGTATTTATGTTCCCATAATTGACACATTGCTTAATTGTTGTGTTACCTTGGATTTTGCCGACAAATCCGCCGATATAAATATCGGATACTTCATTTTTCCCTTGTATATCCACGCAGGATACGCAATTGATTATCTGGCTGACGGCTGTCCCGCCAATAAAGCCGCCGATGCTCGTAGCTTTTCCGGGATCGTTCTCAATATTAATTTTACCCTCTACCAAACAATTCTTAAACGTTAAGAAAGTAGAAAATAGAGCGCTTGGAATACTTGCGAACGCACCAACATATGCTCCGTCTACTTCTCCCGTATCTATATTTACGCCTAAAAGGTTCAAGTTTTCAAAATGATTTGCGTCCACGGCTATTTCAGTGTCCTCGCCGTCCGAACTAAATAAAAGAGGCTTGGTCAAGCCAATAATTGAATGCCCGTTTCCATTCAGTTTTAGTCCTAATCGAGAAGGAATAGGAAGCTCCATTCCGCTTACGTCGATATCTTCCATTAAGACAAAAGGGTCTCCGTATGAAGAAGCTGCTGATAGTTTCGTACGAAGCTCATCATTTCTATTGTAAATTCTAAACTCTTCGCCGTAAGTCGCTTCAACTGTGGCTTCGTCCATGATTTCCTGCACAGGTTTAGGTATGCGTTTACCCTTATGCATGACATAATCGATGCTGCCGCAGGACGACCCTGTCGCTCGATTAGAGGCGTTGGTTAGAGGCGCGTACCCCCCCCCCCCCCTCGAGCGCGGCGGAGGCTGTATGGGCGTTAAAAAGGCGCGCAGCGGCGTTTTGTGCGCGATGCGTCGAGGAGTTTTTGTTTTTTGAACACGACATTGTTTTATCTCCCTATTAATTTGATATAAATTGATAAATAAATTGATATACCTACATATTCATGCTATGCGGCTGCCGCCGTTCTGTGCATACGTTTTTTGCGTAATGTTTGTGTGGGTA
>JAITHB010000177.1 GCA_031280145.1 Oscillospiraceae bacterium | reverse complement strand
GATTCACGGATGATTCCTGACCGCAGTTAGGAATCATCCCTTACCTGATTCGTTCCCCCGTTCCTTCGTCCCCTCGCATCCTCGTCCCCCGCGTATCCATCGTCCATCGTCCCTTCGTTCCCTCGTTCTCCCCGTCCCTTCGCGTCCTCGTACCCTTCGTCCCCTCGTTCCAACCCCCGCGCATAGGTCCGCAGACCTTTGCGCGGGCGTCCCCACGTTCCAACCCCGCGCAACTGTTCGAGCCGCAGCGAGTTTTGCGCGGTCGTCCCCATAAAGCGTTTTTTCTGGTTCTCTTTTTGCCGCGGCTGGCAAAAAGAGAACGGACTTCACTTGTGCATCACATCATAGAAGACCATGCCGCGCGTAAGACATACGCGTCTAGGGTGCAGGGCTTCGCCCTGCCGTCACACGCGCAGCTGTATAACACGTTGGTTCGCCGACCCGCGGAACGGCAGCTCCAGCGTCTTTTGCGCCTCGACGAACGGTCCGTCGATAAGCGTATCGATTGCGCCGAGCAGCGCGCGCACCGCGTCGTCGTTTCTGCTCAGCTGCAACAACTCTTCGTAGACATATCCCGTGTACGCGTATACGCCATACCCCGCGGACCGCGCTTCGCGCGCAAGGCTTGCGCACACACCCGCTTGCGCGAACGGCTCGCCGCCCGTCAGCGTGAGACCTTTTATCAATGGGTTGAGCTTCATCTTTTCAACAATTTCGGAAACGCCGACCGCGCTGCCGCCCTCAAACGCCCATGTATGTTGATTGTGGCAGCCGGGACAGCGGTGCGGACAACCCTGCACGAACACCGCCGTGCGTATGCCGGGACCGTCCACTATCGATTCCCACTCGATTCCCGCTACCGTAATCTTATCTTCCATCGCTGTATCCCACATCGTTTGTACCGCTTACGATTGCGTAACGGACTCAATCTGTTCCATATCCTCCAAAGAGCACGGCTCCTTCATGATGCGCATATGCCTCACCCTGTCGTGTTCCTCCGCGCGTTTGGCGTTGTTGAAGCGGTCGAGCGTACCGACGAGGTAGCCCGTAATGCGGCGGATGCGCTCGAACGGCGGTCCGTCCTCTTCCCTGCGTCCGCACTTGGGGCATGTGTCGCCGATTATGCCCGAGTGCCGGCAGACGGGGTCGCGGTCGAGCGGGTGGTTTATCGAGCCGTAGCCCACGCCCGATTCCTTCATGAAACGGATGACGGACTCGAACGCCTCAAGGTTGCCCGACGGGTCCGCGTCCATCTCGATGTAGGTTATGTGTCCGCCGTTGGTGAGCGCGTGGTACGGCGCTTCAAGGCGAATCTTGTCGCACGCGCTTATCTTGTGATAGACGGGTACGTGGAAGGAGTTGGTATAGTAAGCGCGGTTCGTCACGCCGGGTATCGAGCCGTAACGCTTTCTGTCAAGCTCGACGAATCTGCCCGAAAGCCCTTCGGCGGGCGTGGCGATAAGGCTGAAGTTCAGCTTGTGCTTCAGGGCTTCCTCATCCATGCGGCGGCGCATTCTTCCGACTATCTCAAGCCCCAGCCTCTGCGCTTCCGCGGACTCTCCGTGGTGCCGGCCTACGAGCGCCTTAAGCGCTTCCGCAAGACCGATGAAACCGATGGTCAGCGTACCGTGCTTCAGAACCTCGCGAACGTCGTCGTCCGCGTTGAGCTTGTCGGAATCCATCCATATTCCGTTGCCCATCATGAACGGGAAGTTTCGCGCCTTCTTCCTGCATTGAATCTCGAAGCGGTCGAGCAGTTGGTCTACGACGAGGCTCATCAGGTCGTCGAGCTTCTCGTAAAACGCGCCTGCGTCCTTGTTCGCGGCTATCGCGATGCGCGGCAGATTGATTGACGTATAGGAAAGGTTGCCGCGTCCCGAGACGATCTCGCGCGACGGGTCGTTCACGTTCGCCATGACGCGCGTTCGGCAGCCCATGTAGGCGACCTCGGTTTCGGGCTTGCCCGCCTTGTAGTATTGCAGGTTATACGGCGCGTCGATGAACGAGAAGTTCGGGAACATGCGCTTGGCGGAAACGCGGCAGGCAAGCTGAAAAAGGTCGTAGTTCGGATCGCCGGGGTTTGCTGAAACGCCGTCCTTCACCTTGAATATCTGAATCGGGAATATCGGCGTTTCGCCGAACCCCAGCCCCGCTTCCGTCGCCAGCAGAACGTTCTTGATTATCATTCTGCCTTCCTTGGAGGTATCCGTCCCGTAGTTGATGGAAGAGAACGGAACCTGCGCGCCCGCGCGGCTGTGCATCGTGTTGAGGTTGTGGATCAGTGCAACCATTGCCTTATAGGTTTCGTGATCGGTATCTGCAAGAGCGTGCTTGTGCGCGAATGCCTGGCACTTGCGAAGGCTGTCAGCCGCGAATTTGTCTTTCAGAACATCGGCTTCTTTCGCGACGAATGCGTCCATCTCTGATATATTAGGACGCAAGTCTTCATTCTTCAAGAGAATGTCATGCGCCTCGGCAATAATGCTTTCTACATCCGTATCGCCGTCCTTATCGAATTCAAGCGCGCGGATAAGCTGCGTCTTATATTGGTGCGCGAAGGTTTTACGCACACCATCAGCCAAAGCGTAATCGAAATTGGGTATACTCTGCCCGCCGTGCTGGTCGTTCTGATTGGACTGGATTGCAATGCACGTCAGCGCCGCATAGCTGCCGATATAATTCGGCTCGCGCAGGAAGCCGTGACCTGTGCAAAATCCGCCGCTGAACAGATTCTTTATGTCTATCTGGCAGCACGTGGTGGTGAGAGTGTAGAAATCGAAGTCGTGTATGTGTATGTCGCCGCTCTTATACGCGGCTGCGTGTTCGGGCTTCAGGATGTACATTTCGTTGAATATCTTCGCGCCTTCGGAGCCGTACTTCAGCATCGCGCCCATCGCGGTGTCGCCGTCGATGTTCGCGTTGTCCCGCTTGAGGTCGCTGTCGTGCGACGCCGCGCTCGTTATCTCTTCATATGTTTTCATCAGGCGCGTGTTCATCTCACGCGCGCGCGTGCGTTCCGCGCGGTAGAGGATGTACCGCTTCGCCGCGTCCGCGAGATCCGCGTCTATCAGCGCCTTTTCAACCAAATCCTGGATTGCTTCAACGTCGGGCGCAGCCTTGCCTGCCGCGGCTTCTTCCTCCGCGCGCGCCGCGACCTGCGCCGCCAGCTTCAGCGCAAGATTGCTGTCAGGCATACCCGACGCCTGAAGCGACTTGAATATCGCGTTTGTGATTTTCTCAAGATTGAACGGAACCTCGCGTCCGTCGCGTTTTACTATCGTCGTCAGCATTATTTTCTTTTCACGCAGGGATAACCCCGTCACCTTCCTTTGAAATACCCAAAGACATTCTAACACAACATATTGTACTTGTCAAGAAAAAAGAACCAATATATAGTTATGAGTTACTAATATACAATGCGGCACGACCATTATGTTTGAAAACAGAAATGGAAAAATAAGGAACGCGATAAATATGGCGCATCCGATCGACTTACGCGGTATCATGCCGCTCGTTAAACGATATATAGTCAGACTGTCGACAAACGATCGTTTTGCATGCGGGCGGGCGAGCCGGGGGCTCGCCCCTACAGCAGACTGTATTCTTGCATTCCGATAGCATACATCCTGGAGGGGCGACCGCCTCGGTCGCCCTCCATTTACATCACCGATGGGCTTTTGTCGTCAGTCTGAAGGGACGGTTATGCGCCGTCCCTTATTTCTGTTTGGAATTATTTTGTTATTGGTTGACCGCCACGGGAACATGCCCCTCTCCGTTCGACCGAATCGCCGCAAAGACGACGCGCATCGTCTGCAACGCGCTTGCGCCGTCGTTGACGGACGGAACGCCAGTCTGTATCGCGCGGACGAAATCATCGATAACGCCCGTGTTGCGCCGCATTCCGCTGAGTTGGTCCTCGTTGGTCGTGATCGGGTCGAGGTCGAAGCGCTCCGTCTTGCCTTCCTTGGATTCCGCGATGAGCGACGCGGCGGGGTCCGCAAAGCAGCGGATCGTTCCCTTCGAGCCGTAGACGACCGTTGAGTTGTCCTCGGGCGGGTAGAACGTCCAGCTTGCGTGGAGAGTGCCGACCGCGCCCGAGCGCGTCTTCATTATGCAAACCGCGTTGTCGTCTACGTTGATCGGCTCGCCGTCGGGATACGTCTTGTCGAGCGTCGGCAGATACGCCGTGACTTCGACAATCGGTTCGCCGAGCAGATATTGCACTATATCAATCTTGTGCGCGCCTAAGTCCGCCAGCGCGCCGAAAGCGGAACGGCTGCCGTCGAAGAACCATGGGTTGCGCGTGCCCGTCCAGATTTCCGGTCCCGAGTGACCGAAGGTTGTGCGGAATGAAAGCGGTCTGCCTATAACGCCTTGCGCAATCATCTCACGCGCCTTACGGTGCGCCGCGGCGAGCCGCTGATTATGCCCGACGACAAGCGTCTTGCCCATCTCGCGGGCCGCGCGAACCATACTCTCGCATTCCTCAAGCGTTACCGCCATCGGCTTCTCGCAAAGAACGTTCGCGCCGCTTCGCAGCGCTTCCATCGCAAGCCTCGCGTGGTCGCGGTTTGCGGCGCAGACGCTGACGGCGTCAAGCTTCTGCGCGAGCAGTTCGGTCGGCGCCGCGAACGCTTTGCCGCCGAACATATTCACGATGAACTGCGAACGCTCGGGGTTCGTGTCGCAGCAGCCTACGATTTCGCAGTCCGGGTTTTCCGTATATTCAGGCGCGTGGCGGAACTCCGTAATCCTTCCGCAGCCTATAATTCCCACTCGCATACTAAGCCTCCGAATCCCCTTACATGACAAGTTAAGTCCTCCCGACAGACACGGCGTTTACCCTGCGCCTTGCCGAAACCTGCGCGCCGCTTCCGTATACGTTCTGCAGAAGGACCGCGATTATGATTATCGCGCCGCTTATCGCGCGGGTGAGGAACGTCGGCACGTTCGCCATAAGCAGAACATTGTCGATTATCTTGAACATCAGAACGCCGAGGAACGTACCCAAAACCTTCCCGCGTCCGCCGCTCATCGCGGTTCCGCCTATCGCGACGGCCGCTATCGCGTCCATCTCATACAGGCTGCCCGCGCTGGCGACGGCGACGGCCATAACGCGCGACGCGTACAGCCACGCCGCGAATCCGCACAGCAGCCCCGTTATCGAGAACACCGCGGTCTTTATGAACGTCGTGCCGACGCCCGCGAGCCGAGCCGCGTTCTCGTTGCTGCCGACCGCGTAGATGTGCTTGCCGAGCTTCGTGCGCTGCATTATCACGCAGAACAGCGCGACCGCCGCGATGAACATTATCATCGGAATCGGCACCCTTATGTTTCCAAGCGGAACATATCCGACGGAAACCGAGCGCAAGGCGTTGTACGCCCCGTTACCCGCTTCCGTTTTGGTTGAAATCGTGATCGGTCCGCCTTGCCCGAAGTGGTTGATTATCGAGCGGCATATGTTCTGCGTGGCGAGCGTGGCGATCATCGCGGGCATTCGCCCCTTCGAGACGAGCAAGCCGTTGAACGTTCCGATGAGCAAGCCGAACAACAGACAGAACACCAGCATCGCCGCGACGGAGAGCCACGGCGCGAGGTTCGCCGCCGCGAAAATGTTGAGCATCTTGATTCCGAAGCCTGAGATAATAGCAACCTGCGCGCCGACCGATATGTCTATCATGCCCGCGCAGATTACCATCATCATGCCGAGCGCGATTATTCCCGTCGTCGACGTCTGCGTGAATATGTTGCTGATGTTCGTCCAGCGGAAGAACGCGGTGCCTTTCATTCCCGAGACGACTGCGGCTAAGATAAGCAGCAGAACGAACGAAGCGGCGTAACTGTATTCGCTGAAGAGCCTTTTGAACTTGAGACCGCTCTTTCTTGTTTCAGCCATGGCTTAACACCTCCGCGTTCGCCCCTGTAGAGTAATGCATTATGTTTGCTTCGGACATCTCGCCTCGCGAAAGAACCGCGTTCACCGCGCCCTTATAAAGCACGACGCACGAATCCGCAATCCTGCGAATCTCCGCGAATTCGCTTGAGAACACGAGGATAGCTTTGCCGCTTTCGGCAAGGCGCAGGATAAGCTGATATATCTCAAACTTCGTGCCGACGTCGATGCCTTGCGTGGGATTGTCAAACAGAAGAACATCAGCGTCAGTCTCAAGCCAGCGGCTGAGTATCACCTTTTGCTGATTGCCGCCGGAAAGCGTGGTGATGAGCTCGCGCGGACTGTTTGCCTTTATGGAGAGAGCTTTCGCGCCGCGCAGGTATCGGGCGGCTTCCGTCTTCGGGCTGATGAGCGGACCTTTATGCTTAGTGTTCAGCCATCCCATCGAAAGGTTGTCTTGAATGCTTAAGTCCTTCATTATGCCGCGCTCTTTCCTGTTGCGCGGAACCATCGCGACTCCCGACTTCATGTAACGGATTATCGGCGCGCCGCGTTCCATCGTCTTACCCGAAACGGTGAGCGTCCCCGTATGCGGAACAACGCCGAACAGCGCGTCCGCCAGCGCTTCGCGTCCCGAACCTTGAAGCCCCGTCACCGCGATAATCTCGCCGCGCCGAAGCTCGAACGACACGTCGGTAAACTCGTCGCCCGACAGATGAGACGCGGACATGGCGACCTCGCTTCGCGCGAAGCACGGCTTGCCGTCAAACGATTCACCCTCGAGCGAGCGGCCGATCATCATCTCCGTAATCTGCGATTCGGTTACGTCCGCAAACCTGCCGCCCGCGACAAGCGCGCCGTCGCGCATTACGTAGAACGAGCCGCATACGGCGAACAATTCGGGCATCTTATGCGATATATAGATGAAGCTGACGCCCTGCGCGGAAAGCTTGCGCATGATGTCAAACATATTCTCAATCTCATTATTGTTAAGCGCGGTCGTAGGTTCGTCCATAATAATCAATTTGCAGTCAAAAAGAAGCGCGCGCGCGATTTCTACAAGCTGCTTCTCAGACGGCGCAAGGTCTGACACGCGCGACCATGGGTCGATATCCGCGTTCATGCGCCGGAAGACGGCGGCGGCGCGTTCCGCCATGGCTTTTTTTGAAAGAATATTTGAAAGAAGACCTGTTTTTGTTAACTCTTCCGCCAGAAACATATTCTCGAATACGTTCAGGTCGTTGCATAGATTAAGTTCCTGATGAATGAAGCGCACGCCGCAGCGCACCGCGTCCCTCGCGCTGTGCATATCGGCGCGAGTATCATCGAAGTATATCTCGCCCTCGGTCGGACGGAAGCTGCCCGCAAGCGCGTTCATCAGCGTGGTCTTGCCCGCGCCGTTCTCGCCGAGCAGCCCTACGATTTCTCCGGGCATAATCGTAATGCTGACGTGGTCGACCGCGCGAACGGGACCGAAGTCCACCACGATGTTCTTCATTTGGGTTAACATTGAATCACCTCAAAAACAGGGATTAGGCGATGTTTTGTTATCATTCAATCGAGAAGATAATGGAAAGCTGTAGGGTCAATCGTCCTCAATCGCCCGTCGTACCAATACCCGCGGGCGATCGGGACGAGCGCCCCTACATAATGAAAGGTTGCATTTTTTCGGGCGGCGTATTGATAGCTGCGGGCGACCGAGGCGGTCGCTCCAGACTATCGACAAACGATTGTATTGTACGCGGACGGGCGAGCCAGGGGCTCGCCCCTACAGCATATTGCGTTCCTGTATACCGATAGCATACACCCTGTAGGGGCGCCCGCCTCGGTCGCCCGCCCTTTACAACACCGATGGGCTTTTGTCGACAGTCTGGGGCGATCGAGGCGGTCGCCCCTACGGATTTTACCATACCTTCACGATTGAACGCAGGCAAATCTCGGGGTGATTCACCTGTAGGGGCGAGCCCCCGGCTCGCCCGCAGTTCACAAAACCGCGCGCCGCAATGTAACCGCACGCCGCCTAATACCTAATACCTCGTATCCTTATTCCCCCAAGGAATAACGGTCAATATACTCCTGACTGCCGCGGTACGCCTCAACCGAATCCTTATCGATTTCGATTGACGGAATAAGGAACTGCTGTCCCGCGATGTCCTGTCCCTGATACTGCTCGCCCTTTGCGTCCGCAATCGCAAGACGTATGGCTTCGCGGATATACGACGGGCTGAAGAAGTATGTGACAAGGTCAACGCCTAAGCTTCTCGCGGGGTCGTCGAAGGTCGCGAGGGTTTCGCGCCGTCCGCCGACGCTGGTGATGAGCTTGATATTCTGCTCGCCTTGGAATACGGAAAGGGCGTTCATCAGACCGTCCACGATTTCGTCGTCGTGCGTCACTATGAGGTCGAGGTCGGCGATGGCTTCCGCGGCGGAAGTGTTAAGCCAGCCCTCAAGCTGTTCCTGCGACTTGGCGTTCGACCAGTCTGTCTGGAAGGACTGCTGAACCTGAACGAACTGCGCGGCGTACGGCGACGCGTTGATTGAGCTCAGCATTCCCTCCGTGCGCTGCACGGAAACTGTGGAGCTGTCGCCGATGAACAGCAGGTATTGCAGAACTTCGCCGGCTTCAAGGCGCTCCTTGAAGTATTCTATCATGTAATTGCCCATCGCTTCGCCGATCGAAACGTTGTCGCCCATTATCTCGGCGTCAAAGCCTTGCAGGCCTTCGATAAGGCGGTCGTACACGATAAGCTTCGCGCCCGACGCGATGATGGATTCCGCGGTCGCGCGGAGCGCTTCGCCTTCGTTCGGCCAGAGGACGAACACGTCGGGGTTCCATGTGAGGATGTCTTCGATCGCGGCGATTTGGATGCCCGGTTCCGCGCCGACGCCGAACTTGTATTCGAGATTTTCCGCGCCGAGAGCCGCAAGCTGCGCTTCGATTTCGGCGCGCGCGTGGGCGACGCTTTCGCCCGTGAAGCCGTGGTCCGCGTCGGGCGTTACGATGCCGACCTTGATCGGGTCCGCCAGAGCCGCGCCGCACGTTACGATAAGCAGGGCGGCAAGCAACAGTGAAAACAGTTTCTTCATATAATAATTCCCTCCGATCTGTGAATCGCCTTCACGCGATTCCGCGTGAAAAGTCGATTCTTCCATGGAATTAGTATAATCCTATCAAAAATGGTTGTCAAGCTTGATGCTGCGGAAATCATTTGCTCGTTATGTCGGTATGCGGAAGGAACGCGCGCGGGAAATAAGAACGCCGGGAAAGATCATCTCCGCCCGGCGCGTTTGCGTTTAATCTAAAGCTGTACCCATCAGGACTGCTTCCTGAGTTCCCGTATGTCCTAAGTGGTTAGATAGTCTGTTAATCCCGGTATTTCGATATCAGTCGCTCCCCTGCGTATCATTTTCGCGGCAATCTCTTTAGCAGCCTCAAGTTTGCCCCTCTCAAAACCCCTTAACTCCGCGCTATGCAGAGCGGAAGCCTCGTTATGTTTCTGGTCGTCGCGCATACGCTGGAGCGCAAGAAATTCAGGCGATACGGTTACACTGCGATAAGCATTTATTGCTTGTGTCATTTTCAATTGTTTAGTGCACCTTCCTGAGTTCCTGAATGTCTTGGATGGTAAGGTAGTCTGTGTATCTAAGAATCTTTCCGTCTGTTTCGCCGTCAATAATCATTTTCACAGCAATTTCTTTATCACGTTCATATCTGCCTTCCAGCTTGCCTTCTATCTTGCCTTCCTGCCTTCCCCTCAATTCCGCGCTGTGCAAGGCGGAAGCCTCGTTATGTTTCTGGTCGTCGCGCATGCGCTGGAGCGCAAGAAATTCAGGCGATACAGTAACACTGCGATAAGCGTTGATAGCTTG
>JAITHB010000162.1 GCA_031280145.1 Oscillospiraceae bacterium | reverse complement strand
CGGAGGTGGAGCAGGCGGCGTTCACGCCCGCGCATGTCGTGCCGGGTATCGGATTCTCGCCCGATAAGTTCCTGCAAGGCAGATTGTTTGCTTATGGCGACGCGCAGCGCTATCGTCTGGGCGTGAATCACAACCTGATTCCCGTTAACCGCGCGAAGTGCGAAGTGAACGAGTATCACCGCGACGGCGCGATGAGGGTTGACGGAAATTACGGACGCACTCCGGCGTATACGCCAAACAGCGAAGGTTACTGGTCCGCGCAGCCCGAGGTTGCGGAACCGCCGCTTCCGCTCGAGGGCGCGATGTGGCGTTTCGACCCGAAGGACGACCCGAGCGACGATTGCTTCCGCGCGGGCGGCGACCTGTGGCGGCTGCTCACAGAAGACAAGAAAGCGCTGTTGATTGAGAATACCGCGACGGATATAATGCCTGTAACGGAGAACGTGAAGTATCGCCACGCAGTCCACTGCTATAAAGCCGACAGCGAGTACGGCGAGCGATTCACGCAAGCCGCAGGTCTTAATTTGGCTATGGTGAAGGAACTGGCGAAGCTGAGCCACGCGGAGCTTGCTAAAGCGACGGGAAGCGGTTATGCGCAGCAATAATAACTCGTTGCGCGGCGGAGTTAAGATGAATCTGCGCAACGCGTTGCTTGTTACAATCGGATGTGTATGCTTGGCTATAGGAGCGGTAGGCGTCGCGCTGCCGCTCCTGCCTACTACGCCGTTCGTGCTCGTCGCCTGCGCGTGTTTTTCCGGCGTACCGAAACTGCGCGGCGTGGTGATGAAGATTCCGTTCGCGCGCGAACATCTGGAGAATTATCAAACCCGCAAAGGCTTGCCGCGCAAGGTCGTAATAAGCAGCCTGGCGTTTCTGTGGAGCGTGCTTGTTTTGTGGGCGATACATATTCACCGTCCGATGTTTATGCTGCTGTTCGCGGTGGTCGGCGCGGGCGTGACGGCGCATATTCTGTGCATGGCAAGCCCGAAGCGGAAGCGTGAGAATAGCCGCGATCGCTAAACTCGCGCGTTCGGTATTTGTTATCAATGTATACAATTCACGATTTTACATATAATTACATATAAGATAACGATATTGTGCGAAGGTTTATTTTGTGGTATAATATTAATATTGCGTAAAAAGACGGGCGGGGCAAGTTGCCGCCCCTATAATATATTATGGCTGCACCGTAAAGCGCTTTGCGTTGCGGCCTTAAAGGCGGGATATCATGAAACGCATCGGAATTCTCACCTCGGGCGGAGATTCGCCCGGAATGAACGCAGCCGTCGTCACCGCGGCAAGGTCCGCCGCGCTGTTTGAAATGGATGTAATCGGCGTAAAGCGCGGATACAACGGTCTTATAATAGGTGAAGACAACGACACGAAGGGCATGATGGCGCTCGACCTTGAGACGGTGCTGGATATTGCGGACCAACCCGGCACGTTTCTTCGTACCGCGCGCTGTATAGAATTTCTGAATCCCGACGTGCGCGCGAAAGCGGCTAAGCGACTTAACTCGCTTGGCATAGAAGGACTCATCGTGATAGGCGGCGACGGCTCGTTCAACGGAGCGCGCGCGCTTTGCAACCTCGGCATACCCTGCATAGGCATACCCGGCACAATCGACAACGATCTCGCCTACACGGAACGCTCGCTCGGATACGACACAGCGGTCAACGTCTGCATCAATTCCGTGCGGCAGATTCGCGCGACCTCGCGTTCGCACGACAGGGTCGCGGTCGTCGAGGTGATGGGCCGCCACTGCGGGGACATTGCGCTGCGCACCGCGATGTGTACGGGCGCGGAGCAGGTTATCGTTCCCGAAATGTCGTGGAATGTGCATCAGCTTGCGGATCGCATAAACGACCTTAAGGAAAAGGGCGACACGAGGGCGACTATTATCGTCGCGGAAGGTGTTTACAAGAACCAGAGCATGGAGAATTTCAACGCGTTCGAGCTGCTCTCTTCATACGATAAGAATTATTATCTCACGCATTCGCCGAACGAGCCGATGAATTCCCACCTGCTCGCGCACGTTCTGCGCGTACTCGCGCCGGGCTGTGAGGCGCGCTCGACCGTCCTCGGATATACGCAGCGCGGCAGCGCGCCGTATGCCTACGACGCGGCGTTCGCGTTTGAAGCGGGGCATCTCGCGGCGAAGCTTCTGCATTCCGGCATAAGCGAGCAGGTGATAGGCATAAAGAACGGCAAGGTGTTCTATATGCCTATCCGCGAAGCTTTGGACATGAAACCCACGTTTGATACCGCGATGTATAGTTTGGTTAATTCGCTGTGACACAGAATGAAAAATTAACAATTAACAATTGAATGTTTGGAACGGAAAACCTGCAACGCCAATCCGCACCATTAATTATTCATTGTTCATTGTTAATTTTTCATTCGTACTACCGCCTTCCGCCCCCACGACCGCCCATGCCGCCCATTCCGCCGCCCGAATAACTGCCGCCGCTGTCGGAGGTGGTCGTAACGAGACTGCTTATGGTTATATCCGTGCGCTTCACGCCGTCGATGAAGAGGGTGTATGTTTGACCCTGCTCAAGCTTCGGCGACGTTATACAGGACGCCGTGAACGCAATCCTGCTCGTGTATTCCGCAACCGTTTCTCCGTTTGCGTCTTTAAGCGTGATTACGCTGCCTGAAGCTTGCTGAGAGTCATACGAAATCAGAATGGTCGTCTGCGAGGAAGAGGACGCGGGCGACTGCGCGCTTCCCGCCGTTATAAGAGTTCCGCCCGTTACGACGAATTGACCGTCCATATCAACCGCGCCGTCCATGCCTTGCGATTGGGAACTGACGCTGACCGCGCCGCCATCCAGAAAGATATCGCCGTTCGCGTCCAGCCCGTCTTTTCCGCCGTACGCGTCCAATACACCGCCCGTTACGCGTATGTATCGCCCGCTGCCCGCGCCGCCGCTGAACCTGTCAAAGCCCATGGGACCGCCCCAAGTGTCCGTCTCGTCGCTGCCGCCCGCCGCGTTGATTGCGTCGTCGGTCGCGTAGATATAGACAGCACCGCCGTTTATATCAACCGTGTTGCCTTCCAGCCCCTCATTGATGACGACGATTCGGATGAGCTTCTGGCTGAGCCCCGGTATCGGGGAGGGAACGACGCGTCACAAGCATGGAAGTGTCCTTTTCCCACACTTGCCTGTGAGCGACAAGGGCATGCC
>JAITHB010000161.1 GCA_031280145.1 Oscillospiraceae bacterium | reverse complement strand
TAAGTTAATACATAAATGAACGTATGCAAATGTTATTGACGCAACCATTGGTTACATTCCAACGGGCGATGTGTTGTGAACTGCGGGCGACCGGGGACGGTCGCCCCTACATGGTGTAGGCTATCGATATACAGGAACTCAATATGCTGTAGGGGCGAGCCCCCGGCTCGCCCGCCCGCATATAATACAATCGTTTGTCGACAGTCTGACGTATATATAATATATACGTAGATATACCGCGTTTATTTGTGCGGGGTTTATGTATCGTCGTAATGTCCGCGGCACTGAACGACTTCGACTGCGCTTGCGTCTTCGACGATGCGATAGATAAGCCGATTCTTTTCGTCAATACGGCGCGACAACCTTCCGGCAAGACTCCCTAACAGCGTTTCGGGCTTTCCCAACGCATCGCCTGAACCACGCGAGATATCTTCCAAAAGGCGGTTAATGCGTTTGAGAGTTTTGCGGTCTTGGATTTGCCAATAAACATAGTCGTTCCAGCCTGAAGGCGTGAATTTTATTGTCATGGCGCGTCTTCCATTGCCTTCAGCTCCTCCATCGTTTTAACGATGAAGTGTCCCGCTTCCGCTTCCGCGATTGACGCGCGAAGGTGCGCCATGTTGGAAGGCGAATAGAACGGGTCGTCCGCAACGGAAATCTCAAACGGTATCTTTCGCAAACGCAAGGACTGCCGCACGAAAACATTAAACGCGGTACTTATGCTCATGCCCATCTCCGCGAATAATTCTTCCGCTTGCTCCTTCAGAGCTTTCTCGATGCGGATATTGAGGTTGGTTGTTTGAATCATAAAATTACCTCCGTGTATTGAAATTGTACTGTATATTATGCGCAATATCAATAGTTTGCGCGTAAAACAACAAAATAACGCCGGAATGGTTGTGTGTACCCCTGCCGAAGTACGGTAAACACGTCCGCCGCAGTGCGGAGTGCGGGCAGTGCAGATGTAGTGAAAAGTTAAAAATAAAGGGTGAAAAGTTACATGACCCTGCGGTGCAGATGGGACGAACGACCATCAGGCGGTCGTACGTCCCTGTTTCGCCGTAGGTCGCCGCCCGCCCGCAATATAACATGCCTGCACCGCCCGCACTCCGCACTGTCAATCCTTCATTCGTCCCCGCGCCGTCTCCGCGTCCCCGCACACGATGAAGAACAGGCGCAAGCCCTGCGTCTCGATTATCGCGCTCGTAAGCTTCGGCAATTCGTCGGGATTGTATGAACCATACTCCGCGCTCAACTGCTCATGAAACGCTTTAATGTGCGCGTTAAGCTTATCCAGCGCCGCATTGTCCACCGCGTCCGCGACGAACACCAGTTCGGAGGTCGCGCGGCTCGCGTCGATTGACATAGCCGCGTCGCTTACCCACGCGTCTTCAATCCCGAGGAACGCGATTATCGCGGCTCGCTTGAGCTGCGCCAATTCCTCGAACGGCTGGCTTGCGACTACCTCACCGACAACTTCGGCGCAAGTTTTTGTCGGGACGGCCGTCTTATTTGAACACGCGCAAAGAAGCAGCAGCACTAACATCATGCCTGCTGATAATATACATTTTGCTCTGTGACGCATTTTGCCTACCTCGTTAATACTAATTCAAATCCTCGAACACGTCGCTCAAGCCTTCCGCGGCGTTGTTCAGCTCGTACGCGTCGACGGAAGGAAGCGCGTCCTGCGGTATGGCGTGGGAATACAGATAATCGCGCAGCACGGTGTAGCCGTTCGCCCGCAAATGATACCCGTCGCCCGCGGCGTAGCTCGTGTGCATCTCGCCGTATTTGTTTGTGTATAAGTTGTGTATCGGCAGAAGGTACACGTTGTGCTCTTCCGCAAGCTTGCGCAGACCCGTGTTGAAGCGGTTCACGTTCGCGTTCGTGAGCATCGGTTTCTTTTCCGCGGCGAAAGGTCTGACCGGCGTAAGCTCGATTAAGTATATCAGCGTGTTGGGCAGAACGTCTATTATCATGTTCAGCATAGCGTCGTAGTTCTCAAGAACCATTTTGGAGCCGCTGCCCTCAACGCCGTTAAGCCCCAGCCAGATATAAAGGACGCTCGGCTGATGATACTCCAGATATTCGGGGACGGTGCATTCCGCGTCATCCAGCTTGAGCTCGCGAAGCCCCATCGCGATCGCGCGCGGCGAGAGACCGATCTTGTATACCACCTCAAGCTCGGGCATCGCGTCGTACAGCGTTATCCCGCTCGCCAGCGAATCTCCGATAAGCATCGCGTTTATGAAATAGCTTTCCGAAACGGGCTCACACTCAGGCACGGTCGGCACGGGATATTCATCTAAAGTTATCGGCGACGTCACGCCGCCGACCGCGCATATCGGCGAGAACAGCATAGCCAAAACAAGGGAGACTAACGCGATTCGTTTGAACGTCAGTTCCACAGAGCCGCGTGGCGCAGAAGGTTCCTGTCCGTCAGAAGCGTGGTCAATCCGTATACGCATAAAATATCAGCCTCGTTATATTCTTCAAGCAGTGTGAGCATATCGCCCGCGAAATAGCGCGGGTCTATCGCGACTACCCGCGAATAGTTCAGTGTAAACCACGGCAGAAGCATGTTGGCGTATGAATCGCGTATCACGACGAGTACGCCCTCGGCTCCCGCGCCGCGCAATTCCATCAAGCCGTGGTTGCCGTACAGAAGGCGATTATACGCGTCGCGGCTTGACGGAGATTCGGTCGCCCGCATCAGTCCGTCCGCCGCTTCGCCGTCGATGATAAGCGTAACTCCGGCGGGAAATTCCGCTTCAAACTCGTCGGGCGCGATCCACGGCATAGGCGCGCGGGCGTAATAGCTTCCGCGGAACCCCGAAGGCTCAGGCTCGATTATTGTCCGCGTTTCCGCTTCATGCACATCAAGACCGAGCGCGTCGCGCATCGCGTTGTAGCCCGCGATTGCGCCAAGGCTCGTCCAGTGATGGTCCGTGCGGAAGAATACGCCGCCTTCCGCACTCGCTTCGCGCAGCGCTTCCGATATATATAACGCGCGAACACGCGGCGCGCTTCCGAACAAACCCTCGACGGCCGCGCCGAGGTCGTCCGCGGCGTAACTTGCGGGCAGCATGTCGGAATATACGGCGGAGGACATAGGCACTATCGCCATCGGTATCTCGCGGCCCGTTATCTCGGCAAGCGCGTTTATCGCGTTCATCGTATCACGCGCGACACGCAGATCAAGATTGTCCGCAGTCTCGAACAGCCAGCCGTCCTTGCCCAACAGTATTCCGTTGCGTTCGTTCCGCAGAAGCGCCGCGTCGTATGCCGCCTGCAACGTCATCCACGCGTCGCGAAGCGGAAACTGGTCTTCGACCGCGGAATTAATCTGCGCCGTCCAGCGCCCCGAAACGAGCGCGGATACGGAAGGCGCGGCGAACTGCGTCAGCGGGCGGTTCTCCATATCGGAGAAGGTTCGCTTCGGCGCGGCGCATTCCCATATCGCAAGCGACACGCACATTACGAGGAACAGACACGTAAGCGGCATTCCGCGTAAATGAAGAATGAAAAATGAAAAATGAAAAATTATAGGTTTGCGTTTGTTTTTCATATCGTTCCCAACTCCTAAAAGCGGAAATAAAGGAACGGATTGTATCCCGCGTTAACCAAGCTCGCGACGTTCAGCCCAAGCAGAACGAACAGACAGGCGACGCGCAGCGCCGTCCGCCGCTCCATACAACGCCGAATGAACGCGCAAACCTTCGGAACGCAGAACAAAACAGCGACCGCGAGCAGCACCGCGTTTCCCCTCAAAAGAAACTGCCAGTCCGCGCCGCCTTTCGCAGTGAACATTCCCGCGGCGTACGACAGCGACAGCGGAAGCGAATCAAGCGAGAACAGCACCCAGCCCAGCAGCACGACAAGCTGCGCGTAAACCCACGCTGCCGCGCGGTGTTTCTTCAGCCACTCGCCTATGAAGAACCGCTCCAGCAGAAGGAACGCGCAGAACCACAGCCCCCACGCGAGGAAGTTCGCGTGCGCGCCGTGCCACAGACCCGTCAGCGACCACACGATAATCAGGTTTATAACGGTGCGCAGACTGCCGCGGCGGTTTCCGCCGAGCGGGATGTATACGTATTCGCGGAACCACGCGCCGAGCGTCATGTGCCAGCGCCTCCAGAAATCGCGCACCGAACACGCGGCGTAAGGCATATTGAAATTCTGCGGAAAGCGGAAGCCGAGCATTCGCCCCATGCCGATTGCCATCTGAGAATATCCCGCGAAGTCGTAGTATATCTGCAAGCCGAACGCGATTATGCCGATCCAGCGGAGCGGCGCAGACGGCAGCGCCTGCCGCTGCACGGCGACCCATATTTGCCCCAGCGGGTTTGCGAGAAGCGTCTTGCTTGCAAGCCCGATGATGAAGAGCGATATGCCGGCTTCGCGGTCTTCCGCCGTGACGATTCTGCCGCGCAGGTCTTCGCGCACGGATTCATACAGAACGATCGGCCCCGCGATGAGCTGAGGGAACAGCATGATGAACGCCGCGTAGTCAACCAGGTTGCGCTCCGTCTTCGATTTTCTTCTGTATACGTCAATCACGTACGCCATCGATTGGAATGTGTAGAAGCTTATGCCCAGCGGCATCGAATCGGGCGAGAACGCCGTTTTGCATATTACGAGAGCCGCAAGGTTTATCGTTATCGTCGCATAAAAGACCACGCGCCGCCAAAGTTCAGGCATGGATTCCGACAGACGCGCGGAAGCGTAGTTCACCAGCACCGAGCCGACAATGACAGGCAAAAAGCGCGGTTCGCCCCACGCGTAAAAGAACACGCTGATAAGAAGAAGCGCGGCGTTCTTCACCCGCTTAGGCGCAAGCTCGTGCAGAAGAACAGTCGCAGGCAGGAACCATATAACGAACGGCAGGCTTGCGAATACCACGGCGTGAGCGTCCTAACATAGTAATGCCGCAGGTTCATGGTTCTGTAATTAACCATGAACTTACGACAAAATTGTAGCATTGGCGCGAATTGTTGTCAACTTTGTTGATAACCACAGGCGCACGAGGTGACCGCCCCTACAGGGTTTATCTGTGTTCAATCGGACGGTGCATTGATAACCGCGGGCGGTGCATTGATAACCGCGGGCGAGCCGGGGGCTCGCC
>JAITHB010000115.1 GCA_031280145.1 Oscillospiraceae bacterium | reverse complement strand
CGCGGCGTTCTCCGTCCACGACATAAAGAAGCGTATGGATTGGCGGCATGAACCCCGCCTCAAACCTTACGTCAAGCACGGGACCGATTATGCGGATAGCCACGCCCGAAGGGTGCCGCGCCGCGTCTGTGCCGGGCTTCGAGTAGTCTTTTTCTATTGCATCGATTAACGACATAGTGTTATCTCCAAATCAGTATGCCTGATATTCATCGCCGTTGACGGAACCCGCGACAATCTCCGTTATCTCCTGCGTTATCGCGGCTTGGCGCGCGTGTCCCCACTGTATGCGAAGCTTAGTCAGCATTTCGTCCGCGTTGTGCGTGGCGGACTGCATCGCCGTCATTCTGGCGTGGTGTTCGCTCGCGTGAGCCTGAACCAGCGCGGAGTATATCGAGCCGATGAGGTACTGCGTAACCAGCATACTCAACGCCTCATAGCGCGTGGGCGTATACGACATGATGGCTACCGACTCGTCCGTGTCGTCCGCGTCCTCGAAATCTTCCTTTAGTATCGGAAGAAGCCGCCTGCAGCTCGGCTTCATCGTGCCGTCGGAGAACAGTTTTGTATATACGATGACTACGTTGTCGAGAATCTTTTCCGTGAACATCCACGAAAGCTCCGTCGCAATCTGCCGCGCGTGGCGCAGCGTCGGCGACTGAATCGCGTGGAGGTAATGCACGTCGGGGTGCAAGCCGCGCTTCACGAAGTGTTCGCTCGCCATGTGGCCTATCGTTATGATGCTGCGGTTCACCTCGGGCAGCGGGCTAATCACCTCGTCCGCAAGGCGGAGTATCTCGTGGTTGTAGCCGCCGCACAAGCCCTTCTCGCCCGCGATAATTACATACGCGGTCTTGTCGCCGTGCGGACGGAAAAACGGATTGCGCGTCGGCGTGTGGATACTGCCCAGAACGAACTTTATCTGCGAGCGAATCTTCTCGTAGGAGATGGCGTTCTGGTCGTGAGCGTCGCGCGCGCGCTTCATCTTGGCGGACGAAATGAGATACATCGCGCGCGTAATCTTGCGCGTGTCGTCAACCGCGCGGATGTGTCCGCGAATCTCGGAGAGCGTACTCATTGTGCTTCACGCGCCTCGTTCTGCCATATCTCGATGGATTCCACGAGCTGCTTCTCCGACTTCTCGTTTATATCCTTGTCGCGCTCAATGCGCATAATCAGCGACGGATAGCGCTGATTAAGGAACGCGGGGTATGTCTTCTTCCACTTATTCAGCGTACTCATAGGTATGTCGTTCGGAAGCAGGCTGCGCGTGAGAACGTATAGCATCGCGACCTGAATAGGCATCTTGAGCGGCGCGTGGTTCGGCTGAACCAGAAGCTGCGTGAGCCGCTCGCCGTGTGTCAGCATCTCCTGCGTGGATTTATCCATGTCGGACGAGAAACGCGAGAACACCTGCATTTCACGGAACTGCGCAAGCTCCAGCCGAAGCCGGCTCGCCGCCTTGCGCATCGCCTTCGTCTGCGCCGCGCCGCCGACGCGCGATACTGAAAGACCGCTGTTTATCGCGGGGCGCTGCCCTTCCTTGAACAGTTCGCTGTCGAGGAATATCTGACCGTCCGTAATCGAGATGACGTTCGTCGGAATGTACGCCGATATGTCGCCCGACTGCGTTTCCACTATGGGAAGCGCGGTAAGCGAACCTCCGCCTCTTTTGTCGTTCAACTGCGCGGCGCGTTCGAGCAGACGCGCGTGAAGATAGAACACGTCGCCCGGATACGCCTCGCGCCCCGGCGGACGGTGAAGCAGAAGAGACAGCGTACGGTATGTGACCGCGTGTTTGGATAGGTCGTCGTATATGATGAGCGCGTCGCCGCCTTGCTCCATGAAGTATTCAGCCATGGCGCAGGCGCAATATGGCGCGATATACTGCATCGTGGGCGAATCGGAAGCGGTGGCGCAGACAATGCAAGTGTAGGACATCGCGCCCTCGCGGCGCAGAATCTCCGCAATATGCGCGACGGACGACGCCTTCTGCCCTATCGCAACATAGAAGCAGGCGATGTTTCCGCCCTTCTGGTTAAGTATCGTGTCTATCGCGATAGTCGTTTTGCCCGTCTGGCGGTCCCCGATGATAAGCTCGCGCTGACCGCGACCGATGGGAATCATCGAGTCGATTGCGACAAGCCCCGTCTCAAGAGGGCGGTCGACAGGCTTTCTTGCAAGAACGTTCGGCGCGGGCGATTCTATATTGCGCATTTCGGTCGCGTGGATCGGCGCGCCGTCGTCCAGCGGAATGCCCAAGGGATTCACGACGCGTCCGAGCAAATCGCTGCCGACGGGCACAGACAGAACCTGCCCCGTACCCCACGCCCGCTGCCCCGCCGAAACCTGCGCGTCGTCGCCCAGCAGAACCACGCCGACGGTTTCTTCGTCAAGGTTGAGCGCGATTCCGTATCCGCCCGCTTCAAACTCCACCATCTCGTTGAAGCGGCAGCCCGATAAGCCCGATACCAGCGATACGCCGTCGCCCGAGCGGATGACGCGCCCCGAACCGCGCACGATAAGCTCAGGCTCGATTGTCGACAAACGCTGACGAAGCGAATCGCCGAGACTCTTGAAATCGAACTGATTGTCGCCGAGCGAGCGTATCGGTTCTATATTGTGCAGATCTTTGAGGATGGAAGAAAGCTTCGCCTGAATCGTCGAGTCGTACGCCATGCCGTCTATCTCGACCTGCACGCCGCCTATCAGCGACGGCTCCACGCGTTCCGTCCACTCGACCGTCGAGCCCGCGATCGCGTCAAACTTGCGGCGCAGCGCCGTTCGCTGTTCATATGTAAGCGGAAAAGCCGTGCGCATGATACCGGTTTTCATACGCTCACGACCCTTCGACCAACTCGTTTATGAGACGCGCGTGGTCATTGCTGCTCACGTCGTGCGAAAGAAGCTTCGCCGCCATCTTCACCGCGAGATCCGCGGCTTCGTCGCGCATCGTCTCGCGGGCTTCAAGAACCATCTTTTCCGCGTCGGCTCTCGCGCGCTTTTGCGCCGCGTCCGCGTGTTCGCGGGCGAGCGCTATTATCTCGTCGGCGCGGCTTTCCGCAAGCTTCGTGCCGTCGTTTATGATAGCCGCAATCTTGCGCTCCGCTTCCTTGGCGTCGCTGTCGTAACGCGCGGAAAGCTCTTCCGCGCGAACGCGCGCGGCTTCCGCTTCCTCAAGCTTTGCCGCGACAGACTCCTCGCGAGCCAGCATGAACTTGTTCACCGGCTTATACAGCAGAAAGTACAGCGCGGCGCCGAGTATCGCGGCGTTCAGCATATGCAGCAATATTGAGTTTAGGTTGAACAAACCTTCCATTTTTCATACTCCATTAAGCAAAGCGCCTGCTTTGCATCGTCTTTTCACCTTCTACACTCTGCCTGCGAGTACGAACATCATCAGTATGGAAACCAGCAAACCGTAGATCGCTATCGTCTCCAACATAACGAAGCCTATCATCAGCGAAGAACTGATCTTGCCCGAGGCTTCAGGCTGGCGAGCGATTGCGTCCACCGCGTGGCTTATGGCGTTGCCCATCGAAAGTGCTACCGCGGAACCCACGATAACATAGAGACCCGCCGCGAGTGCGATAATTCCTATTGTTGACATTGTTCTCTCTCCTTGCGAATTTTATTGCGGAGGCGTCAATTCCTCCGAGTATTTCACCTGATACCTTTTACCTTTTACCTCGTAACCCGGCTCATCATTCCGTAGCTTCGGAAATATACAGAAGCGTCAGCATACCGAACACGAACGTCTGTATCATAACATGCAGAACGTTGAAGTACGCGGACAGCGCGGCAGGCAAGACGACAGGCAGCGCCATATAGATGAGCTTCATCAGAACGCCGCCCGCGAGCACGTTCGCGAACAGACGTATCGCCATCGAGAACGGCGCGATCATGTCTGTCAACACGCGTATCGGCGCGACCGCCGCAACGGGCTGCGCCCACGCGCGCAGCCGACCGCGTACGCCGAGCGCGTGTACCGCCGTCGCGTTAACCGTGATGAACGCGCACAGTCCCAGCGCGAGCGTGCAGTTTATGTCTTCTGTGGCGGGCGGCAAGCCGAACAGCTCCGGCAAGGTTGTGAAGAACACGTAAACCATCATCGTGAGAATTGCGGGAGCGGCGTAACCCGCCTTATGTCCGCCCTGCGAAACGGAAAACTTCTTCACGTTCTCGACGATGAGTTCCAAAACGAGCTGCAAGCCCTTGGGCTTCGTCGTGAACTTGCGTATGCGAAGCTGCGCCAACAGCAGCAGAACGATAATGACCGCGATAACGCACCACGCGACGACTACCGAAAGCCCGACGTTAACAGGCCCTATGAAGAACTCATGAGGCATTATCGAGACTTCGATTTCCAGAACAACCATCTCCTCGCTTCGGCGGGACAGGCGCCGCGTCCGCATTTTTCTGTAACCATAAATAATTTGTTTACCCGAATAGGCGGCCGATTGGCCGCCCACTCAAACAGACGAGATTATATCACTACTTAAGATAAATAGCAAACATATTTTCCCGAATTCCCTTAATTACCTGAACAGCGAGGTTGTGAGGAACAAAGTGGCGGCGAGCGAGGAGATAAGCGAAACAACCGTTATCTGCGTGTTGATGGAAGGCCCCGCGGTATCCTTGAACGGGTCGCCGACGGTATCGCCGACGACTGCGGCCTTATGCGCGGGTGAGCCTTTGCCGCCTTCATGCCCCGCTTCCACATACTTCTTCGCGTTGTCCCAGAGTCCGCCTGAATTGCTCATGAACAGCGCAAGCAGCAATCCCGTCACTATATTTCCTGCAAGGAATCCGCCGATAGCCTGAACGCCGCCTATGAAGCCGACCGCGAGCGTGATGAGTATCGTAAATAACCCGGCGGGAATGAGTTCTTTGATCGCGCCGTTGGTGGCAATCTCTATGCACTTCCCATACTCCGGAACGACGCCCGCCTTGCCTTCTTTCAGTCCCTTGATTTCGCGGAACTGGCGGTGAATTTCGCTTACCATACGCTGCGCGTTTTTATCCACGCCAAGAATGAGCATCGCGGAGAACACCGCGGGAACAGCCGCGCCGATAAGCATTCCGAAGAACACCGTCGGATCCATTATGTTGAATCCGCTTATGAGTCTTTCAACGCCTAAGCCCAATTCCACAACCTTCTCGTTTACTTCGCTGACGAACGCGCCCAGCAAAGCGATGACCGTGAGCCCCGCGGCGGCGACGGCAAACCCCTTTGTAACCGCCTTAACCGTGTTTCCCGCGCTGTCGAGCTGATCTGTGATTTCCAGAACGTCGTCGCCCAGATTACCCATCTCCGCGAGTCCGCGCGCGTTGTCAACGATAGGGCCGTACGCGTCGTTGGAGATAATCATGCCGACGATGGAGAGCATTCCGACGGCCGCCATCGCGATGCCGAACATGGCGTATTCTTTTCCCAGCGGCAAGCAAATATTATATGCCGCAAGAGAGGCTGCGGCAATACCTACCAACGCCGGCAGCGCGGATATGAAACCATACGAAATGCCCGAGAGAATTGTGAACGCGGGGCCCGCGGCTGAAGCCTTCGCAACTTTGTGTACAGGCGGCTTCGTATCGTCAGTGAAGTAGTCGCTTGCAATTCCGATAATTACGCCGACCGCGAGTCCGATCACACACGCGCACCATATGCGCCAGGAAAACCCGAAAGCATGAGTCGCGGCTGCGGTCAGCGCCGCGTATACTAGTGTCGTTACATAGGTTGAATTGTTAAGCGCGGCGGTCGGTCCTTTTTTGCCCATGCGCGCCAGCATGACGCCGATGATAGACGCAAGCAGCCCCGCCGCGGCGTAGCAAAACACAACAGCTTGGTTGATTGTGTCTGTACCGCCCGCGGCCGCGTCCAACGTCGCCGCGATTACGAGAGCCGCGGACATAGACGCAACGTTCGAGTCGAACAGATCCGCGCCCATTCCCGCAACGTCTCCCACGTTGTCGCCGACGTTATCCGCGATAACCGCGGGGTTCCTCGGGTCGTCCTCAGGGATACCCATTTCAACCTTGCCTACCAAGTCCGCGCTGATATCGGCGGTCTTGGTAAATATTCCGCCGCCCGCCTTCGCGAACAGCGCGAGCGAGCTTGCGCCGAAGCTGAACCCGAGAAGCGTGGAGGTTTCGCCCGTGATCTGCATGACGAGCGATACGCCCAGAAGCGTTGCGCCAACCACGGCCATACCCATTACCGCGCCGCCGCGGAACGCGGCCATGAACGAGGGTTTGATACCCTTTGTCGCGGCTTCCGCGCTTTTCACGTTGGCGATTGTCGCAACGCGCATACCGATGACGCCAGCGACGGCGGAGAATACGGTACCTGCGATGTAAGCGAGCGCCATGTGCAGATTCTGCGTGATTCCGTTATTCCACACAGGTTTGGGCAGGAACAGGAAAATTATCACGGCAATCACGCCCGCAAACTTCGCAAGAACAGAGTATTCGCGGCGCAGGAACGTCGTCGCGCCTTCGCGAATCCAGCCACCTACTTGCGCGATGCGCTTATTGCTCGACGGAATTTTCTTCACCCAATTGTTCAGCCACCAAGCGAACGCGAAAGCCAGCATGGATACCGCAATGGAAATCCTGATGAACAAACTCATTACGTCACTTCCTTCTGTATTTATACGAAATTGCTCTGATTCTATCACTTACTTACTAAAATGTACAGCCGTTAATTATCTCACGTAAAACCTTTTTCGGGGGGATATATATGCGAAAAAACGCCGCGCCATTCACAAGCTTGCGGCAATCGGAAAGATGCGCTTTTGGAAAAAAAAACCTCGGATATAAACCGTCAAAACTGCGCAACTTATCGTTGTGACTGAAAGAAAGTCGCAAGACAGCGGAGATGTTCCGCGCTTGCATAACACGACGGTTTGAAGTCACAGGCGGCGTTACGCCGCCTTAGCAATTATTATATATATATGGAGGTGAAACAACCATGGCGAAGGCAAAGGCAAAGGCGCCGAGCGCGGCCAACCATCAGCACGCGAATCAGTACACCAAGGGAGCCAATGCGCAGGGCGCACAGGCGGGCGCGCAGGGCAACGCCAAGCAGGCTCTTTCAAGCCTTAAGTTTGAAATAGCGCGCGAGCTTGGTATCAATCTGAAACAGGGCTACAACGGTGATCTCTCCTCGCGCGAGAACGGCTATGTAGGCGGATATATGGTAAAGCGCCTGATTCAGCAAGCCGAAAAGCAGATGGCGGGAAAACAGCAGTAAACCACCCCGCCAAATCTGCCGAGCCACCCCGCCAAATCTGCGGATTTGTCGGGGACCCCGGGGATTTGTCGGGGACCCCGGTAATTCACTGCTAACTGATGATAAAGACATTTCCGAGATTCCTTCGGGATATCGGAAAGAAGAGAAAACAACGAAATAATTCCTTTACGGAAAGGCGTCATGAAATGACTACCAAGAAGTCAATCGACGGAGGAACCACTATGGCAAGCAAGCCGGCAAAACAATCGGCACCCAAGAAGACTGCGGCAGCTTCGGCGGCGTCGGCGCAGAACGCGCCTGTCTCTTTTTCCGCACCGACGGCTGCTTCCGGCAAGGGCGTTCTTAACAACATGAAGCACGAGATAGCCAGCGAGCTGGGAATCAACCTCAAGCAGGGCTATAACGGCGACCTCTCAGCCAAACAGGCGGGTTCTATCGGCGGCTACATGGTTAAGCGCCTTGTTCAACAGGCGTTAAAGGGAAAGCAGAACTAATCCTCCGCATTGCACTAAAGTTTATGTGATTTAGGCTTCTGTGGGAAATGCCCGCAATGAAGCATACAGGAGGAAGAGTCCTCCTCAAATCAAAGGCGCGGGAATTATCCGCGCCTTACTTTTTCATTAATTAGGAATTAGGAGTGAGGAATGAATACGAATGAAAAATTAACAATGAAAAATGAACAATTGAATGTTAGGAACGGAAACCTACAACACCAAACCTCAACTAATAATTTTTCATTGTTCATTGTTAATTTTTCATTCACTCAAACCTTCGCAAAACCTCTCCCACTACGGGCAGAACATACGCCACGCCGCGGTACGCGGCGAACATCATCCTCACGCGGAAGTACAGCGTTATCAGCAGAACGATTGCGCCTGCCGCTATCGCGAGCCCCGTAAGCACGCCGCCGACATACGGAATGACGGAGAACAACGCGCCGAATATCCACACGAGAATTTCCGCAACGATGAAGATCAGCCCCAGTCCCGCGGACTGCACCGCGAACCTGCGTATCGTACGGCTTCGCTGGTCCGCAAAGCACAGGAACAACCCCGACAGGAATGACGCGGACGCGGCCGTCGCCGTCAAATTCACCACAGGGTTGTTGGATATAATCGTTCCCGATTGTTCCTCGGGTTCCTGATGGTTGTACATTTGATACCTCCGTCGGCAGGGCGAAGCCCTGCGCCTATAGGGCGAAGAGGTACGAGGTTACATTTGCTTCAGCCCCTTGCCCGCGTGACTTATAATGTTTGAATCAAAGCTGAACGTGCCCGCGTTCTTCTCATTATGCGCGGCGAAGGCAAACTCGACAAGCCTGTCGATAAGCTTGCCGTATGGCAAGCCGCCCGCTTCCCACAGATAGAACGCCAAACTGCCCGGAATTGTGTTAATTTCGTTGATGTAAAGCGACTGCGTCGTCTCGTCTATCATGTAGTCTATACGAACTACGCCCTTGCAATCAAGCGCGCGGAACACATCCGCAGACAGCGTCTTCACGCGCCGCGTCATATCGTCGGAGATAGGCGCTGGAATGCGGCGCGACAAGCTCGCCATGCCGGCGCCGTTCTTGCCGCCTGACTTTGACGACTTTCCGCCCGAAAGATATTTATCCTCGAACGTCAGGAATTCCTGCCACGACACCGGCGCTTCCAATACGGACGGCGTTACGTCGCCGTCAAAGCCCAGTACGGAGCAGTTCACCTCGAGCGGCTGAGTTACTGCGGGTTCAATGATGACACGCCTGTCGAACGAGAACGCCACGGCAAGCGCTTCCTCAAGAGAAGCTTTATCCGTCGCTTTGCTTATGCCGATAGAAGAACCGAGGTTTGCGGGCTTTGCGAAGCACGGGTAGCCAATCTCGTCCTCAATCTTCTTTAGGACGCTGTCGCGCGTCGCCTTCCATTCGCTGCGCAGCACCCACGTGAAGTTAAGCTGCGGGAATCCGCAGCCCTTGAAGAGCATCTTCTGCGCGATCTTATCCATGCCGACGGAACTGCCGAGCAGCCCCGAACTTGCGTAAGGCACGTTAAGCAGCTCCAGCACGCCCGCGACCGTGCCGTCCTCGCCGTTCATGCCGTGGAACACGGGTATGACCACGTCCACCTTCAGCGGTATTTGTTCCGTCTTCCTCAGGAAACCCGCCGTGCTATCCACATAGAAGCCAAGCCCGCCGAAATCCAGCTTGACGACTTTCAGTTCGCCGCCGCTTTCATCGAACGGCTGATACGTCTTTATGTCCTGCAGACCGCGCCCTGTATACCACGCGCCGCTCTTGCTTATGTATATCGGTATAACGTTATACTTTGCGGTATCGACAGACGCCATAAGCTGCACCGCGGACACAATCGATACATCATGCTCGCAGGCACGGCTTCCGAACATTACAGCCAGATTCTTCTTCATAATTTCACCGCCTACTCCCTGTAATTCTCCGGCAAGTCGTTCTCAAACAGAATCGTCTCGCCCTTGTGAACGCCAAGCTTCTTTATTATTTCCTGCGCCTCGTCAAGATTACGCGCATTGTGAACGGACGGTTCCGCAAAGCCCGCTTCTTTCAGCCCCGCCGAAATTGCGTCGGCGTTCGTAGAACCCACGATGATAACCTCGTCCGCGCGATCCTTCATATATTCGCCGAACGCCTTGTTCTCGCGCTCCTGCGCTTCGCCCAGCTCCACCATACCCGGCGTTACGATTACGCGCCGCTTGGGGAACTTTGAAAGAACGTCCAGCGCGGCGCGAACGCCGACGGGGTTTGCGTTGTACGCGTCGTCGATGACCGTCGCTCCGCCGTGCGTGTCGATTATCTGCAAACGATGCTCCACCGATTCAACTTTGGATATTCCGCTCGCGATCTCGTCAATCGTGAGACCCAGCTCGAACGCAAGCGTACTCGCCGCAAGCAGGTTTCCGATGTTATGCGAACCCAAAAGCTTTGTCTCGCAAACCTTCTTCTTGCCGTCGGGAAGCTCCAGCTCAAACTTGCTGCCCCACACGCCGTTCTCAAGATTGTTCGCTTTCGCGCCGATATTCGGTTTGTCTGAACCCGAAAGATACTTCTTCGGCTTATTAGTCTTCTCGTAAAGACCGTCGACGATGCCGCCGTTATCGGAAGCGAACACTATCGCTCCATCTGCGGGCAGGCTTTCCGCCAGCTCGTATTTGGTGTTTGTGATGTTTTCCTGTGACTTGAACGTCTCCAAATGCTGATTGCCGACCGAGGTAAGTATGCCGTACTTAGGCCGAACCAGTTCGCACAGTTCCTTTATCTCGCCCGTGTGGCGCGCGCCCATCTCCGATATGAACACTTGATGTTCGGGCATAAGCTGCTCGCGAACAACGCGCGTCACTCCAAGCGGCACGTTGAAGTTGCCTTGCGTCGCCAGCACGTTGAACTTCTCGGAAAGAATCTTCGCGAGGAAGAACTTGGTCGAGGTCTTGCCGAAGCTTCCTGTTATACCGATTTTTATAAGGTCGGTGCGTTCCAAAAGAATGCGCTTCGCGTCGTCGACGAAGCCTTGATTTATTTTGTCTTCGGTCGGCTTGATAAGCGCCGCCGCGAGCGGCAGCAGCGCGAACCCGAATATCGGGAACACCAGCGGAACGGCGACCAAGCCGGGTATGAACGAGACGAGCAGCGCGGCGCAGAACGTGGTCGCGGCGAACGCCTTCATCTGACGCTTCACGCGGTCCGTTACGACATACGCCTTCTTCTGCGGTTTCTTCTTTATGATTTGCAGAATAAAGTACGCGATGGCGCAGCACACCACCGACACGCCGACGAGCCACAGCAGGTCGGTCCACAGCGGAATATCCGCGCCGCTTCGCGATGCAAGCGTGTTTATCATCCATGTGAGGAAGCCCAGCAAAAGCGTGTTGACGGCGGCGGAAATCGCGCCGGGCAGAACCGCGTCCACGGCGCGCGCCTTGAACGACCGCCAATAACCTTGGTATTGATAGCTCTCAAGCTGAAACAGATGAAGAGCGGTTCGCGCGGTGAACAGCGTGGTCAACGCCGCAACCAGCGCGTATAATAATCTGCTGACCGTTGGCATTTATAAGTATCTCCTTTGTATGATTGACCTAAAGGAACGCGGAAACAATCGCGGCGAACCTCTCGGGCTGGTAAATGTGCGCGAAGTGATCGCCGCCCTCAAACACGACAAGCCCGCTGTCGGGAATCAGTTCCTTCATCTTCTCAGCCATCCACAGCGGCGTTTCGGTATCCTTATCTCCCCAGATGAGCAGCGTCGGTTTCTTAATGTTCGCTATTTCATCGGTCATATCGGCGCTTACAAGCTTGATGAACGTCGCGCGCTCTATGTCGGTCGTAAGCTTTCGGTAATCGGGCGAGCCGAATTTGCAGCGCAGCGCGGAAATCCCGCGCTTTGGCAGGTTGCCGAACACGCGGGCTTTGTCGAGCGCGGTCAGCGTATTCTTCATCACTTTATAGACGCTCTGCTTGAAGGTTCTCTTCCCCGCTTTCTTGCCGCGAAGCCCCGAGCCGCCCGTGACGACAAGCTTGCCGACCAGTTCGGGATAATCCAGCGCGAGCCTCAGCGCAACCCTTCCGCCGTGCGAATGCCCTACGACGACGCACCCCGCAATGCCAAGCTGACCTATCACGTCCGCGACCATCGCGGCGTAATCCTTCGCGTCCCACGGAACGGTGAGCTTACCGCTGCGCCCATGCCCGGGGAAGTCCAACGCGTACACCGCGGCTTCCGCGGAAAGACGGTCCGCGATAACGCGCCACATTGAAGCGTCGCAGCCCCATCCGTGCAGAAGAAGCACGGCGGAACCCTCGCCGCCGCGTTTTTCTATATATATATCAACGCCGTAAGAATGAAGAAGCAAGCGAACCTCCGTCAAACGAATATCAAAATAAGTATATACCAATTGATGGGAATTTATCAAGGGAATTTATCTGCCGCAGCGTGAACGTTGGTTTGCGAAGCCAAATTCCGCAGGCGATGGCTGCAATCGCTGTCGACAAAGCCCATCGGTGTTGTGAAGGGCGGGCGAGCCGGGGGCTCGCCCCTCCAGCATATTGTTTTCCTGTATACCGATAGCCTACGCACTGTAGGGGCGACCGCCTCGGTCGCCCGCAGTTCACAACCCATCGCCCGCCATAATACATTCCACCCGTCACAATACATTTGCCCGCCGCCAATAATGACAAGTTCCCGCCCCGCACATTATATACAGCTTATCCATATATTGATTGTGTCAAACTTAAAATAAATTTGTAATAAGGGGATATTTATGACTGAAATACTTACATGGAAAGATTTACACGACGCGTTCGTCGCGGCAGCACCAACCGATACCGAGTACATCATCAAAGCGAACATCGAGGTCGATCCCGATAATGACCGGCCTTGGGGTTATGCAAGCATCGACGGCTCTGCAGGTCGTGTGAAAATAAACGGCAACGGCAAACGCATAGGCAGCAGAAAGAAGCCGATGACCGAGCAGTTGTTCGATAGGTTACAATACGTGGATATTGACAATCTGAAAGTGTTCACTAAGCTTGACGGCTTGTATATGGCAAGTGTCGCAGCTGTGGCGCGCGCTGTGGAGTACAGTAACTTTACAAATATTACTGTTAATGGCAAAATGAACATAAGCGTTTATACGGATCAATATGGCGCAGGAATTGCAGGTCACGCCTGGGGATGTAAATTCAGTAACTGCACTAACAATGCGGATATTAGTAATACAGGTTATCGGTCCAGCAGCGGCGGTATCGTCGGTCGAGCAATGGACTACTGCTTATTTTATTCCTGCAAAAATACGGGCAATATCGAAGCCCCAATCGCAGGGGGAATAGCTTGTGAAGTCGAGTCGTCGCAGGTAATATCTTGCCAAAACAGCGGGTCAATAAGCGGATATAATGCAGGCGGTTCAATAGAATTAGCCGGTATAGCGGCACGGGTCAGAGGTACAAATGATATACTGGATAATATTAATTCGGGTTGTATCGGCAGCGATGGAGTCCTGGCTGATATTGTTGGCGGAATTGTTGCAAATCTCACGAATTTGGTAGCGGACACGCAAATTGTGATTTCTAACAATATAAATACCTGCACTGTTAAGGGAGGTCGATTTGCTGCGGGAGGTATCATTGGATACAAAACGTACCAAGCCTCTGCCATAATCATCGTATCTGAAAATGATGATATCGGCAATGTCACAGGCAGTGAACATTCGGGCGGCATTATTGGCATGTTTAATAATCTGTCTCCAAATTCCCAAATTGTCAATAACCGCGTATGCGCAAATAAGGTAGAAGTTACTGACGCTGCAGGGCACGTTGGTGGCGTTATTGGCAATCTTGCAACTGTGTCACCCGGTCTTATATCACAAAATTATGTGAATATAAAGAATCTATTGGGAACAAATGAAACTTCAACCCATTGGATAGTTGGTAACTACCCCACAGGAAGTCATAACTTCTCAGATAACTATTACGACGACACCGATTCCACAACCACACCCGACCCGCTTAACTGTGCGACATACCCCGAACTTTGCGGCGACCCAATCGACCCCGACGCCCACACCCTCCCCGTAGGAGACAGTCTCTCCAACTGTATGCGCGCGGTATGGGACGAAACAGACTGCGGCACGACAGGTCAAAGCTCCGCGTC
>JAITHB010000113.1 GCA_031280145.1 Oscillospiraceae bacterium | reverse complement strand
GGGTTCGAGTCGGTAATTAGACCCAACAGAATATTCAAACGCAACTTTAACGCTTGCAAGCATCCTGTTGGGTACAAACTCAATTTCCTTGGACTTGGTGGGTTAAGTTAATGACATTGTTTCCAATCGCCCGCCTTGACGGTCGTACAACCCGTTTCATCGCAGGGAACGCATGACCCTCCTGCACCGCAGGGAACGTGCGATCAATTCACTTCACTCGTTTGCACCCACCCTCCATCCATGCTATAATTCTCCATATATGTATTATGGAGGGGAAACAATGGACGCGGGCATCCAAATGTACAGCGTGCGCGACGCCGCCGAAACAAACGTGAAAGATACGCTTCGCAAGCTGTCGGACATAGGTTACAAATCCGTAGAGTTCGCGGGGTTCTTCGGTTATAAGGCGGAAGAGATACGCGATTGGCTCGGCGAATACGGCCTCCGAGTGACATCAACGCATACGCAATTGAAGGACTTGTCGGAGGATTACGGCAACACTGTCGCCTACCACAAGGTCATACATAATAATGATATAATAATACCATGGACGGATTTGTCGACAAAAGAAGACACAGACGAATTAGTCCGCAGTATAAACATCCTGCAGCCAAAGCTTGCGGACGACGGCATAACGCTTCACTATCACAACCACGATTTCGAGTTCGTTCCCAACAAGGACGGAATTATTCCGTATGATTATATAACACAAACAAATATACAGTTAGAGGTAGATACATATTGGGTCTACGCCGCGGGATTGGACCCCGTCGCGCTGCTTGACAAATATCATTCCCGCATGAAGTTTTATCATATAAAGGACGGGCTTGGCGGATACAGACAGAACGCGAACGGCAGACCGCTGGGGCAAGGCACAGCGCCCGTTTCCGCCGTATGGACAAAGGCGAAGGAATACGGATTGTACCCGATCGTGGAGAGCGAGACGCTTACGCCTGACGGATTAACCGAGGCGCGGGTGTGTTATGATTATTTGCAAACGTTGTAGGGGCGATTTCCAATCGCCCGCCTGTCGGTCGTACGACCCTGTCACAACGCCGGGTACGTACAACCCACCTACAACGCAGGGAAACATACGACCCACCCCGATCGGAAAGGACGACAATGCTGACGACCCTCAAGCTCGCAACGACAGGCATACTGGTAGTCATATCTGCTATTGCGGGCGTTGCGCGAAGCTCCGCCATTTCATGGCTGGTGTTCGCCGCGCTCGTGTTCTCGTGGTTCGGCGACGCCGCCATGGCGTATTGGAAACCGCTCGCAAAGCTTGTCGGCAATATAGACGTGTTCGGCATCGGCGCGTTCGCGCTCGCGCACATTATGTATATAATCGCAATGGTCGTTTATCTGCGGCAAGCGTCCGCGCGTCCGTCATCCGTAATTATAACGCTCGCGCTGTTTGAGATTATGGGAATCGTCATGTGGTTCGTTCTGGCGGGTACGACAAATATAGACAGAAAGATGAAGCTCGCCACGTTCTTCTATATGCTCTTGCTGGTCGGGATGGCAAGCCTTTCCGTATCCGCGGCAAAGACGGACATAGCAAGGCTGTGGTGCGTCATGGTCGGCGGGCTGCTGTTCGTCATATCGGACGGACTTATCGCCGTGAACTGGTTCATGCAGGTTCCGCTCGCCGCGCTCCCCTATCTCGTTTGGGCGACGTACATCCCTGCGCAGGTATGCCTTCTTATCGGCTTGAATCTCATTCCGGTTGCACAAAAGACTTTTTCTACCGTATTGTAAAGGGTGTGTATTGTATACCTGACAGGACTAACGCTTTGATATTGGTAATTGCGGAAAAGCCGTCCGTAGCGCGCGACATAGCGCGAGTAATCGGCGCGAACGAGAAGTCTGCCGGCTGCATTACGGGCAACGGCTATATCGTCACATGGGCGCTTGGACACCTTGTAACGCTCCAAGAACCAAGCGAACTGGACGCGCGTTACAAACGCTGGGTTGCTTCCGACTTACCCATCTTGCCCGACGTTATACCGCTCAAGGTTCTGCCGCACGGTCAAGAACAATATAACATCATAAAGAAACATATGATGAGCCGTCAGGTGGAAAGGCTAATCTGCGCGACGGACGCGGGACGCGAGGGCGAGCTTATCTTCCGCTATATATATCAATACGCGGGCTGCAAGAAACCCGCGCAGCGCCTATGGATATCGAGCATGACGGATGAAGCGATACGCGACGGCTTCGCGCGGCTGCGCCCGTCTTCCGCGTACGACGACCTGTACGAGAGCGCGCGCGCAAGAAGCGAAGCGGATTGGCTTGTCGGCATGAACGCGAGCCGCGCGTATTCGCTGCGCTATGACGCCAGGCTTACGGTCGGGCGCGTGCAGACGCCGACGCTCGCGCTGCTGGTCAAGCGCAAGCAGGAGATAGACGAGTTCAAGCCTAAGAAGTTCTGGGTCGTCACGGCAGATTTCGGCGACTTTACCGGGGTCCCCGACACAACCGCAGTTTTGTCGGGGTGGTACACAGGTCAGTGGTTCGACCCGCAAGACCCAAAGAAACACATTGAATCCGCCGAACTCGCAAACAAGATAGCGACCGAGGTGCAAGGCCGGCAAGCGCGCGTCAAATCTGTGGACAAGCAGAAGAAGAGCGAGATTGCGCCGCAGCTATACGACCTCACCACGCTTCAGCGCGACGCGAACCGCTTGTACGGCATGACCGCGCAGCAGACGCTCGACGCCGTGCAAAGCCTGTACGAGAAATACAAGCTGGTCACCTATCCGCGCACGGACAGCCGCTATCTCTCAAACGACATAGCGCCAAAGCTTCCGAACGCGCTTCAAGCCGTTCCGCATGACTTAGAACGATACGCGCGCGAATTGGCGAGCAAGCCAATCTTAAAGACGCGCCGCGTCTTCGACGACGCGAAGGTATCCGACCACCACGCCATCATTCCTACAGGCAATAAGCAAACCTCGGCGTTGCCCGAGCGCGAGCGCAAGGTATACGATATGATAGCGCGCAGGCTTGTCGCGGCGTTCATGCCCGAATACAGATATGAGCAGACCACCGTTATAACGGAGTGCAACGGACACCTGTTCAAGACGCAAGGGAAGATAACGCTCGCGGAAGGCTGGAAGGCGGTATACAAGAACAAAAACGCTTCCAAAACAGGGCTTTGCTTGGAGGAGTATAAAAACCGAAACGACGAAGAACAGGTTCTACCGCCGTTAAATGAAGGCGACACGCGAACCGTCCGCGACGTCAAAATAAAAGAAGACACAACCAAACCGCCGCCCAAATTAACCGACGCAACCCTCCTATCCGCCATGGAGAACGCGGGGCAGAAAATCGACGATGACGAGCTGCGCGAAGCCATGAAGAAGGGCGGTCTTGGTACGCCCGCCACACGCGCGGCGATACTCGAACGCCTCATAGAGGTCGGCTACGCGAAGCGCGAGGGCAAATCAATCGTGGCGACAGACAAAGGCGTGAAGCTTGTATCGGTCGCGCCGCCGATTCTCACCGACCCAATCCTGACGGGCAAGTGGGAGCGCGCGCTCGCGCAAATCGCGGACGGCGCGATGAACCCCGCGCGCTTCCGCCTTGCGGCGCGCAAGCTTGCCGCAAGCGTCGTCGCGCAAGCCACATCCGCCACGGCGGCGGTGGTGTTCCCGAGGGAAAGTTACGCAAAGAAGCCTGCGGCGCGCAAGGTGCCGTATAAACGCAAACCTTAGGTATTAGGTTATTCTATCATTATGAACATTCCTGTTTGGATAGTAAAAGACGTTAAAGCACACGCGGACTATACTTTGCTTCTAACATTTGCGAACGGCGAAAAGCGAGTGTACAACGCGCGCCCGCTTCTTGACAAACCCATATGTCAGAAGCTTAACAACCCTGCCTTCTTTATGCTTGCGAGGGCTGAATATGGAACCGTCGTCTGGGATGAAGATACAGACATAGCCCCCGAACACCTATATGAGCATAGTGTTCCGATTAGGTAAAAGGTACAAGGTATAAGGTACAAGGTACAAGGTATAAGGTACGAGGTATAAGGTATCAGCTGCTTGACCGTGTATTACCTTATACCTTATACCTTTTACCTTATCCCTGCATTCTCCCCGCCACCTCATCTAAAAACCCTTCCGTCGACAAAACCCGCTTCACGTCATTCACCGCAAGCCCCGCCAAATCCCCCGTCATATATCCATCTTCAATGGTCTTCAGGCAAACCGCTTCAAGCTTGCAAGCAAACGCGACAAGTTCTGAAGAACCGTCCAGTTCGCCGCGCTTGCGTAGCGCGCCTGTCCACGCGAATATGGTCGCGATTGGGTTCGTAGAGGTCGTCTCGCCGTTGAGATACTTGTAATAGTGGCGCGTGACGGTGCCGTGCGCGGCCTCATACTCGAACTGCCCAAATGGCGACACAAGAACGCTGGTCATCATGGCGAGACTGCCGAACGCCGCGGAAATCATGTCGCTCATCACGTCGCCGTCGTAGTTCTTCAGCGCCCAAACAAAGCCGCCTTCGGAGCGGATAACGCGCGCGACGGCGTCGTCAATCAGCATGTACCAATAATTGATACCCGCCTTAGCGAAGCGCTCCTTATATTCCGCGTCGTATATTTCCTGAAAGATGTCCTTGAAGCGGTGGTCGTAAATCTTGGAGATGGTGTCCTTAGTCGCGAACCACAAGTCCTGCTTGACCGACAGCGCGTATTCAAACGAAGCGCGCGCGAACGACATGATGGAAGCGTCGGTGTTGTGGACAGCCTGAACAATTCCGGCCCCACTATTCTCGCCCTGCAAAGTACTTTGCGGTGAAGGTATAAAGTCGTGAATCTTTATCTTGCTGTCGCCGATTGAGAGAAACGCTTCGCCGCAATCAACCCGCGCTTCCACACCTTTGTATACGTCGCCGTACGCGTGACGCGCAATAGTGATGGGTTTCTTCCACGTGCGCACTGACGGCTGAATGTTCGGCACAACGACCGGCGCGCGGAACACGGTGCCGTCCAGCATTGCGCGGAGCGTAGCGTTCGGGCTTGACCACATCTCGCGCAGACGGTATTCCTCCATGCGCTGCTTGTTGGGCGTAATCGTCGCGCACTTCACGCCTATGCCGAGCCGCTTGATGGCGTTGGCTGCCTCAATGGTCACTTGGTCGCCCGTCTCGTCGCGGTGCATAAGCCCCAAGTCATAGTATTCCGTGTTCAATGTAACAAACGGAAGCAGCAGCTTGTCCTTGATTAGCCGCCACAGAATGCGCGTCATCTCGTCGCCGTCCAGTTCCGCAATCGGGTTCACCATCTTTATTTTAGACATATATACCACCTGTAAATTAATTATTTAGGCTGTAGGGGCGATTTCTAATCGCCCGCCTGTTACGCGTACGTCCCTCCTACGACGTAACAATTATACGCGATACAGGCGGGCAACCAACAATCGCCCCTACAGGTTCTCTATCTCCGCCCGCGACAATTCCCGCCATTCACCGCGCTTCAAGCTGCCCAGATTGACCGATCCAAATTGAACGCGCCTAAGCTTCATCACCTTATGCCCCACGGCTTCCGCCATCCTGCGTATCTGCCGATTGCGTCCCTCCGATATGGTTATCAGCACAACGGTTTCAGCCTCCGTAGTTTGAATTACGCGCACCTCCGCGGGATTGGTCTGCCCATCCGTAAGCATAACGCCATGCCGAAGCCGCGCAAGGTCGTCGTCCGATATGTGACCGTCCACCCTCGCGAGATAAGTCTTTTTTATCATGAACTTGGGGTGTGTCATGCGGTTCGCGAGCTCGCCGTCATTGGTGAGCAGAAGAACGCCTTCGCTGTCCCAGTCCAGTCTGCCGACAGGATAAAGCCTCACACCATAGTCCCTGAACTTGTCCAGCACAGTGGGACGCCCTTCAGGGTCTGACGCGGAGCTAATCTCACCGTATGGTTTGTGATAAAGTATAACGACCTTGCGCGTTTCAGGCAGAACGGGATTGCCATCCAGCAGAACGGTGTCTCCATCTACAACCGTGCTGCCAGGCTGCGTCACAACGTCGCCGTTGACGCGCACGCGTCCTTGCGCTATCAGCTCCTCCGCGTGTCTGCGCGAAGCGACGCCGCAGTTCGCAAGGTATTTCTGCAAACGAATTTTCGGATTATCTATGTTGATTCCATCCTTCACTGGGGTCCCCGACAAATCCGCAGATTTGTCGGGGTGGTTCACGTTAACATCAGCCAATGCCTCAAAATCTGCCGTATTCCCCCGAGGAACGACCGCTGTTCGACAGACCGCGCGGCTATCACCTCGCGCTCCTGAACGACCGCGTCGCCCGCGTACAGCCTAACCAATCCGACGGTGTCGCCCGCCTTGATCGGCGCGCGCACGCTATCCGGTATCACAAGCCGAATATTAGGCGATTCCGTCAAACCGAACGGCGCTTCTAAATCGCCCTTCAGGATAAGCGGCAGCGTCGGTTCTATGCCGTCCGTTATGTCGACGGAACGAACGGGGTCGCCCGAGCGCAGCAGCGACAGCATCGTAAATTCACCGAAAACCTTATCCATCAAACGCATGGATTCGTCAAACCAATCGGAGCAGTTCAGCACCACGCCGACCACTTCCATGCCATTGCGAACCGCGCCGAACGCGAGACACCGCCCCGCAGCGTTCGTGAAGCCCGTCTTCACGCCCGTCGCGCCCTCATAATCGGAGAGCAGCCTGTTCTTGTTGGTCAGAACGCGGTCGTAATCGTGTTCCGCCCAAGGAATCGTGGCGCGCTGCGTACTCACCAATTCGCGGAACACGTGGTGCTTCATGGCTTCGCGCGTGATGAGCGCGAGGTCGTACGCCGTGGTATAGTGGTCGTCGGTCGGCAGACCGTTGGGGCTGTTGAAATGCGTGTCATACGCGCCGAGCGACTGCGCGCGCGCGTTCATCATGTCGAGGAAGCCCGCAAGCGTCCCGCCGACATGTTCCGCAATCGCCACGGCGGCGTCGTTCCCGGAAGCCAGCATGAGACCGGTCAGCATGTCGCGCATCGAAAGCGTCTCGCCAAGCAGCAGGTAAATAGACGTACCCGGCTGACCATACGCGTTCTTGCTCGTCGTCACAATATCGTCAAGGCTGGAATTCTCCAGCGCGAGCAGACACGTCATAATTTTGGTGGTGCTGGCCATCGGAAGTCTCTCGCGCGCGTTCCATTCAAACAGAACCCGCCCGCTTACCTCTTCCAGTATACACGCGGACTTCGCGGAAGAAAGCTTTGCCGCCGCGATATCAACGAACTCTGTCTCGCCCACAGCAGCATTATACAACATAAGGGAAATGATAACCAGTGCGGCGCAAATCTTTTTCATATATATTGTCCTTTTTATACTCCGCTTGCCCACGCCCGCGCATTGTAACGTCATCTTCATCATGTCCTCATTATATGCGATAATCAACCGAAATAAGCACCGCATTATTTTTGACATACAAACCCCGTTTTGATACAATCCCATCATCAACCAACGGAGGAAACAAACATATTATGCTCGAAGTAGTAAAGGTTATAAAAAAATACGGAAAGACGCTCGCAAACGACGAAGTCTCATTGACTGCCGACGCGGGAAAGATAACCGTAATGATGGGTCCCAACGGCGCGGGCAAATCAACGCTCATCAAGGCGATTGCGGGGCTGATTCGCTTCGAGGGCGAAATTTTGATCGGCGGACACGCGAACAAGTCGCTTCCCGCAAAGCGTCTGCTCGGCTACATTCCCGAAATGCCCGCGGTATACGACCTTCTCACCGTAACGGAACATCTGCAATTCATCCGCAAGGCGTACAGGCTTCCGGTTGACGACGCGTATCAAGCCCGTGAAACGGAGTTGCTCGAACGTTTCGAGATGACGGAGAACAAGAACAAATTAGGGCGCGAGCTTTCCAAAGGAATGCAGCAGAAGGTTTCGATAATGTGCGCGCTCGCCTGCGACCCTAAGCTTATCATCTTCGACGAGCCGATGGTCGGGCTTGACCCGCACGCGATAAAGGAACTCAAACAGATGTTCGCGCAGCTTAAGCAGAGCGGCGCCGCGGTGTTCATCTCCACGCATATGATAGAGAGCGTCGAGGGCATATGGGACGACGCGCACATCCTTATGAAAGGCAAGGTGGCAGCGTCCATCTCAAGCCGCGACCAAGCGGACTTGGAGTCGCTGTTCTTCGCAATCACGGAGGGAACAAAAGGCGGTGGCGGTAAATGAGTGTTATAGGGACACTTCTGAAGCTCAAGATCCGCAGTATGCTCAAAAACTACATAAAAAGCCCCGGCAAGCTGATTCTGACGCTCGTCTTCGTCGGTCTGCTGGTTCTGGTTCTGTGGTCGGGCGGATTGCAGCGCCAAGAGATGGGCGATACCCGCCCGCAGTCGGAGTTCGCGGTTATTCTCGCGGCGGTCTACATGCTGATATTCATCTTGATGACCTCAAGCGGACTGCACAAGGGTTCCACGATGTTCTCGATGGCGGACGTGAACATGCTGTTCACCGCGCCTGTAGACCCGTTCTATATACTCATATACGGAATCATCCAGCAGCTCGCGACCTCCGTTATGGTAGGCTTCTTCTTCATCTTCCAATACAGTTGGATGCACGGTGTTTACGGCATTGAGATGGGTCACCTGCTGCTCATCATACTGGGCTACTCGCTGACGGTGTTTAGCGCGACGCTCACCGCCATGCTTCTGTATGTTCTGTCAAGCGCGTCAGACGCAAGGCGCAAGATTGCGAACAAACTGTTCATCGCGGTCGTCGCGCTTCTTCTTCTCGAACCCGTAATCCGCATAGCGACAGCCGCAATCGGCGGAACGCCGGTGCTCGACGCGGTCGGCGCGCTCTCCTCCGCGTGGTCGGTGAAGCTGTTCCCGCTCGCGGGCTGGATGGCGGCGTTCACGTCGAGCGTGATTGCTAATACCCCAAATTGGATTTACCTCATAATAACAGTCGCGGCGTTCATACTGATAGTAGTCACGCTGCGCTTCGTGCAGAAGGATTATTACGAGGACATACTGGGCGCGACAGAGAACGCGCAAGCCTTGAAGGACAGGGCGAAGGAAGGCAAGCTCGCTTCCGAAAACGTATCCGAACGCGCAAAAAAGGTTCGCGGCTCGATAACGAGCGAAGGCGCGAAAGCTCTCTACGACAAGTTCGGTTTGGAAGAGAAGCGCGCCAGCGCCTTGCTTATAGACAAGTTCACGCTTATCGAGATAGGCTTCATGATACTGATGGGCTTGTTCATGCGGTTCGAGGGCGGCTGGATTGCGGTTCTCGCAAGCGGGCTGTATATGCAGATGGTCTTCACCACGCAAGCCAGATGGGTGCGCGAGCTTCTGTCGCCATACGCGTATCTAATTCCCGAAACGCCGTTCCGCAAGCTGTTCTGGCTGCTCGCGCGGTCGCTTATCACGCAGTTCGTCTCCTCCGTAATCATCTGGATTGCGCTGGGCGTCATTATGGAGCTGCCGCCGCTCATGATAATCCTGCTCATCGTGACGCGCGCCGTCTTATCGGTAATGTTCATCTCGGGCAACCTGCTGGTCACAAACGTGTGGAGCAACGTGGTGCCGCGCTGGTTGGAGATGACGCTGTTCTTCATAATGGAAATAGTGCTGCTGATACCCGGCATAGCCGCGGTAATCGCGGTCTCCGTCACAGGCTTCACCCTATTCCACAATATAGAAGCGACGGCTCTGCTCGCGGGCGTGATAATCACAATCCCCGTCGCGTTGGGCGTGATGTACGGCTGCCGCAACCTTCTTGTCAACGCGGAGACGGGAAAATAGAGCAGAATGAACAATTAAAAATGAACAATGAACAATTGAATGTTAGGAGAGGAAACCTACAAAACCGAACCTCAACTATCAATTGTTCATTGTTCATTCTTAATTGTTCATTTGTATCCCGCACCATCGCCAAATAATAAACCACCTCTCCCTCACATCAGCAAGCATCTTCCATACATTGATTATGTCAAACTAAAAATATCTAAAGATGTGATAAGGAGATAAATATGGTTAACATATCTACATGGAAAGAATTATACGACGCGTTCGTCATTCAAAATACGCTCGATAGCGAATACAATCTGGTGGATAACATCGATATCAAGACCGACGACCCCACAACGTGGCCGTGGGTCTCCAAAGACCTTTTGGGAACCGCCGCCGCCCGCATAAAGATAAACGGCAACGGTCATCGCATTGGAAGCAAGAAGAAACCGTTGACCGAACCGCTGTTCATTAATCTCGGTTATGCGGACATTGACAACCTGCAAGTGTTTACCGCGATAAATGACGATATCGGCATTTATTCTGTTGCCGGAGCAATTGCGGGTCACGCTGCAAACTGTAGTTTCTCGAAAATAACGGTCAGCGGCAGAATCAGCGCTGCCGAAGCGGATTACTGCGGCGGTGTCGCGGGCGAGGCTGTTTCATGCGAATTCATAAGCTGCGCAAACAATGCGGATCTAACGAATAACCATGCAGATGCTTACGCTGCGGGAATTGCGGGGGCAGCGACAACCGGCGCGCTTTATTCCTGCAAAAACACCGGCGATATCGAAGGAACAAACGCAGGAGGTATAACCGGCTTAACGGTTTCATCGCGGGTTATATCTTGCCAAAACAGCGGATTGTTAAACGAATCCGCTGCCTTCACTTCTACTTTAGCCGGTATATCGGCAATAGTACAGGAATCGTCTGAAATATTGGATAACATCAATTCAGGTTATATAGGCACGGATAAAAGTACGGCTGTCTATTTAAGCGGCGGAATCATCGGAAGTATTTCATCTGCAGCAGCCGGTACTTTCATAACGGTTTCAAACAACGTAAATATCTGCACTGTTTTCGGATATAGCGCGGGAGGAATCATCGGATACGTTGACAGTGAAGTTTATGGTACGATAAACATTACTCAAAATGATGATTTAGGTGATGTTACCGCTATAGCTATTGCAGGCGGAATTATCGGCGGCGAGTATTCCAGGCCCGCCAATTCCTATGTTGCAAACAACCGCGTATGCGCAAACAAAATCGAAACCACCGACACAACAGGCGGTAACATGGGTGGCTTAATCGGCACTATTTCCACCTCGGTTACTTATCCTAAAGAGGTATCCAACAATTATGTGAGAATAAAAAACCTCTTAGGCTCCACATCTATAACGCACTGGATGATTGGCTTAAATGGCGGAGCAGAGGATATTTTCTCAGATAACTATTACGACGACGCCGATTCCACAACCACGCCGAGCCCAATTGATTGCACTGCATCTGAACTCTGCGGCGACCCAATCGACCCCGACGCCCACACCCTCCCCGTAGGAGACAGTCTCTCCAACTGTATGCGCGCGGTATGGGACGAAACAGACTGCGGCACGACAGGTCAAAGCTCCGCGTC
>JAITHB010000075.1 GCA_031280145.1 Oscillospiraceae bacterium | reverse complement strand
GCGCGCCCCCCCCCCCCCACCCACCCCCCCCCCCCCCCCCCCCCAACAACCCACACCCCCCCCCCCCGGGGGGGCCCGCCCGCCCCCCCATATAACTATTATGATTCGTAACTATATTCGGAGAAACTGATTCTAAGCCTTGCGGCAGGCGCGAGCCTGCGAATCCCCTCTGTCTTATGTATGGCGGTTCATGTTTCATGTGATTATCCTTCTTTCTTCTGATATAATTATACAATGTCTGTTACACTTTATGCGGGACATGCGGATGTGTGAAACAAAACCCGTCGGTATTGGTTTATCGCAGGCAATTTTGGAAACAATACACAACATGAATGATAATAACCGAGCATCCGAAACGGAGTTTTCCGAGAAACTTGCGGACAACACGGCAGCGCTCAAACAGATTATGGCGCGCAGCCACGATTTTGTTCTGCGTGAATTCACTTCGCCCGCAATTTCGGGCGGCGCGGCGGTCGCGTTCATCGACGGTCTTGTGAAGCAGGAAATGATAACGCAGAACGCCGTCATGCCGCTCGTGCTCTGCGCGGAGGGTTCGCGCCCCGCGGCTTCGCTCGACGAGATACGCGGCGCATACCTCGTCTCAAGCGACGCCGCGATAGAGACGGACTTCGGAGCCGCGCTGAACAGAATGCTCCACGGCGACGTTATGCTTCTTGCCGACGGGTTCGCTGGCGCAATCATAATGAACGCTCGCGGATGGGATAAGCGTTCGGTCAGCGAGCCGCAGACGGAGACAGTCGTTCGCGGTCCCCGCGAAGGCTTCACGGAAACGCTTCGCACGAACACGTCGCTGCTGAGGCGCAGGATTGCAGCGCCCGAATTCAAGATTGAGCTTACGCAGGTCGGGCGAAGAAGCAAAACGAACGTCGCCGTCGCATACGTGGACGGCGTCGTCGCGCAGGGTATAGTCGACGAGGTGATGGCGCGGCTTTCCGCGATTGACGTCGACATTGTGAACGGCAACGGCACGATTGAGGACTTTCTGAAAGACCAGCCGTATTCCGTGTTCGAGACGATTAACTATTCGGAGAAGCCCGACGTAATCGCGGCGCAGATTATGGAAGGCAGGGTTGCGATTATTACGGACGGCACTCCGTTCGTTCTGACAGTGCCGATGCTCTTCATGGAGAACTTCGCCACGCCCGAAGACTATCTTGTCGGAACCGCGTACGCCACGTTCCTGCGGCTTATAAGGTTCCTGTCGTTTGCGCTGACGCTGCTTGCGCCGAGCCTTTTTGTCGCGGTGATAACATTCCATCAGGAGCTTTTACCGGTGCAGCTTTTGTTCACGGTCGCGGCGTCCGCGGAAGGGCTGCCGTTCCCCGCTGTCGTCGAGATGGCTGTAATGCTGCTGATATTCGAGATATTGAAAGAGGCGGGAATTCGCCTGCCAAAGCCCATCGGGCAGGCCGTAAGCATCGTCGGCGCGCTGGTTATGGGGCAGGCCGCAATCGCCGCGGGAATCGTCGGCGCGCCTGTCGTGATTATCGTGGCGCTGACGGGTGTGTGCGGGTTCAGCGTGCCGAACCTTTCCAACGCGTGCACGCTTCTTCGGTGGGTACTGTTCTTCCTGGGCGGGTTCTTCGGGCTTTACGGCATGGTGATAGGCGTGATTTGCCTTCTTGTATACGTCGCGTCGCTGCGCTCGTTCGGCGTGATGTTCGCTTCGCCTATCGCGCCGTTTGTCGGCAAGGATATGCGCGACATGCTCTTCCTCGCGCCGTCGTGGAAGCTTAACGAACGCCCCGTGTCGATAGGTTCGCCTGACAGGAAACGAGTGGGGTTAAGAAAGCTGTGGTACAGATGATTAGAAGGATACTCGCGCTCGTTATGGTTCTGTCAACGATTCTGTTTGCCTGCGGATGCAACGGCAGCGTGGAGCTTAACAAGCTCGCGATCGTCATGGCGATAGGCGTTGACGCGTCGGACGCGGACGGCAAAGCGTCTGACGATAAGTATATGGTGACGGTGCAGGTTGTGCGCCCCGCGGTGCTTCGCGCGGGCGCGTCGGGCGGGAGCGGCGATTCCGACACGGCGTCCTTCAACGCGCATGAGAAAGGAAACGCGGTATACTCCGCGCTCGCGAAGCTTTCAAACATGACCTCGCGGCAGATATTCATGAAGCAGTGCGAGGCTCTGATTATCGGAAGAGAAGTCGCGGAAGACGATATCACTCCCGTTCTTGAATACTTCCTCCGCAACGAGGAGGGGCGCATGACCATCCCCGTTTTCATCGCGGCGGACACCGCGCTGGACGTCCTTTCCGAAAGCACTTATTTGGAATCAATGCCCGCGGTTCAGCTTGCGGGGCTTGCGACAAACCACAAGTATACCGACAAGGCGTACGCGGTTTCGGTGTTCGAGCTTACGCGCGACTTGCTGAGCGTCGCGCGGCAGCCGCTGATTCCCATCATAGACACCTTTTTGGACGGCGCGGGCGAGCGCAAGGCGCGGATAACGGGTCTCGCCGTCTTCAAGAAAAACAGGATGGTAGGCGTGCTTGAGAGCGACGAGATATTCGGCGCGCACATCATCAACGGAGTGTTCGACAACGGGCTTATCGTGATTGAGCGCGGCGGGCAGACGGCGGAGTTCATGATTTCCTCCGCGGAATCAGATATGCGAATCCGCTTTGAGAACGGGAAGTTCGGCGCGTCGCTGTCCGTCAGCGTCGAGTGCCAAGTGGTATCGACTACGTTCGCGGACGACATATTCGACACCACCGCCGCGAAACGGTTGTCCGACTACGCGGGAGACGAGCTGCTCCGCAAGATTGAGCTTGCGATTGACAAGGCGCGCGAGCTGAACACGGACTTCCTTGGCGTCGGGCAGCTTGCGTATCAGAAGTATCCGAAGGAATACGCAAGGCTTGACGGAGGGTGGAGCGCCGCGTTTACGGACGTTCCGATCGACGTCGATCTGCAAGTCAGCATGTTGTTGATGGGGGCGTCGCAGAAATCGCTGACGTCGGGAGGGGTGACTGAATGATTGCCGCAGCGAACGAGGGAATAACCACGTCGGAATGGGGCGTGTCATGCTGCTGCTTCGCGCTGGGCACGGTAATGCGCTCGGGTCTTATCAATCAGGTGACAGGCAACGAATCGTTTCTTATAGGCATAATCGGTTTCGCAGCGTATGTTCCGATGATGTTTCTCTACAGCAGACTCGCGTCGAAGTATCCCTCGATGAATCTGTTTCAGATGGCGGAAGCCGCGATGGGCAAGGTTTTCGGAAAGCTGGTCTCAGCGCTGTATCTGATATTCTTTCTTTCGCTGGCAAGCCACAACCTTATGGAGATTGGAAACTTTGTCTCTTCGTTTCTTCTGCAAGGGTCGCCGTACTTTTTTGTGGTTGCGGTGAGTTCGCTTGCCGCCGCGTATATTCTTTGGAAAGGCGTGGCTTCGTTCATCAGGATTCAACCGCTGATACTCATTATTGCTATGTTCCTTCTTGTGTGCAGCTTGATACAGTCGCTCGGCAAGATGGACTTAGGCAACCTGCTGCCCGTGTTTCAACTGCCGATAACCACATATGTAAGAAGCGCGGTTGTTGCGGGAGCCGTTCCGTTCGGCGAGGTGCTGACGATGTTCAGTATACTGCCGCTTGTCAGGGGAAACAATCAAACGCAGGAAGCGAATCAAAAACGCGAGCTGTCTTCGCCCGTCGGAAAGGGAATGGGTATTCGCCCGTGGTTTTATGTGGCGCTGTTTACTTGCGTGGTCGTCACCGTTATTCATCTGCGCGATATTTCGATAATGGGAAAGCTTCTGACATACGTCGCGCTGCCGTCTGTCGAGGTTTATCGCATGGTGGATTCGTTTTCATCCATCGCGCGCTCGGAGAGCCTGCACGCCGTGATTCTGATTATGCTTGCGCTCATCAAGACGGTGTTCTGCATATACGCGGTGTGTCAGGGATTGGCGGAGATTTTCGGGATTCGTAACTTGAATCGGGTGTATCTGCCGGCAAGCCTGCTGGTCAGCGTTTCTTCCGTGATACTCAGACGGTCCGATATAAACAATATCTATTATACGGTATATGTATTGCCGCTTTTCTGGCTTGGATTTGAGCTTGTGCCGACCGCGGTTATGGCGGTGATTCCGCTGCGGCGCGCGGACGGAGGTCGCGCGTATCCGTTGAACCACCCCGACAAATCTGCCGAGCCACCCCAACAAAACTGCGGTTTTGTCGGGGACCCCGGGGATTTGTCGGGGACCCCGGGGAACGCGTAAGCGTTCCTCAGACTGTCGACAAAAGCCCACAGGCGTTGTAAAGGGCGGGCGACCGAATCCCACCCCGCCAAATCTGCGGATTTGTCGG
>JAITHB010000072.1 GCA_031280145.1 Oscillospiraceae bacterium | reverse complement strand
CCGACAAATCCGCAGATTTGGCGGGGTGGGATTCGGTCGCCCGCCCTTTACAATGCCTGTGGGCTTTTGTCAACAGTCTGAACCATTAATTCTTCATTTTTCATTCTTAATTTTTCATTTCATCAACCGTCTTCATCGCCTCAATGGTCTTGCCGATAATCTCGTCCAACGTCCACCCGAGCTTCTGCGCGCCGTCCAGAATAACGTCGCGCGAACAGCCCGCCGCGAACTTCTTATCCTTGAATTTCTTCTTGACGGACGACACTTCCATATCCTGAACGCTCTTTGACGGACGCATCAGCGCGGCCGCGCCAATCAAGCCCGTCAGCTCGTCGACCGCGAACAGCACCCTCTCCATGATGAGTTCAGGCTCATACTTCGCGCCTGTAAGACCCCAGCCGTGCGACATACACGAGCGGATTATCCGCTCGTCCACGCCTTCTCCGCGCAGAATCTCCTCGCCCTTCACGCAGTGCATATCGGGATACAGCTCAAAGTCCACGTCATGCAGAAGCCCCACGACCGCCCAGTATTCCTCGTTGCCGGGGTCGAGTTCCTTCGCAAAGTGACGCAGCGCGCCCGAAACCACGTCCGCGAGAAGCAGGTGAAACGCTTCTTTGTTATATTTGAGTAATATTTCCCGCGCTTGTTCTATCGTCATAATACTCCGATTGGGATTCAATTAATGAGGAATCAGGAGGTAGGAGATGCAACGGGAGAATACTGTAAACCGCGGGCGACCAGGACGGTCGCCCCTACAGGGGTTTGTCTGCGTTCAATCGTGGAGGCTGTTGAAATCTGTAGGGGCGACCGTCCTCGGTCGCCCGCCCTATTCAGTACCCGTGTTACTGCCGATAGGAAACCCCTGCGTGGGCGCTTCCTACTTATACCCCACGCGCACGGCGGTTACGCAAAGCCGCTCTTGCGCGAAGCCCTCCGGCTCCAATGAGCCGAACCCGTTTGTCTCGCCGAGAACGGCGACGGTGTCGCCAACCTGAAAGCGCGTGGTGCGCGGGAGCGGCTGATATGTCACATATACAATCTGCTCGTCAGTCAGCATCTTAAGAATCATATACTGAACGGAACCGACGTTCACAATGTTAACCACGCTTCCGCTGAAGCCGACGTTCGCCTGCGCCTGCTTGTTCTTCGTAGTCATCTGCGCGTAATTGTAAGGCGCGTACGCGGATTGGTCGCCGCTGCGCGAATACTCGTATATGTTTATTCCCGGCGAAATCGCGCGCGGCATACTTGACGGGTCGGCAAGCATCGCCTGAACGAGCTGGCTTATCTCGTTGCCGCCGCCCGTTATGCGCATCTGCTGACAAAACACCGCGGACGCTTTCACCAGCGTCTTGCCGTAATTCTCGTCTATTCTTCCCGTGAAGAACCCAAGGTCCGAAAGCTGCTGCTTGACACGCTTCACCACCGCGCTCTCGCTGCCGTAGCGCAAGCGCGTGAACGAATCTATCTGCTCCGCGTACTGGGCTTCATACAGAGCCTGATTCGCGGAAGGCGAACTCCAATCCGCGAGCGCGGCGTTCGCAAACAGCGACACTATTATCGCGAGTGCAAGAAGTATATAAATTATCTTCCTCATGTTACCTCATTTGAACGCGGCCCCTTTCGATTAGCTGCCACGCTCCGTCGCTTGTCTTCGCCAGAATACCCGGCTTCTGAAAATTATGTATCCGAACGTCCGTCCGCGCTCCGTCGAACAGCGCGCTTGGGTCGCAAGCCGCGTTGAACCGCTCCTCGCACGGAAAAAGAAAAGCCTGCGTGTTATCCGCCAGCGCGAAGTACGCGTCGCCCGCGTCCAGCAAGACCGCGGTCGACCAGCTATCGGTCGCGCGCTGCGACAGCTTGACGACGTTCATTCTGGGAACCGCGCGATTTAGCAGCTCTTCCATATGGAAAGGCTCGCCCTGCGCAAGCTGCTCATTGATGAGCCGCATCACATGCTTCACCTCGGCTGGCAAAGCCCTTTCGCGCGGCGTCGAGGGGACGAATCCCCGGTTCGCAGGCGGCGCCGATACGTTCGCGCGCGGCGTCGATAACTTCGGGCGAGCCGCGGATTCGCCCCTTCCGGCTTCAGGCATGTATTGCTCATACATCGTCTGCCGACCGCCCGGCGGCGGAAGCGCGTTGCTCGGCGGCTGCGCCTGCGCAATGCCCGTCGCGCTTATCTGCTGCTGAAGCACCAAAACCTGATTGCGAAGCAAATCCATCGACTCGTGCAGTCTTGAAAACTCGCGCGATATCCACGTCTCAAGCACCTGATCCTGCCTGTTGCCGCGAATGATCAACGTCAGTACGACTATCAGAACAATGAGCGCCATGCCCGAAATAAACGCGGAAGCCATCACCATGCCCGATGACTCCGATGGAACTGTCGGCATTCTGTCTCCTCAAACAAGACGATTGTCATAATCACATTTATATGGAATCTCTCCTTTGTAAGTTTCCTTTTATTCATGTGTTTTATGCAATCCTCCCGTTTATCGGTCGTACAAAGACATTACAATACTCACGCGCTGCTTTATGGAGTATAAAAGACGTTACAATACTCACGCGCTGCCTTATGGAGTATAAACAGGTCGACCCCTCATTCCGCGGTGCGCATTATCCTGTTCATCAGCGAAAGAATCTCAACGAAGCGGCCGGCGTTGGTGTTGCGCGGCGGCAGCGGCTGTCCGGGGAGCGTCGGTTCGGGGTTCTGCCGCATTCCCGTCAGCCAAATCAAGCGATAGTACGCTTCCAGGCTGTATTTGTCCGTGCCCGTCGGCGGGTCGAACAGCGTCCCCAAGAATTCGCGAAGCTCGTCGTCGCCGTCCAGCGCCTCGCGAAGCGCGAGGAAGCTCTCCTCAATCAGTTCGCGGAAGCCTTCGGTCATCGTCTGATAGACCACGCCGTCGTCGTCTATCTCGTAAGCGCAGCGCTGCGGCCAATCGTTGGTTGTCGCGTCGGTCGCGATGGTGTTCGCGCGCTGCAGAAGGAACGCCTCGGGCGCGAGCGCGAGCCCGCGCGCCGTCTCCTGCTTAGGCATGAACGGCTCGACTATCACGGCTTCTATGTCAACTTTTCCGCATCCGACCTTGAACGCGCGAAGCAGCCGACCCTTCTCTTCTTCGCAGACGGAAAGGTTTCTGCGCTCGCGCCGCGCAAAGCTTCCCTCCGCGCCCTTCGCGCTCCCGCTGAACTCGACGTCGTCGTAAAGCATGTTAAGCATCTTCGCGCCGTTGCCGAGCAAGGCGACGGGCAGCGGCTGCCCCTTCGCGCCGAGCACCAGTATGCTCTCCTCGGAACCGTCGGGCTTAAGCCCCAGAACAGCCTCTCTCGCCATCCTTCCCGCAAAGTAGAAGATGAGATACAGATTGAAGCGAATGATGTTCATGTAGTTGAGCAGCGGCGTTTCCGTGCGGTGCAAGCCCTTTATCGAGTCTGATATGTCGTCCGCCAGAACGTTCCACACGCGGCGGAACTCGTCGGGTCGCCCCGCCTCCAGCGCTTCCGTCAGCGCGGCTTTGTTTTCTCCGTCGGCGCCGCCGCGGAAGAACGAGTCCGGCAGATTGCGCCGCGGCGCGTGTCCGTGGTTCTCGCGCGTCACCGTGTCGCAAAGAATCGCGTTGCCCGCCCACTTGAGCGACGACTGGATAATCAGCCTGCGGTTCTTCCATATGGAGTAATCCGTCGTGCCGCCGCCGATATCTATGCAGAAGAAGCCCGACTCGTCGTTCACGACAAGCCCCTCAAGGTATTTCACCTGAATATTGTTGTCCATCAGCATGAAGCCCACGGCTTCCGACTCGCTGCAGAAGTTCACGTCGAACAATGTTTTATAACAGCCCGCGCACAGCCCCGCGATAATCGAACGCACCTTCGACGTGAAATCGCCCTGCTGCTTGAGAGTCATCGCGAGCGGATACGACACGCGCCAATGAACGTATGAAGCGTTCGACACCGCGGCGTTCCACAGACACATCATGAAATACTGTTCGAGGAACAAGTGCGCGCGAAGCTTATCGCTTCCGACCGCGCTCCACTTCAGGTCGTCCGAAACGTCGCGCAGAAGATCGGATATGTGCCTGCCCTGTGTTGCGCAGTACTCGGCATTGTGAGGTTTATGCCCGTTTTGCAGAATAAACGGAATGGCGGTTTGGATGAGCGAGTGTCCTTCCGACAGCGGTTCCGCTTTGCGCCGCAGGAGCGAATAGTGCGTCGCCCTGTCCGCGATGTTCTCAGGCACAAACAGCGACGTGAACGCGTACTCCGACGCTTCTTCCCTGCCGAAAACAAACAGACTGCCGTCCTTCGCAAAGGACATCGGGGACGCGATTCCGATAGACGGGTCGTACTTGTAGACAGTCGTGCCTGTCGTTCCGAAGTCGAAGCCGACGTTTATCTCGCGAAGCTGTTTGTTCACGACGGTCTCATATTTCGGGAACAGCAGACCGACTTCCACGTTGAACAATGAGAACGTAAGGCAGTCGGGCATGCCGTCCAGCAGGCAGACCTCCGCGCCGCCGCCTTGACCGTCAAGCGTGGACGCGACTATCGGCAGCATCTGCGCCTCGATGTTCTGCAGAAGATAATAACGTTTCCAGCCCGCAAGCTTCGCGCCGGGCCAAACCGCGACCTGCGCCGCGGGGCGCGTGTTCGTGAGGTTCAGAATATCCTGCATTCTGTACCGCTTGAATTCCAGCGACTCATTATTGCGCCCCAGCAGATTCACTTCGATGGAACCGTAACGGAAACGCATGGAAACGCGCAGATTCCCCGCAAGGAATTCCTTCTCAAGCGGCCTTGCGTACGACGCTCTTATCGGAATAAGCGCGCGCCAACTGTTTATGCCGCTTCCGATAATCTCCATCGAATCCTTGAGGCGCGCGCGGCAGGTATTGTATTCAGCGCCTTCCGTTTGAGCCGTCGAACCCTGCGCGTCTTCTTCCTTGCCATCCCCTACTGAGCGCGCGGATTCCTTAAACAGACAAATCTTATCCGTGAACACCGCGGACGGACGAGTTCTCGCGCTCGGCTCAATCGTGAACAAAACGTCGCGCGCGCGTTCGTTGACGGGATACTCCGATATATCGTCGCCGAGCGCGTCCAGCGACTTGAAGAATTCGTTGAGGAGCGCAAGCTGCAAGCCGTCCTTGTTTTCGGACGCGGGAATCGAGCGTTGGCTCAACGCGTATATCTCGTTCCTCAACGCCACGCCTTGGTCGCGAAGGTTGTCGACGGAAACCAACGCGCGCGGAGAAACAAATGTGCAGCCCGCCGCGCCGTTCACAATCCAAGGAACATGAATGTCATACGAGCCTGAAAGCTGCGCCGCGGGGCAAATCATCGTAGGCATATCGGCAAAGCGGAACGCAATCGCGCTGTATGTGCCGTCCTTCTGACGCGCCTCAAACAGCGTAATCGAATCGATTCCGCGCCGCGAACCCGTGTCTTTCAGAATCTGCACGAACGGCGAATTCACAAGCTGCGCGAACGCAATCGCGCGAACCCGCATTGCGCCGCTGTCCGCAAGCAGAATCGCGGCTATCATGCCCTGCCACGTCTCAACCGCGCGGGGATTGCGCACGGATAAGTCAAACTCGAACTGCATCGTCTGCGAGAACAGGTCGGGTATCGAGTGTCCGCGCTCCGCGCCCGATTGCGCGTCGATGCTCTGGCTTATCAGATTCAGCACGTTATGGCGCGGCGTAAACGCGGGCGTTCCCGGCGTCTGAATCCCATGCCCCTCTTTCAGGCGCGGGAGCATCATTATTCTTTTGGGTCCGTTATCCGTCTTTATTTTCGGCATTCTGCTTTCCTGATATCTACTCTACAAAGCGCAGTGCGCGAACAAACCGTGCAGGAACAACCCCGCGTTCATCTCGGGGCTTTGCGCGTCCTCGCCGCGGTACGGGCGAATTCCGTCGAACACCGCGTCTTCGATGTGCGTCCACTTGGGCGATGGCATCTGCGCAATCAAGTTCGGAATCGTGCGGAACGGATAACCCTTCGCGTTCATCATGCGCTCAGTCAAGCAATTCTGCGTGATTGCGCCGTGGCGGAACGAATCGTTCGCCCACTGCCAGAACCTTGCGCAGAACGCGGACAGCGTCTCGAAAGCCTGCGTCTCCGATTCCGCTTGGATGAGATACGGCTGAATCAGTTCGCTGAAGAACGGTTTCAGTCCGCGCGTCCTTCGCGCATTCCGATTGATGTAGTCCTTGTAATAACCGTTGTACGCCGCGCAGAAGCGCACCATCGCGGCGACCTTCCTGCCGATCGGCGCGGAGAACTGTTCCCAATTGACCTTGATGGTCTGCGCCATATCCAAATCGTCGCCCGCGAGGACGCTGTGCAGATAGGTGTTCGCTTCTGTCGGAACTTCAAGCTGCGTCACGCAATGCTCGATTGCGAGCGCGGCTTCCCACTCGACGACCGTCGGCGGGTTCTGCTGCTTCTCCATACCGGGGTGATACTCGCCCATGTTGAAGTCCACCGGCGAACCCAAAAGGTAAAGCGATTCGTACCCCAGCTCCCTCTCCATCTCGCCGTAATACGCAAGCGCGCCGCGCGCGTTTGAGTAGAACCTGCGCGCCTGAACGGACATCGGCATGTTCTGCGCGTCGACCTTATCCTTGCCGGGCTCCATGAAATGGTAATACGGCAGAAGAAGAACGGCGTGTGTGTGAAGCGTACCCGACAGCGCGTAGTCTTGCGTGGCGTTCCTGAATTCGCGCATCAGCGACGGTATGCCGCAAGCGCCCGTTCCGCCGAATATCGAGCCTGTCAGAATCAGGTGCGAGTTCGCGCTTATCTCCGAGCGGATTATGCTCACATATTTGTAGAACGGTTCGGAGCCGATTCCCTCCGCGAGTATATATTGCATGACGGGCGCGCCGATAGCGGGAATGGCGTGGAAGCCTTCCTTGGAGAAATCGAAGCCCATCTCGTCGTTCGTGTAGAACAGCCGCATAAGCGCAAGCTCGTCGGGGTCGTTGCGTGTGCGCATGGCGTTCAGGCAGTCAAGACCCGCGGCGAACGAGTACGCGTTGGGCAGTTGGATGTGCCAGTCATAGTGGACAATCTCGCTCGCGAAAGCCGTGCTATCAGCGTACGCGCCGGACGCGGGAAACTGCCCGCGCAGAACCTGATACCTGCGTATCGCCTCCAGCGCAAGCTTGCGGTTGCCGTTAGTCGCGTCAACGTCGGCGGTCAGAATGTGAAACGTCTGGTCGCGTCTGCCTACGGCGCCGCAAGCCAGCAGGTTCACGAACGTCTCGCAGCACTTCGCGCCCGTTCCGCCTAAGAATACAAGAAAGTGACTACTGCTCAAAACAAACCGCCTTCTTATACGAGTATATCAAGCTACTCAAAACAAACCGCCTTCTTATAAGAGTATATAAAATCAGACCGCCTTCTTATGAGAATACACGCGAAGCCCGAGCGCAGCGCGCACCTTCACGAACACAGGGAACATGTGATAGATTCTGTACGGGCAGAACGCCTTCACCGAAGCTATGAACGGCACGACGAGAAGCTGCGGGATGAACAGCACCGCGCACTCCGCGACGGGCTTTGACGTGACGAACTGCCACATGCGAATGTCGGTCGTAAAGTAGAAGAACAGCAGCGCAAGCTGCGACGCCGCGTGAAGAATCAGAAATACGACGAACAGCAGCCTTGCGGAACGCTCGCGGTTCCTGCCGAGCATGTTCGGCGAGTAGATTATGTTCCACAGTATGACGAGCGAGAACGAAAGAATCAGCGCGTTCGTGGAATAGCCCGAAAGCCAGAACTGCCAGTCGCTGTAATACATATTGTCGGGGAAAAAGCCCGTCGTCGACGCGGCCGCCCTAAGCGCGCTCTGAAACAGCATAGGCAGCTCTATCACTTGCCCGCCAGCGCTCGGCATAACAAGCCCTGTGACGGGTACCGCAAGCAGCGCGTACACCGCGATTATAAGGATCCAACGCCATATTGTGGAATAAAATCTGTTCACAAACATCCTCTTTTATACTCTATAATGCAATGTATAAGTATTGCATCGTAGAGGTTCCCCCGTCTATCATCATTTGTAAAGGAAGCGCCGCGTATGTCTAGAACACAACCAGCTTAAACGAGACCGTTCCGAGCGGAGCGCGGCTGATTCGCGCCACATGCGCCTGACCCAGCGCGTTCAGCAGCCTTGAAAGGTTGAGGGTTTTGTCTCCGCTGAACGGAAGCTCGTCGCGCTCAATCGAGAGCATCTGCGCGCCTTCGGGGTCCCAGCCGTAGTCCCCCAGCCAATCCATGCCGGGCATCGTGTTCGGCGCGGTCAGCGCGCCTGATATGCTTATCTCATACTCGCCGGAAGAAAGCGCGGCTCGGTTCAGGTCTAAACGCAGGCTTATCTTTATGCTGCCGGGCACGGCTTCGTCGACTGCCCAGCTCATTCCCTGAAGCGGTCTGCTCTCCGATTCGTTCGCGCCGCGCGCCTCAAACAGGAAGTCGTTCGCCGTGAAGCCGCCAAGCCGCGGGTCGGACGCATGCGCGTTGTAGTCTATCTCCCACTGAAGAAACCTGTCCTGATTCCCCGCCTTAAGCTCCACGCGCGACACGCCGGAAGCCGCGCTTGCGTCGGGCATTGCGGTCACGCCCTGCCCCGTTACATATTTCATCGACAGCGCGTAGTCCTCGCTTACATAGTTGCTGCCGTAAAGCGCGGTCTCAATCCTGAATATCCTGTTTGAGCTGAACTCGCGCGACAGCCTGTCTGACAGAATGGAAATAACGTCGCTCACCGCGTTCTGCCCGCCTATGACGATTATGTAGAACGGACGCGGTAAAACCCGGCGAGTCTGCGGATCGACGGATATTCCAACCTTGTAGTCCGTGAAGTCCAGCGTGTAATCGAGAGTACCCGTCGGCGGCGAACCCCAGACGAACGAGGTACGGTTCGCGCCTACATCGGGGACATATCCCGAGAATTCGCTCATCACGGCCAACACGCCTATCGTGCTGTTTCGGTTCAGTATGTTTTGGCTGAGAGCGGCCGTCAGTCTGCCGTCGTCTATGCGCAGCTCGTGCAAGTCCGTAACTATAACTGAAAGACTTCCGGGTTCTACGGAATCCACCGCGACGACCGTTCCGCTAGAAGCCGACACAACCTTCGGCTCGGCAGACTCAATCAGTTCGTAGAAGCTTTCTATCGGCTCGTTCATCTTCTCGTTAAGGATTGCAAGCTGACTGCCGTCCACTTTCACGCGGTCGGGTTGCTTGGTCATCGGTTCGTCGCGGAAGAACGACGGATTGCCGATGATTGTGAGAAGCGTTTCGCGCGGAATAATCATGTCGGCTTTATCGACATGCTGCGAGTAGCGGTATATTGAGATGTCCGCCGCGGGGAATTTGAGGCTGACCGACGCGAGTATCGCTTCCATAGCGTTCTCGAAGATTGTGGAAATTGGCGCGTCTACGAAGCCCATCATCGACGACATGCCGGGATAATACAATTCTATATTGTTAACGTCGCTGTCCCAGTCTATCGGTATTACTACGTTTTGGCTTGCAGGCTCCGACGCCTTGGGCGGTTCGGGCGTGGCTTCGTCCGCGGGAGTGGTCTGCGGTTCAAGCGTCGGCTCGTCGGTTATCGTGAGGTCGTCGATAACCGCGCCTCCCGTGTAGACGGGGGCGGGCGTAACCGAAGACTCCGGAAAGACAGTCGGGGTCGGCGCAGCAGTCGCGCCGCCGTCTATATAGCTCGGCGGATTTATCGCGCAGGACGAAAGCGCAAGAAGCGCCGCGAGCGTGAACGTCAAACACAACAATGATAATCTTTTACTGCGCATCTCTATACCTATCTTTTTATATAAGCGGTTATCCTGTCGAAACCGCATGTCGAATTCCAATGCCATATATTGGAATTATATTGCTAATTGCCGTAAGTTGTCAACTCGTATGAATTGGTAAATAATGGAAGCAGCGCGGCTATACGTTAACGCCGGGATAAAGCATGGACTGCGCGGCCTTCTTATACCCCGCCTTCTCGAACAGATATGTCGCGGGGATAAACCTGCTCCACACCTTGGCGGTCGAGAAAGCAAGCCCTTGCGACATGAACATCTCGTGCGCGGCGGAAAGAAGCGCGAGCGCGACGCCGTGCCTTCTCACCTGCGGAACGGTATAGATGGATACGATGCTGCCTTCGTTGCCGTAGCCCGTGATGATCGCTTCGCCGACATACTTATCGTCGTCCTTGACCGCCAGCGCCGCAAACAGCGGGCTGTTCATCATATCCTCCAGCCATCCGCGCGAGTGCGCCGTGATTGAATACTTGTTCACGCGGGCAAGCATTCTGTCCGTATCCTCTATATTGCGCACGTTTGAAACGGACAGCGTCGTCCCGACGGGCGGGCGAATCGGGCGAACGTCGCGGCTTAACGTATACCTCATCACATATTCGGCGTCTTGGGTGTCAAACCCCATATCCGCGAAGAACATAAGCCGCTCGGGGTCGCGCGGGCTGCACGAGGCGTATATGCGCCCCGCGAGTTCGGGTTTCAAGCGGCGCATGACGCGCGCCCTCGCGTAAACCGCGCCGAAAAGTATATCCCGCGCTCTGGCGAAGCCGTCTATCGTGAGGAAATAGTTAAGCGGTCTGTCGGGCAGAAGGGCTTCGTTGATATATTCGACCACCGCGCCTACGCCGACGCGCTGATCGTTGTTATCGTATGCGATGAAGGTGTTGTCGCGCAGCGCGCCGTTCATATCGTATCTCGCGGTGTCAATTCGCATATGGTGCACTCTCCGACAGATTTCCAATATTGCCCAATTCAATACTATATATCATCTGTGTCTATTCTGTCCAGTTTTTTATTATTATCGGCACACTTTTTAAGCGTTCACATAAAGTGAGAGCGAGGAAGCGAATACCCATTAAACTGAACAATTTACATGAGGGAGGATATATACATGTTCTGTGGATCGGGAAACTGCATGTGCGGATATCAACTGGGAGTGCCGCTTATCACCGATAACGACTGGAAATTCTTCGACAAGGACCATTGCGGAAGCACCTGCGCCGCGGGCTGCGAATTCGACGAGCCGGACCCCGATATCATAACAAAAGCGTGCTGCGCAAACGGCTGCTGCAAGCAATGCTCCGTTATAGGCGGAGACGCGCCGTATCTCGTGCCAAAGTCGCTCGCATGCGGCAGAACGCGCAAGCGCGGCACCAACATTCCGCTGCCCGGCATAACGAGGCTGCCCGGAAAAGGCTCGCATACGCTGGTGTGCATAAGAGCCGGCGGCGTGACGGACTTGAGCTTCGGCACGATAAATTGCGGCGCTTATGAGATAAGCGTCTCGTTCAAAATACCTATCGAAGTTGTTCTTGTGGACTGCTGCGGATATATATTCACAATCAAGAGCACGATCACGGTTCCGTCGGGAGATATACCCGCGCTCAGGATTCCGCTCGGTTTCCAGGCAATGAACATCGCCAACGGCAGCGCGTTCCTCTACCTTAAGGTTAAGGTTCGTCTGTGCGACCAGGTGGCCGATTATCAGGCGGGTCAGTCCGTGTCTGTTAACGTTCTGATTGAGGGCTGCGTGCAGAAGTTCATGCCGTACGGGTTGGTCGGCGACCCGAACAATCGCTTGGGACCGTATTTCTGCGCCTAGAAGGAATGAGTTAATTTGGAATTATGGGATGCGGCGGGCGAGACGAGGAGATGCAGCGGGCGAATGTGGTGAATAGCGGGCGAGCCGGGGGCTCGCCCCTACAGGGGTTTGTTTATATTCAATCGGGAATATGGCAGAAACCTGTAGGGGCGAGGCCCCGGCTCGCCCGCGGTTATCAATACACCGCCCGCGGTTATCAAACCATCGCCCGTTGCGTTCAAACCATCGCCCGAGGTCTCCCCTGTTCGTTCCCGTGACGCCCGCGGGAATAACATCACGCATTTATGTTTAACGTGTACAACCCGTCGGTCTGTCCGCCTTTTTTCACATTAGCCTTTTGTGATACGAATACACGTTAAACGCAAGTTATATATGTGTCACACCTCCGTCGGCTCTCATATGATGTGACGTATGCACGATTAGTTACGGAATCGTACGACTTGTCCCGTCAAAAACAGTTTCCAATAAACGAGCGAAAGCTTGTCAATTGGTTACTCGAGAGTTTGAAAGAAGAGCATTTGAGGAGGTTTATACATGTCGAACTACAATTGTGGATGTAATCCATGCGGCGGCGGCGGCAACGGCTGGCCGAATATGAAGCCATGCAATTGCTGCGGCAGCGCGTCAGGCGGCTGCTGGCCGAATATCGGAACGGGTGATGAAACCTGGACCGAAACAATTACCCAGCCATGCTGCTCCGATGGAAATTGCAGCGCGTGCGGTCAAATCGCGTGCGACGCGCCCTGGCTCCAACCAAAACCCGTCGGCTGCGGCCGGACTCACAAATGCAACGTGCCGTGGCAATTCGCACTGCACGAAGACGAACTCGATGAAGCTGATCTGCCCGGCCGCCCGCCTCACACAATCGTCTGCGTCCGCGCCAAGGGCAAGACCCAGTCGACGGTAGTTGAAGAACTCATGTGCGGACCCAACGTAGTTGATAACGATCCTTGCAACTCGTATGACCTCTACCTTTGCGTTTACATACCCGTTGAAATCATCGTGCGCGACTGCGCGGGCTTCCTCTATTGCCTGACTTCCGCAATGAGCCAGATCGTACGCATTCCGCTGACCACCCGTGTCCGCAACCTTAAGGATACCCAGATCTATCTTAAGGCGCGCGTTCGCCTTTGCAGAACCAAGGTTGTCAGATATCCGAACAGCGGTTCGGGCGATACGTTAAACGACGGCATCCATCATCCGCCTACAGCCGAATATGATGAACAAGACACAGCCGATAACGACGTCAGACCTTGCGGAGCTGCGGGTAATAGATGGCAGACAACGCGAGATTCTGAAATAGCTACCGACCCCCCGCTTGGTCTTGCAGACACAAACGAACCCGGTCCGTATGATCCTCTCAACGACCAGCGTGAAAACCGTCCTGTTGCAGACGACGATATCGCGCGCAATGTTGGCTGCGGTAAGCTCGGATACAAACAATCAACAGGAGAAAAAGACGGCTTCGGCTCCGCGACTCTTCCTGATGGTCATATTGTAACCCGCGCTCTGCCCACCGTTTACCTCGACGTCCTCATCGAAGCCTGCGTAATGCGCCTCGTTCCGTTCGGCGTAGTCGGCGATCCTTCAGCCGCCGTCGGCTCGACCCAGGCGACCTTCCTCAACCCGTAAGAAACAGCGTAGAAAATGGTATAGAACTGTCCATCCTTACCAACAAGGGAGAATCCGCGGCGCGGGTTCTCCCTTTCCTGTAAATCATTTCATTTAGGGGCGAGCCCCCGGCTCGCCCGCACCTTCAAAACCCACGGGCGAGCCGGGGGCCGCCCCTACAAATTCTGATGTGTAATTTGTCATTCGTAATGTGTCACATCACCCGCGCGGCGGAATGCGCAACTTGTCTTGTTATTATCACAATCATTACGCCGCGTGTGTTTTTACATAAATTGCAATAGAACCAAGCTTCGCGGTTTATGAATTCATCATAAGCTTTAAGTGTGCTGAAACAGTAAACAAAGTTTTAAGCTTCGCCGAAGCCGCGGCAGCGCCTTGGCTTCTGCGGGAATAAATGGAGGATGAAGGATGAATTATTGCGGAATGAACGGCTGGGGTATGCCCAATATGCCTTATCCGAACAGGTTCCCCGCTATGCCGTGCTGCCCGTGCCCGCCGTGTCCGAAGAATAACTGCGGCTGCGACAGCGATTGGCCCAACGCCGCCCCGTGCAATTGCTGCGGCGGCGGAGCGGGACCATGCTGGCCCAACATGAGCACGGGCGACGAAGTCATTACCGAAACCATATCGCAGCCGTGCTGCAACAGCGGCGGCTGCTGCGCGTGCGACAAGATAGGCGGCGACGCGCCGTGGCTTCAGCCTAAATCGGTCGGATGCGGGCGCACCCATAAGTGCAACTTCCCGTGGATGTTCGCTCTTCATGCGGAAGAGCTTGATAACGGCGACCTGCCCGGTCGCCCGCCCCACACGATAGTCTGCGTCCGCGCAAAGGGCAAAACGTCTTCAAACGTCGTCGAGGGGCTTATGACGGGTCAGCCCGGCAACAACGACCCCGCAACATGGGATCCGTGCCTGTCATACGATCTGTATCTTTGCGTGAAAGTGCCCGTACAAATCGTGCTGCGCGACTGCGCGGGCTTCCTGTATTGTCTAACGAGCATGTTCTCGCAGATAGTGAAGATTCCGCTCGCGACGCGCGTCATGAACCTGAAGGATACGCAGATATACCTCAAGGCGCGCGTGAAGCTGTGCAGAACCGTGCCCGTCAAGTATCCGAACACCTCGGCTCCCCCGGATAACTCTAACATAAATCATCCGCCGACGGGAACCCAGGAAAATATCACTACAACCAATCCGGACGGCGAGCCTCTTCCGGGTTCGGGCGGCTACGGTCCCGGCGACTCGACGGATGTACCCGCAGACGATAAAGAGCTCCGAAACAACCTTGGCTGTATGAACCTCGAGTACGCCGCGACAGGCGACGGCTTCGGAATGTGGAACGGCCTGCCGCGCGCATTGCCCGAGGTGCGGCTTGACATCCTCCTCGAAGCCTGCGTGATGCGCCTTGTACCGTTCGGCATTATCGGCGACCCGAGCGCCTCCGATAACAAGAAGCAACCGACGTGTCTGTGTAATTAACAATTCGCGCCGCATACGGCGGGCGACCGAGGACGGTCGCCCCAGACTGTCGACAAAAGCCCACAGGCGTTGTAAAGGGCGGGCGACCGAGGCGGTCGCCCCTACAGGGTGTATGCTATCGGTATACAGGAACTCAATATGCTGTAGGGGCGAGCCCCCG
>JAITHB010000059.1 GCA_031280145.1 Oscillospiraceae bacterium | reverse complement strand
CTGCCGTGTATGTTGCGCGCATGCCATAGTACAGGCTCGTACGCGTCAGGCAGGTGCTGATGCAATGTCCCGCCGCAGTATACGTTAATCGCCTGACAGCCGCGGCATATGCCGAGAATGCGTTTAGCCCGCGAACGAAACGCATGAAACAGAAGCTCGTCCGAGCGATCACGCTGCGCGCCATCGTAAGTATTTGAAGCATTCGGCGTTTGTCCGAACCGCGCCGGATATACATCGGCGCCGCCTGTAAGCATAAGCGCGTCGAACGCATCCGCAAGCGCCGCCGCGTCCTCTTCGTTCTCGGCAACCGCAACCGCTCCGACCAAACCAACCGCGCGCACACGCCGAAGGTACATAACGGAAACATCAACAGTATCGTCCTTTGGTCTTCCTGCTATCAACACCCGCGTCATAGAACGTAATTCTCCAAAATTAAAGATTTTCAGTACATATAGGCTACGCACTGCGGGCAGCAGCGCGCAGCTTCACAGCCCCGCAATGCCCCCCATGTGGTCTGACACGAACTGCACAAACAGGCGGACGCCATTCTCCATGCCGCGTTCGTCGATATCCCACGCGGATGTATGCGCGGGCTGATTGAAACCAAGCTCGTCGTTGCGCATACCCAAACCAAACAGCAGACCCGGCTTCTCGCGCTCGTAATAGGCGAAATCTTCACCGCCGGGCGATGGTTCGAGTTGAAGAAGGCTGCCCGCGCCAAGCGCGCGTTCACACGTTTCCGCAAAAGCGCGGTACATAACATCGCTGTTGACCGCGACGGGAAGAGGATTTTCCGCAATCTCAACGTCGCACGAGCCGCCCATGGATTCGCATACGCTCCTTGCGATTACCTCGATGCGCTTCCTTGCCCATGCGTACGTGCTGTCGCGCAGACAGCGTATGCTTCCGCCAAGCTCGCATTGGTCCGCATTGGTTGCGGTGGTAGTGCCCGCGTGCATTGTCGCGACCGCGATTACGCACGTGTCAAACGGATCCGCTTCGCGGGAAAGCAGCATCTGAATCCCTTCATATATTCGCACGCCCATTGCCAACGCGTCCACTCCCTTATGCTGCGCCGCGATATGCACCGCCTTACCGCGCGTCACAATCTTGAGCGCGCCTGAGGTTGCGTTGGTCACGCCCGCGCGGCTCGATGGCGCGCCGCACGGGTCGTTGCAGTTGACGTGGCACATAATGATGCAGTCTATGTCGCGCATAATGCCGCTTTCGCAAAGTACAGACGCGCCTGACGGCCTGCTCTCCTCGCACGGCTGGAAAATCAGACGCACGCGGCAGTCGATCTTGTCGCGCATCTCATACAGCGCTTTCGCCGTGCCTACAAGCATTGCCGTGTGCGCGTCATGACCGCAGGCGTGCATCTTGCCGTCGTACTTTGAGCGATATGGTTTGTCCTCGTTTTTTTCCTGTATTGGAAGGGCGTCCATGTCCGCGCGAATGCCGATGGTGAAGACGCTCTTCTGCGGATTGACAGTCGCGACGATGCTGTTCCGCCCGTATTTTTCAAATTCATATGGGACGCCGATTTTGTCCAGTTCCTGACGGACATACGCGGTTGTTTCGTCAAGGTCCCAGCCAAGTTCAGGGTGCATGTGCAGATGGCGGCGGACGCGCACCATCATTTTCTGATCGATGTTCATTGTACTCCTTATGAAGTTAAGAATTAAAAGTTAAGAGTTAAAAGTCATTTGTTAGGAACGATGCATATAAACACCAAACCAAAACCAATAACTCTTAACTCTTAATTTTTAACTCTTAACTTACTTCACGCTCGCAAGATACGCGTCAAGCTGCGCCTGCGCTTCCGCAAGAACGATATCGATGCCCGCGTACTTCAGCTCCGCTATGATGTCCTCAAGTTTCGCGTCGATGTCAAGAGTTCCCGTGTTCATTTCGTATTCATATTTAGCCATAACAGCGGCTACAGCCGAAGCTTCCGCCTGGACCGGTTCTCTGTTGAAGGAGTACGCGCCCGTCGCGCTGACGATCGCTTTGTCATATCCTTCAAACACGCCAATCCAAAGGTTCGGGTCCGCAAGAACGATGTTGCCTGCCGCGTCTTTTGAGGATTCTACGGAAGCGGATACATATGAGCCCGTCGAATACATCCAGCCTGTGGTATTATAATTTTCTATGCCCGGATCGGTACGCAGAACGGTGCCGTTCTCAAGATAATTGAAATGTTCGCCTTCGATGCCGTACGCGAATATATCGCGGAACTTTGTGTCGGTTGAGAGCAGCTCGACGAACTTCAGCGCCGCTAACTGCTTTTCGGCTGAAGAACCCGCGTTGATTGTCTGCACCGCGCCTTGAATGCTGGTGCGGCTCATGAACGGTCCGTCATAGCGGGACAGTTTGACTTTAAGTCCGCCTGTGTTCGACCAGCCCTTGTAGCCTGTCCAAGCCTGACCGGAGCGGACGGACGACAGGATAGTGGCCGGCAGGGTTTCGGTGGTGGCGGCGTCCGGCGTGATGATTCCGTCGACATACCACTGATGCAGCAGGCGCAAACGGTTGAGATATTCTTCATTCTCATACCACGGAATGATTGTGGTTTCTTTATCTGTTCCGACAGCGTAATAAGGTATAACCAATATGCGTCCCATTATCATCTGAAGGAAGCCGTTGTAGTGCGTAAGTCCTCCGCGTGAAAGCGGCATCGCGTATTCGTTCGGACGATTCTCTTTGTAGGCGTACAGATATTTGCCGATATCCTCAAATTTCATTTCGTCGGGAATTTCAAGACCTAACGTATCCGTATAATATCCTTCGTCGATGCGGAAGAATATTTCGGCGGCCATATCTTTCTTTACCGGAATGCCGTAGATAGAACCATTCTGCGAAGCGCCTTCCCAGAACTTCTCATCCATTGTCGCGTACAGATCGGGGGTTTCAGTTGCGAGCAATTCGGTGATGTCGGCAAAATAGCCGTCACGAGCGAAGTTGTCGAAGTTGATGTTTCCGCCGGAATCAGCCATCGACAGATCCCAGTTTTCACCTGTCGTTAAGGCAAGCCGCAAGCCTTCTTCATTAATATACTGAAGCTTGACGGTTACGCCGATTTTCTCGGCGGAGTACTTGTTGGCGGCTTCTACGATTTTCGCCGTGTCGTTAGGCGCATCGGCCGGGGCTACCGTCAGCCAGACGATTTCGATCGGAGCCGCGGCGGACGCGAGAGCCGTTATGCTCGCGGGTACCAAAAGCATGAGGATCAGAAGCAGGGAAATAATCTTCTTCATGTTCGATTCTCCTTGTTTACGTTCATATCAACAACGGCACGATCGCCGCTATTTTCAAATAATACCGATTAGCCTTTCACGGAACCTATAGTCAGCCCGCCGACGAAATAACGCTGGAAGAACGGATAGGAACACGCGATAGGCAGAACAATCAATATAACGATTGCCATGCGGATAGTCTCTGTGGGAATGTTCTCCATCAGCCCTCCGGTCGCGGAAGAGTATTCCTCACGACGCGCGAGAAAGTCAACGTTGCGTTCGATGCTCATCAGGACGTATTGCAGAGGATAGAGTTCCTTGTGGTTCGTCGTGATGTAGAGCATAGCGCCATACCACGCGTTCCAGTAAGCAAACGTCAGAAACAGCCCGATTGTCGCCAGAACCGGCAGCGAAATAGGAATTACCAACTGCGCGAAGATGCGCAGCTGCGACGCGCCGTCCATCTTACCGGATTCGATTATGGAATCAGGCACGGTAGTTTGAAAGAACGTGCGCATTATGATGACCCACCACGATGAGACCGCGCCCGGCAGCAGCAGCGCGAAGTACGAATCCTTGAGGTGATAGACCTGCGTGTTGATCATGTATGTGGCGACCAGCCCGCCGCCGAACAGCATCGGGATGAACACGATCCAAGTGTAAACTCCGCGCAGGTAGAACGTTCTGCGCGACATCGCGTAACCCATCGTACCCATGAGTATCAGTCCGAGCGCGGTTCCGACGACTGTGATTCCGACAGAGTTCAGGAAAGCGCGCCCGATATAGTCGCGCGATTTCCACAATTCTTGATATGCCGAGGTTGAAAATTCGCTTGGCCAGAATGAATACCCATGCTGCGCGATTGACGTCTCGGAAGAAACGGATATGATAAATACAAATATCAGCGGCAGAAAAGCGATCAACGCAAGCAGAATAAATAGAATGCTGATGAAAGCGTTCGGCATTTTTCCGACACGGTTATACCGCGCCATACCATCGGTATACCGCGCAGGCTTTGCAGTGGCTGTTCGGCTCATTCCTTCTTGTTTTACCTCATTTATCTCAAGCATCAGATAAGCCCGCTTTCCGGGTCAATCTTCTTGACTACCGTGTTGGCGATCAGAATCAAGATACAGCCAAGTACGCTTTGCAAGAGCGCCGTTGCTGAAGTATAACCGAAGATGCTTTTCTCTCTCATCGCTTTATAAACGTATACGTCAATCGTTTGAGTAACGTCGATGAGCGAGTTTGAGTTGCGCGTCACCACGTAGAACAGACCGAAGTCGGACGAGAAGATTCGTCCCAAGTTCATGATGAGCATGATTGAGATGACGGGACGCAGCATCGGCAGCGTGATGCCCTTGATCTGCTGCCACTTTGACGCGCCGTCGATTACCGCGCTCTCGTAAAGAGACTGGTCGATGCCGACGATAGTCGCCATGTAGACGACCATCGTATAGCCGACGGTTTTCCACGTATTGATGAAAATCAGAAAGCCGGGCCAGCTCTGCATCTCCTGATACCACAGATGCGCGTCGCCGCCGAACAGCTTGACGATGGCATTGACCAAGCCTTTATCAGACGAAAGGAAGGCGTAGACGAAATAACTGACGACGACCCACGACAGAAAGTGCGGCAGGAATATGGCGGTCTGGCATGTTTTTGCGAGCTTGCGCGAATGCATCTCGCTGATGAGAATCGCGAGCGCGACAGGCAGAGCCGCGCCTATTATGATGAAGACGATATTATATGATAACGTGTTGCGGATGATGTTTGCCAGATCGGGCGACTTAAAGATGAACTTGAAGTTGTCCAGACCCACCCATTTGCTGTTGACAAACAGGCTGTAGATGAATCCCTTGCCCGGAGCCAGCTTGTAATTCTTAAACGCGAACACGATGCCGAACATCGGCAGATAACAGAACGCAATATACCACGCTACCGTAGGCAGCGAGATGCTCATGAGTTCAAAGTCATCGCGCGAGAAGCGGCGGCGTTTCTTTATGGGTTTATTTGCAACTGTCCGTTGTCGAGTCAACGCCTTATCATCTCCTTCGCACGAAGCTGAGCGGCAGAATCTGCTCTGAGCAAAGCATAACATAAAGCGAACAATATTTCAACCTATTTATCTATTGGGTTTATATTTTTATTTCAATAGACATTTTTGCAGGGTTTGGCGCTTTGCTTGTCGAATTGTCGAGCAGAGGCTTATATTTCTGATTCGGAGGGGATCGTCATCTATATATCCGACGCTGACATCGAACGTATTCGCAAAACAATATTTGAACTCCTGCATTGCGATTGGCAGGGAGGTATCGAAGTAGCGGAAGGCGCCGGTCTTTCCGTAGATCTTCATGCGCGGAAAGCGCGCATCGTCTGCGAGGATAAGACTGCGCTTGCGCGCGGGCTGATGCACATCGCCAAAGCGATACAAAGCGGCTGTGACACTCTTCATACGGAAGAGACGCGCGGCATCGCTTCGGTCGGACCGCTCATCGACTGCTCGCGCGGCGCGGTCATGACGGTAAGCGCCGTCTGCCGCTACATCGACAGCATCGCGGCAATGGGGATGAATCTTCTCATTCTATATACGGAAGTCACGTTCACGGTGCCTGAGTACCCGTATTTCGGATATCTGCAAGGACGTTATACGCCGACGGAGCTTCGGCGGATAGACGATTACGCGGCGTCGATGGGCGTCGAGTTTGTTCCGAATATTCAGACGCTCGCGCACCTCGGGCAGTTTCTGCAATGGAGACAATCGGAACACCTGAAGGATACGCAGTATTGTCTGCTTATAGACGATGAAGAAACATATAAGTTCATCGAAGCGGAAATCCGCGCTATCCGCGCATGCGTGCGCACAAGGCGGCTGCACATAGGTATGGATGAAGCGCACGGCGTAGGCCTGGGCAATTACTATGATAAACACGGTCCTGTGGATCGTTTCGACATGCTGCTGCGCCACCTCGTGCGCGTGGTCGGTATTTGTGAAAAGTACGATTTTCACCCGATGATGTGGAGCGATATGTTCTTCCGTTTAGGCTCGAACACGGGCGACTATTACGACCCGAACGCTGTCATTCCGCAGTCTGTCGTCGACGGCATACCTGATGTGGATTTGGTTTATTGGGACTACCACTCTACGGACGAAGGCTTCCTGAATAAGATGATCGCACAGCATCGGCGGATGTGCGGCGACGCCGTGTTTGCGGGCGCGATTCATGCGCACAACGGTTTTCTGCCGCAGGTTGACCGAACGCTTGCTTCCACCGTGCCCGCACTGCGCGCCGCGTCAGCTTGCGGCATACAAACCGCAATCCCCACGCTTTGGGGAGACGACGGCAACGAGACGGATTATTTTCTCGCGATACCGTTGCTGCCGCTGTACAGCGAAGCATGCTGGCGCGACGCGGAGTTCAATGAGGAAAGAACGCTTCCGCGTTCTCCGGGGTCCCCGACAAATCCGCAGATTTGGCGGGGTGGTTCAACGGATTCGCGCGACCTCCTCCCGCGCACCGGAGTTGACGGCGCGCTTGAGCAGGGCTGTTTCATAAGCGGGCTGCCGCGTGAAGCGTTGGATGCGTTCGCTCTGTTCCATGCGGGAGCGGACGACGACCGCACGAGCAAAGGGCTTATCTACTGCGATCTGCTGTATCCGCTTCTGCCCGGCGATCCAAACCTTTCCGCAAAAGCGGAAAACTGCGAAAAAGCTCTGGCGCTTCTTTCCGAACACCAAGACCTGCCGCAATGCAGATACGCGCGCGCGTTGTTTGATATTGCTCTGCTGAAAGCGCGGTTGATTCCCGCGATACGTTCCGCGTATAAGTCAGGCGATAAAGCCGCCTTGCGCAAGATTGCGGAAGATGATATACCTCGGTTAACGGAACTGTACGCTGTTCTGCAAACAGAACACCGCGCGCAGTGGGAAAAGAGCTACAAGCGAAACGGGTGGGAAACGTTCGCGCTGCGCTACGGCGCGACAGTCGGGCGCGCGCAGGACGTCGCCTACGCACTTACGCGATATGCAAACGGCGAACTTGATACGCTTGCGGAGCTGGACGAAGAACCGCTCGAAGCCTCGCGGCGCGGCGGAATGCAATGGTACTGCATCTACAGCTCGCCAAGACTGTAGATGGTAATGAATTTTCCGTTGACTTTTACTCGTTTTGTTCTTATAATTGAGTTGGTTTATAAATTGCATATATAAAAGGAGACAAAAATGGAGAGCGGACTGTGGATAGGCGTTGACGGCGGCGGAACGCACACAACGGCCATCGCAGCCCGCGAGGACGGCACCGTTCTTGCCGCAGCCGTAAGCGGCGGGATAAACTACAACAACATCGGTTTGGATAAAGCGCGGGAGAATCTGAGCCGCGCGGTCAACGAACTGCTTTCGGTCTGCAAAACAAAAAGCTATACCTCGCTTTGCGTCGGGCTTTCGGCGCTTGACAGGGAAGCCGACGCGACAGAGCGCGCGGCGTTCGCGGGAAATGTGTTTGATCCCGAGCGTCTCGATCTGCAATCGGACGCATACACCGCGCTGATGGGTCTTACGCTCGGCGCGCCGGGTTTGATCATCATCTGCGGCACAGGCTCGATTATGCTTGCGCTCGGAAATGACGGCAGGCAGATAGTGCGCGGCGGTTGGGGACACTTGCTCGGCGACATAGGTTCCGGTTATGCCATTGCGCTGGAAGGCATACGCGCCGCTATCGACATGTCGGAAGGCGTCGGCGAAAGCACCGCTCTGTCGGATGACGCGCTGCGCTTCTTTGATTTGCAAAACCTGCGCGATCTTATTGCGCGTGTATACTCCCCGGCTTTTTCGACGGAGCAGCTTGCGCAATTCGCGCGTTCGGTACTCCGCCGAGCGGAAGAGGGCGACGCGGTTGCGCTGCGCATTGTGCGGCGCAATATGAAGCACGTAGCGGAACAGGCGGCAGACATACTGAGGTCGGCGCCGGAATGCTCGCGGGTCGGCGTATATGGAGGCGTGTTTACGCACAACCCGTTCGTCGCCACGATGCTGGGCGAGATGCTCGGCAGCGTCGTGTCCGGTGTGAGTGTCAGCCTTCCCGAATATCCGCCGGAACTCGGCGCGCTGATTCACGCTTATCGGCGCGGCGGCGCGCTGACAGGCAAGCGATTGCGGAATCTCAAGGAATCGTATTCCGCAATATCGGAGAATAAAAATCGTCTATAATAAAGTGAGAAGGCGAAACGTAAGATTATGAACGCATATATGAGTTATTTTGCGCTGCTCAGAGAAAACTTGGACAGAGCAGAAGAAACGCAAGCGGACGCGATAGAACAATCCGCGCAGTGTATCGCGAAGTGTATATCAAACGGCGGTACGCTGTTCACGTTCGGCACGGGACATGGGTCTTTGCTTGCGCTGGAAATATTCTACCGCGCGGGCGGTTTGGCGGCAGTCTGCCCTATTTTGGATGAAAATCTTATGCTGCACGTCTCGGCGAGCGAGAGCACCAATTGGGAGCGCAAAGAGGGCTTCGCGAAGACCTTGCTTTCGCGCTATGTAGTCTCAGCTGGTGACGTTCTGCTTTGCATATCAAACTCCGGGCGCAACGCCTTGCCGATTGAGATGGCGCAGGCGTTCAAGGAACGCGGCGGCACGGTGATCGCGCTGACTAACCTCGCGCACAGCATGTCGAGCGGCTCGCGCGCCGCGTGCGGTCTGCGGCTGTTTGAAGTTGCGGATATTACGATAGACAACTGCGGCGTGATCGGCGACGCGGTGTGGCGGGACGCGCGCGGACGCATGGTAGGTCCCGCGTCAACCGCTGTCGGCGCCGCCATTTTACAGAGTATCGTCTGCCGAGCATGCGAGATATGCGAAGAAACAGGAAGCAGTGCGGATTTTTTCATGTCGAGCAACATTGACGGCGGCGACGCTGTCAACGCAAAACTGATAGAAAAGTATAAGAAGCGCATATCGATCTTATGAATGAAAAATTAAGAATGAAAAATGAAAAATGAAAAATTGTTTGTGTGTTTCTGAAGATCAAACAATTAATTATTCATTGATAGTTTTTCATTTCTTGGAGGAATACATGCAGGCAGGGTTTGGACGTGAGGAGATCACGCCGCCGCTCGGCACAGAGCTTGCGGGTTATGGATATTATCTTGAGCGGCGCGCGACGCATGTGATCGATCCTCTGTATGCGCGGGCGGTTGCGCTTAAAGAGGGCGACGACACATTCCTGATTGTCAGCTGCGATTGTTTGGGGCTTAGCCGCGCGCTCGTGCGGGATGTGCTGAATTTGCTTTTTCGGCAAAACGGAATCGCGCCCGACCATGTGATGTTGGTAAGCGTCCACACGCACACAGGACCTGCTTTGAAGTATCACGAGGGCTGCGGCGCGGTGAATCCCGAATATGCACAAACGGTTGCGCCGCGCATCCATGCGGCGTGTCAGAACGCTTTGCGGGATCTGCGTTCTGTAGTCGGAATAGATTATACGATAAAACGCATCGGCGACGAGTGGGTATACAATCGCGCGAGTAACGAGGGTCCGGTCGACCGCTTCGCGCGCAGCTTCCATATAAAAAGAGATAACGCGCCGTTGATAGTCATTGCGTCCTATGCCTGTCACGCGGTCTCGCGCGGAAACCGGGACGGCATATCGGCGGATTACCCCGGCGAGGTTTGCAGAATAATTGAAGAAGACAAAAATTGCAGAAGTATCTTTCTGAATGGTCTGTGCGGCGATATTGATCCGTATCCGCCTGAGAAGGCAGGAAGACAGGCGCGTCTTGCGCCTTTCGCAAAAACTGTAGCGGAAGCCTGCCGAGCAGACGCCGCAGCACAAAGTCTGCCGCGCAGCATCACCGGCGGTCGTATCAATATTGCGTTGAACCTGATGCCCGTCACGAAAAGCAGCTTGACGGAAGCCGCGGAGGCTTCCATAAAAGCGAACGGCGCAGACGGCGGCGCGGCGAAGGTCGCGAGCATCTGGCTTTCCGAAATGCTTGCGAAGTTTGATAAGCTCGAAAAAAGCGAGCCGTTTTCCGTCTCATGGCTGCGCCTTGGGAATATACCGATAATCGCGCTGCCGTTCGAGGGTTTTACGCGCACCGCAGAACTCATCCGTGAAGCGCTTTCCGATTCGCGCGCGCTGACGCTTGGCTGCGCGGAGGAAATACTGGGCTATCTGCCGACGCAGGACGACATCCGGCGCCGCGCGTACGCCGCGCTGGAGTCCACTTTTCTTTATAAACGTTTGCCGCCGCTTCCGGGTGAAGCCGAACGAATCGGGCGGCTGCTCGGCGCCATGATGACGGAAACCGCAAAGTAAAGGAGTATCGCATGAAACAGCTCAATCAGGTCAGCATCCGCCATCAGAACGTAGTGCGCATCTGGGATTTGCTGACGGAACGGCAGATTATGACGCGCCACGAGATGGCGCAGGCGACAGGACTCAGCCTGATGACCGTCACAAACCTCGTCGATCTGCTGAACGAGACGGGTCAGCTTGATTTTGTTCCGGCTGAGCCTGAGCAAAAGGCGGGGCGAAAGAGTGTCGGGCGCAAGGCGGAGCGGATTTCCATCTCCAAAACAAAGAACGCGTTCTGCGTCATTGATCTTAGCGAAGAGTTCTTCCGCTTTACCGCGCTTCGGCAAGACTTGGAACCGATTCTGCCGCCGTTCAAATGGCTGTACGATTCGGTCGTCGGTTACACCGAAAACCTTCTGCGCTTCCTTGCGGGGGTGCGCGAGATAATCAAAACCGAGCTTGCGAAGCGCGAGATCCTCGGCATGGCCGTCGTCGTGCCCGGACCCTACGACGTTGCAGGAGACACCGTCAGCAACAAGCGCATCCCCGCGCTCAACGCGCTTAAAGTGAAGAGTTTGCTTCGCGAGAATCTCGGCGAAATGGATTATTATTTAGATGAAGATATGAAATTCGCGGTGCGCGCGTTTATGCCTATGGCGGCGCGCTCTGACAGCGAGATTCTTTATTATCTGTATATAAGCGAAGGCATGGGCGGCGCGGCTCTGCACAATTGCAACGTTGTACGCGGACTCAACGCGGCCGCAGGCGACGCGGGACAGATGCTCGGTCAAAAGGGTGTAAGGTTTGAGGAATTATTGTCGCTGCGGGCGTTCGCCGCGCTGTGCGGTGTGGATGTGCGTTCTGATATGGATAGTGACAATCTCATTGCGGCCGTTCGCGCAAAATCGCAGGGAAACCCTTCAGCATACCGAACCGCAGTTGAGCGCAGCGCGGATATTATTGCGGAAGCGCTTTACGCGGTCACATGGCTGCTGGATCCTGCCGCTATAGTTATCGACTGCCGATACGCGGAATATGCGCAAACCATATTCATAGACAAGATTAAGCTGAGTCTGCAAAATCTCATCGGCGGCGCGCTGTCGAGAATGCCGAAGCTTTCGCCGTCGCCGTTTGAGGGCAGCTGCGTTCTGCGCGGCGCGGTGAATGTGCTGAGCAAGGATTGGCTGGAGAGGATTATACAGTAAGCGCCGCAATCTCTCCCGTTTCCCAAAACGCGCGAACCGTCCCGCCTCCGTCCAGCAGAACATCGCCCATTGGAGCAATCATCACGTTTTCCGCGCGTTCCCCAATTTCAACGCGTGTAATTTGCATATCCGTCGCGTTTATCAGTCTGGTTTTGGTTTCTTCCGCAATTGCATAGACGTGCCGCCCGTTGCGGAACAGGCAAATTCCGTCCGCAGCAGCATCCTTTGCCGCCGCGATATCGGCGGCAAGCGTTTCGGTCGTCGCGTCCTCAAACGCGTGAATGCCAACGATCGTCTTAAGCCCCTTTGCGGCTGTCTGACACGCGACCTGCCGCACCCAGTCGGAGTTCTTCTTGTATGCCAAACTGTAAGCCATCGGCAGAACCATGTCGTACAGTGCGCGAGCGTCGTCGTAGCTCTGCCCGTAATGCAGGGAAGAGAACGCCGTGTCGTCGTACGCGCCTTCCGGCATCAGCGCGGCAGACAGCGTCAAGTTCGGCTTCCGCGCTTTGGCGGCACCCAGCAGCGTTCTTGCAAAGCGCGCGACATTCCCGCGGCGCGCCTTAGCAAGTATACGCGCGTTCGGCTCGCCCTCGCGATATTTATTGAAGATAAAATCTGAACAGTCCTGTTCATAGAATGTCTTTTCCACCCATCCGCGCAGAAGCGCAGCGTCCGCGCCCGCGGCTTCATAACACGCCATGTCGCCGTCGCTCCAGCCGTACAGCAGATGATTGTAACGGATGTAGTCGAGGTGCAGACCGTCTATGTCATAGTTTCCGCACAGATCAAAGACGACGTCCGACATATAAGCTGTGTAGCCCGCGTCCGTAATGCTGACGATATCGCGGTTACGCCCGTCGCGCAGATGAAAGAGACCGCTTGTCGGGTGGGCGGACTTGTACAGCGCGTCGCTTGCAGACGTGAGCCACGCGTGCAGTCGAATCCCGCGATCATGCGCGGCGTCGAGAGCTTCTGAAAGCAGATCGCGGGATGGGTCTGCAAACGAAACAGCCTTATCGCATTTCCGAAACGCCGCCGTGCCTTCCAGCCCCTTCACAAGAAAAAATACGTCTGTCACGCCAACCAGCGCGCAATGGTCGAACACCTTCTCCGCGCCGTGCTTCCGAACCGCCGCCGCCCACATCCACTGACCGAAGACGCCCATAATGTCCCTCCTATGCCTTCGCGTCGAGCTTACGATTGCGGAAATAGAGCGCCACGTCTGCACTGACCGCAACAAGGTTGATTATATAGAACACGAACACATATGTGATCCTGCCCGCCGCAAGTTTGCTAACAATTCCGCATAAATATCCAACCAATATGAAATAGGAGAACGTAACGCTCTTCCCTTTTGCCGTGCGCGACTTGACCGACTTTAAGATTGACACAGGCCATGACAAACCGAAGCAAACCACCATGCAAGCTTCCAAAATCTCAGCCATATTATGCCGTCCTTCATATTAATAAATCCTATTTATTAATACAATATCAGAATCAGCTTCTTTCGTCAAGTCTGTCTTCCGCATTGTAGAATATTTCCGTGCCGTTTTTTCAATATCGTCAAGCATAACAAATTCCCGTCCCGCGCATATGCTGTACTAGTCCCACGCAAATTATCACCGCAAAAATTAACCAAATTTATCAAATTGAGTTGAGGTATACGTAAAATGACAAACAATTATACACGCCGCACCGGTCTGCGGAACTATCGCTCACCCGAAAATCTTAAAAATTCTGAAAATTCGACAAATTACCCCCCCCCCCGAAATACCGTTAACTCCCAATAATGATTCCGTATATAACCCAACTATAAGCGACTGCGGCTGCGCCAAGAAGCTCGCAGGCTTTGCCGCGCAATCAAACACGCCAATCGCGCCGCAAAGCTTAGACGAACATAACTATATCGAACCCGCTGACGCAGTTCCCGTCATAATCACGGATGAAGCGGGACTTGCCGCCATCGGCACGGGAACGGACACGTCGTACAAACTCGGCGGGAACATCACTGTTACGACTAACCCTTGGATTCCGATTGATCGTCCAACGGGCGATCCAATAACGTTCGACGGGCAGAGTTTTACGATCTCAAGTTTGACTAAGCCGCTGTTTAAGACAGTACCCGCTGGTTCGACTCTGCGAAACACGAAACTGACGAGTGTCAATATACAAATACAGTCCGGCGAAACTGACCTTATAAACGCGGGTTGCTTCATCTGCACGGCAAACGGCGGCGCTTCTCATAGCAGCATTATGGGTATCCAGGTGTCCGGTATTATCACAAATCTGGTTGCAAACGGTATTACCGGCGGTGTTATAGGTTTGAACGAAGGCTGTTTGATAGGCAACTGCACATCGAATACAACAGTCTCGGGTAAATATACCGTGGGAGGTATAGTTGGAAAAAGTAATTATGATATCAAAAGTTGCATTAATTACGGAAACATCCGAATAGAAAACACAACGACAGCAAATGCATGCGGTGGTATAGTCGGACATTCGACATACGGAAATATTGGCTATATTAACCAAGGATGCATAAATTACGGCGAGATTAGCGGCTCTGCAGCTAGCGATACCGCCGGAATCCTGGGTTATGGCCCAACAACAACTGTTTCCTACTGTATTAATTCGGCGAACGTCAGCGGCGGTGATGTGATGAATTCTCATGTAGCTGGAATCGCAGGAGTTGTAGATGTTATACAGTATTGCGAGGTAACAAATGTAACTATAACATCAGGTGAATATGCAGCTGGGATTTGCTATGCCTCCATAACTGCGTCCAACAATAAATGCGGAGCAGCTATGATTGTCGGAAAAAAAACGACTGGTGCTTGTACTACAATGTTTGTCAGACGAATAGCCATGCATGCGACGGCGACTTTGACTAACAATTGTGCAAATGCCTCGACTATACTACAAGGTTGCGCCATACCCGGTCAGGATGTTGGTTATGGATCAGCATGGTTTAGTACCGCGACTAATCAAACTACTGCAAATCAGTACGGTGCGAATTATCTCAACGGTGTAAATTGTTCCACAGCACAACTTCCCAAATATTCCGTCACGTTTGACAAGCAAAACAATGATTTAAACGATTCGATTTCCACCGATAGCAATGGAGTAATAAGCGCCGCAAATTTCCCCGCCGACCCAACCCCGCCTAATGCCGACCTTGTATTCGACGGCTGGTATGACGAGAGTAACACAAAGTATACGAAGAGCGGCGCACCGTACACATTCACCGGGAACAAATACCTGACAGCGCGTTATACTTGCGCAGACACAAGCAAACAATACGACCCGAACACGCGAACGTGCTATACTGCGATCGCGGTTACAGCACATGCGCGGAACGGCAATTCCGCCGATAACAAAGTCGTTTATACCGATGTAAACGGCCGCATAAGCGCGATACCAACGCCCGCAAATCCTCCCGCCGGTACAACCTTCTACCGATGGGTATACCAGAACGGAACGCCGTGGAGTCCCACAGATGTATTCACTTCCGCCACCACGCTCAACGCCACCTACAGATGCAACGACGTAAGCACGGAGTATGACTCCGATACCCGCACGTGCTACACGCCTAACATCGTCCTTGTTTACAATGACGAGGAGGATGCATACCCGAACGAGGTTAGGACTAATAAAGACGGTACGCTGAACAACCCCGCGACGCCACCTCACGCATCTGATGTTGAGTTCGCTGGCTGGTACAGCGGAAAGAAAGGTCAGGGCACACCGTGGACTTCTGACCATATCTATGCGGACGGTGATAAACTATACCCAAAGTGGAATTGTAAAGAAGTCGGCAAAGTGTACAACTATGACACGGATCAGTGCGCCACCGCGCTGTATACCATCACGTATACGAACCAAGGCAGCCCGATTGCCGAGGATTTCGCCTACTATAACGAAACCATCGCCGCCGCGCCTTCCCCCGATCCCTCCATCGGCGCGAACAGCAAATTCGACGGCTGGTATGACAGCGTAACCAACCAAGTGTGGGTGTTCGGAGCGAGCGGCACTAAGGTAACCAAAGACCACACATTGGTCGCGCGCTTCTCCTGCTTGGGCGACTACCATCTTGACGGCGGCGTTTGCGTCCCGAACCCGGTATCCGCTCACTACGTCACTTTCGTAAATCCAAGCAGCATCGACTCGGATCAAACGCCCGATTCGCAGATGTTCAACGACGGTCAGCAGTATGCGCCGACCCTGCCTGATACCACGCCCTACAGCCCCTATCACACTCTCCTGGGCTGGTACACCGCGGGCGGGCAAAAGTGGACCTTCTCCCCCGATAATAAAATCACGACGGACCTCACGCTCTATTCACACTGGACCTGCGGCAGGGGCTTCACCGGCGGCGGAGCCGCGCCGTGCGTGTTCAACGGAAACTGCGGCACAGGTTGGGAATCCGCGGGCGACCACTGCGTGCAATCCAAACTGACGGTAACAGTCACCACCCCGGAAGGTTCCGACAATATCGAAATCAACTACGGCGATACGATAAACCCGCCGTATAAGCCGCCCGTTAGCGGCGGCTCCAACTGCGAGTGGTATAACGCCGATAGCGCCGATACGGGGCTGCCGTTCAACTTCAGCGCGCCTATCACAGGTCCCGTCAATCTGGAGCTGCGCTGTTCCTGCGGTATCGGTTACGAATACAATGCCGCAGTCGGCGGCGGGTGCGAATTCATCGGATGCCCGTCGGGGTATCATCACGACGGGGTAAACGGGAAATGTCTCATCACCGTCGAGACAGTGTTCCCAAACGGGCAGCCGCCGCCGCGCTTCGATTATTATGAGCCCGGCACGAACGCGGAGTACACGTTCCCGGCGTGCGGCGACATCCCGCACGGCACGTTCATCGGCTGGAGCGTTCAGCCGCTGACAGGCGCGTTCGCGGGAACTTCCGCAGGAATGACCGCGGAACAGGCGGCGGGCAGCGGCGACCTCCACCTGCCATACACTACGATTCCCGTCAACTACCCTATGTTGATGATTCCGGTATTTCAGGGCGACCCCGGCTGGGAGTGCGACGAAAACGCCTGCGTCTTCACAGGTAAGTGTCCCGACTGCTACGAACTCAACGAAGCGAAGGACGATTGCGTCTCCGACGGCACCTGTGGCGGAGGCGGTGGCGGAGGCGGTGGCGGCGGAGGCGGCGGCGGAGGCGGCGGTGGTGGCGGCGGGAACGGTGGAGGAAGCATAAACCTGCCGCAGAATATCGTGAACGCGCTGGGCAACGTTATGGACTCCATCGGGAATATGGAGAACGCGGCGGGCGATCTTCTCGGCTCATACAAACTGATGTTCGATAAATCGCTGACTTTTTCCAAAAATCCCGAAACCGACATGGTTGAAACCTCGCACATGGTGGAGCGCATGGTCGAGGCTCTCTCGGAGCTTGAATCCAGCCTCAGCAGCAAATTATGCTGTTCCGTGAAGGTTCTCTCCGCGTGCGGCTGCGACGAGACGAGGTAAGGCTGCAAACGTATGGTTGTTTTTATTCCGGCGATGTATTGATAACCGCGGGCGAGCCGGGGGCCCGCCCCTACATGGGCTTATCTACGTTCAATC
>JAITHB010000020.1 GCA_031280145.1 Oscillospiraceae bacterium | reverse complement strand
TTCTCGTTGCGCTCCATCGTCTCTGTTAACTGCCGAAATACATCCCGTTCTGGATTTCTCATCTCTCCCTTATTTTACCACTCCTTTCCCCTCTTGTCTGCTTCTGCTGAGCTGTAACCGCGGCGACCGTCCATGAGGTGGGTTCGGTCGTCTGCGTGCTTTTCGATCGTTCATAATGGTGCTATAATGCTACCCTGACTTAAATTATTCGGAGGGTGATATGCAAGATATGGATATAAATTCTGCATTAACCAATTTTAAACAATATCTGGAACGGCTTGAGCATTATCAGAACGTGAACACGCTGCTGTTCTGGGACAGTATGCAAAAAGTGCCGCCAAAAGGCGCAGTCGGGCGCGCCGCGACAAAAGGCGTTATGGCGGAAGAGACAAGGCTTCTGCAAACCTCCTCGGAGCTTAAAGGTTACATCGACGCTCTTTTGCCATACGCGGACACGCTGAGCGACTTTGACCGCGCGCTCGTGCGGGTCGCGAAGCGCGACTACGACGCGCTTGTGAATGTGCGGGGCGAACTGTATTCCGCCTTGGAAGCCGCGAAGGGCGAATCGATTGCCGTTTGGGAAACCGCGATGCGCTCGGGCGACTACGCGCTTCAGGAACCTTATTTCGACAGATTGATAGATCTGAACAAGAAACTCGCTTTGTGCTTAAGCCCGAAGAAGACGCCTTACGACGCGCTTGTCGACTATTACGAAGAAGGCATGGACTTGGGCAAGCTCGACGCGCTGTTCGGCGAACTAAAGGAAACTATCATCCCGCTCGTTGAGAAAATCAAACGCAAGAACGTTGAAAAGCCCGAGTTCCTTGACGCGCATGTTCCCAAGGACGCGCAGGAGCGCTTCAACAATAAACTGTACAGGGCAATCGGCGTTGACCCAAGCGCGGCGATGCTTTACGAAACGACGCATCCGTTCACGTTCGGAATCAACCTTGACGACATCCGTTTCTCTACAAGATATTTTGAGAACGACTTCACGGCGTCGCTGTTCTCCGTGCTGCACGAGGGAGGACACGCGATAAACACGCAGAACATTCCGCACGAGCTTTCGCGCACAATCCTCGGCGGCGGAGCGTCGGCGGCGTTTCAGGAATCGCAGTCAAGGTTCTATGAGAACGTGATAGGTCGCTCGCGCGCGTTCTTAGAATATATGTACGACGACTTCATGCGCGAATACAAACCGTATATAGGCGACAGAACGCCGAACGAGCTGTTCCGCGCGTTCAACCACTGCGAGCCCGGATTCATCCGCGTCGCGGCGGACGAAGTGACGTACACGCTTCACATTATTATCCGCTATGAGATGGAGCGCGACTTCATCAACGGAAGCGTCAAAGCGGCGGACCTGCCCGCCATATGGAACATGAAGATAAAGCGGTATCTCGGGCTTGACGTGCCAAACGACAGCGTCGGTATTCTGCAGGACATACAGTGGCCGTACGGCAGGTTCGGCGCGTTTGTTTCGTACGCGCTGGGGAACGTGTACGGTCTTATGATACGCGATGTGATGGAGCGCGAGTTCTGCCTTGAAAGCGCGGTGCGTTCGGGAGAATTCAGCCGCGTAAACGAGTGGCTGAGAAAGAATGTGCATCAGTACAGCCAGCTCTACACTCCTGACGAGCAGATTCAAATGATTACGGGAAAGGGAATCGACGCTAAGCCGTTCCTTAGATATTTAACCGACAAGATGACGGAAGTATACTCATTATAGGAGGAGCGTTATGAGCAGGATATGTTATAAGAACGCGCGTATATTCATCGGTAACGATTCAGCCGCCGTTGAGGACGGCGTTCTGATATTTGAAACGCTGCCCGACAAGCCGCGCGGGAAGGTTGTTTATGCGGGCGCGGCGGACGACCCGAAGGCGGCGGGGCTTGCGGAGTCGTGCTACAAGGAGTATGAACTTCGGGGATATACGATTATGCCGGGGCTTATCAACTGCCACGTGCATCTGTCGCTCTCGTTCCCGTTTCTTCCTTACAAAGCTGATCCGTACGAGGGTACGCCGTACAGAACGCTTGTCGAATACAGGCGTTTGGCGGAAGCGCTGATGTCGGGCGTGACGACGGTTCGCTCGACAGGCTGCGCGGATTACATAGACGTTGCGCTGCGCCGCGCCGTCGAGCGCAATCTGCTGTTCGGCTCGCGCGTCGTTGCGTGCGGCGACGTTGTTATAGCGCACGCGGGGCATGGGTTCAACCAATTCGGTTCATGCGAGTGTTCCGGCGCGGCCGAGTTTCGCCGCGGCGCGCGCGCGCAGCTTGCGCATGGCGCTGACTTCATCAAGATATGCATGACGGGCGGACTTGCGGGACCGACCGAAGGCGTGGGCGATATTCAGATGACGGACGATGAAATCGAGGCTGTCGTGGCGGTCGCGCACGGAAGCGGGAAGATTGTCGCCGCGCACCTCAGCAACGACGCGTCTATCAAGGCGGCGATACGCTGCGGTGTGGACTGCGTGGAACACGGATACTTCATGTCGCGCGAGACGGCGCAGCGGATGGCGGCGGAAGGCAGGTTCTATGTGCCGACAATCGCTGTCTCAAACTGCGGCGAGTATCTTATCAAGCACGGCTCGCCCGAATACCATGTGCGCAAACAAGCGGAAGCGGAAGCGCGGCACAAGCAGGCTTTAAGGAACGCGGTTGAAGAAGGCGTAATTATCGGCGTCGGCACGGATCTTCTGCCAAACGATCCGTTGGGCGGAACGACCGCGACAATCCGCGAGGTGGAATGTCTGGTTGACGCGGGTATGACGCCGCGGCAAGCGCTGTGCGCGGCCACGTCCGTCTCCGCGCGCATTCTCGGAATTGACGGCGAAACGGGTACGCTCGCGGAAGGCATGGACGCGGACTTTATCGCCGTGCGCGGAAAACCCGACGTCAGCATAACCGAACTGCGCAATATCGATTTGGTCGCGAAAGGCGGCAGGCTCGCGTTCTCGAACGTCGCGGGACACGAAGCGCCGGGGTTCAATGTGACCGCGCCGGGGTTTGCATTAGACGGGGCATCAATGCTGAGATGGTATTAACTTAATACAGGAGGGATTAACATTAATCAAAAGAAGATTGTTATAGTCGGCGCGGGCATGATGGGCAGCGCGATGAGCCATCCCGCCGCGCACAACGGACACGACGTGCGAATAGTCGGCACTCACCTCGACGGCGATATAATAGCCCACGCGCGCGCAACGGGTACGCATCTCACGATGAAGCGCAAGCTTCCCAAAGGCGTACGGTTTGACACTGTCGACGCACTGGAAGACGCGCTGACGAACGCCGACATACTAATCTGCGGCGTGAGCAGTTTTGGCGTGGATTGGTTTATCGACGCAGTTCTGCCAATCGTTCCGCAGCACGTGCCGATACTCTCTGTCACAAAAGGATTGCAGGATTTGCCTGACGGCACGCTTGTGACATTCCCGCAGCTGTTCGCGGAACGTTCCGAAAGGGCGCTGTCGTTCAACGCGATAGGCGGACCGTGCACCAGCTATGAACTTGCTGATCATCGGCACAGTGAGGTCGTGTTCTGCGGCGATGATCCCGCGGTACTGCGTATGCTCCGCGAAACGCTGGAGTGTCCGTATTATCACATAAGCATATCGACAGACGTTGTTGGCGTAGAAACGGCAGTCGCGCTCAAGAACGCGTTCGCGCTGGGCGTGACGCTCGCGGTCGGTCAAATTCTGCAAGAAGAAGGAGACGATGCAACCCTCGCGTACAACCCGCAAGCCGCGCTGTTCGGCGAAAGCATTCGCGAGATGAGACGCATCCTCGACCTCGTCCGCGCAAACCCCGATAGCATCGTTTACGGTGCGGGCGATCTGTACGTGACGATATACGGCGGACGAACGCGGCTGCTCGGGACGTTGCTGGGACGCGGGTATACGTTTGATAAGGCGATAAGAAAACTCAGCGGCGTGACGCTGGAGTCGGTGTCTGTCGCAAAGCGAACCGTCAGAGCAATTTGTGCGTTGGCGGACGCGGGCAAAGTAAAGCCGGAAGATTTTCCGCTGCTTATGCATATCGGAAAACTGCTCGACGGGGCGGAAGGGATTGATATACCTTGGGCGGCGTTTGAGACTGAAGCGTAACGACTATAAGATATCGGTCTAATATGCAGAGCGAAATCATTTGCTGCTTATAATAGCATAGCTTATAGGAAATCATTATAGCGGCGCTTTAAGCTTCAGTTTTCGATCGCTACCCGCAAAGAATAACGGAAAGATCGTTGACGTTTGTGCCCGTTGCTCCGGTGATTATCAATCCGTCTGTCCGCTTCAGCAGCTCGTACGCATTATTATCGTGAAGATACGCGTCAATCGAAAGTCCCGCGTCGCGGCATCGCCCTGCGTAATCGCCTGTCACCATTCCGCCTGCAGCGTCCGTCGGACCGTCGGTGCCGTCTGAACCCACGGAGAATATCACAACGTTATCGAGTCCGTCAATCCCTTTTGCGGACGCCAGAGCCAGCTCCTGATTCCGCCCGCCCTTACCGCTGCCGATTACGCGGACAATCGTTTCGCCGCCGAGAATAATCGCGCATGGCGCGGGTATCGGCTTACCCGAACGCTTTATCTCCCGTGCAATGGCGGCCAGGCACTCCCCCGCTCCGCGAGCCTCGCAGTCCAGCGTAGTAGTCAAAAGAAGCGGGGTATAGCCTAAATTCTCTGCGCAAATCATTGCCGCGCTGCATATTTCCGCCACATTGCCGGTGATCTCCGTCTCCGCATTATCCAGATGCTTCGGCGTTTCCTGAAGCAGCGCGTGACGCAGATGCTCGGGAAGCGTCAGATTATATTTCCCCAATATCTGCATGACATCGCCGCATGTGGACGCGTCAGGGTATGCCGGACCCGACGCGATGCTGTCCAACGAATCGCCCAGCACATCGCTGAGCACTATCGAAAGCACACAAGCGGGGGCGCATCGCTGCGCAAAACGTCCTCCCTTGACTGCGGACAGATGCTTGCGGACGGTGTTTATCTCAACTATATTCGCACCGCAGCACAGAAGCTGACGCGTGACGCCCGCGATATCCTGCAGGCTTACACCCGGCAAAGGCAGTTCAAACAGCGCGGAACCGCCGCCCGAAATAAGGAATATAACGGTGTCGTCGGAAGTTAACCCGCTCACAAGGTCAAGCGCTTTCCGCGTACCCAGGATGCCGTTTTCATCGGGTATCGGATGCCCTGCCTCGATGATTTCCATGCGCGGTATCGCGCCTTCCGAATGCTCGTACTTCGTTATAACGACGCCCGATACGAGCGCGTCGCCGAGCGCTTGCTGCGCGGACGACGCCATGCGCCATGCCGCTTTACCGATCGCGACGACATATGCGTTCTTCGTAATCGATCGTTTTGTCAGCGCTTTCCTGACGGCCGCGTCCGGCAGGACGGCTTTAATAGACTCGCTAATAATAATCTGCGCGTCCTGTCGGATATCCATATTCAGCCTCCATATTTTATCTTCATTTGAGAGGGCAAGACCGACCGAATGACATATCGCATACAGCCGATCTTGCCAAGATTTGCCGATGGGTTACCGGGCGATCAGCGATATCAGCAATATAAATATTGCCGAAACTACGCCCATTACAAGTGTGCAAAGTGTTTGAGTTTTGTATCCGTCCTCGGCTTTCATGCCGCCGAAATTTGTCACGACCCAGTAGTACGAGTCATTGGCGTGCGATACGGTCATCGCGCCCGCGCCGATTGCCATGACGGTGAGCGCCGCGAGGAACGGCGTTGTGAGACCAAGCGAAGCCATAAGCCCGCCCTCCGCGGAATACAGACCCATGATGCCGGCCGTCGTGGTGATGGCGACCGTCGAGGAGCCTTGCGCGGTCTTAAGAATGGCGGCAAGCAGGAACGGGAACAGTATGCCCAGCTTGGAGAGGAACGTGAAGTTCTGGGTGATATAGGTAACTATTCCGGCTTCGGTGATGACGCGTCCGAGAACGCCGCCGGCTGCCGTTACGAACAGAATAGGTCCCACGGTCTTCAGGGTTTCTTCTGAAAGCTTGTAGAATTCTTTCATCTTACCCGCCCTGGCGAGCGAAACAACGCTGATGATGAGACCGACGGTAAGCGCTATGATCGGCGTTCCGAGGAACTTGAAGAGATCGGTGAACCAGCCGGACGCCCCTGCCATCGACAGTATGGAGCTTATCGCCATCAGCAGGATCGGCACTACGATAGGCGCGAACGCTTCGAAAGCGGAAGGAAGCTTGCCGAACTTTTTCAGGAGCTCATCATAGCTCTCGCCCGGCGCGTTCTCTTCCATATCTTCGGTGTTCTTAATCTTCTTGCCTGCGGATTTCGCGAAGAAGTAGCCCGCGATAAGAGCGGGAATCGATATCAGCACGCCTACGCCGATGACCAGCAGCAGGTTATTGCTAAGCCCCAGCGAGTTGGCGGCGGCTATCGGACCCGGCGTCGGCGGAATGAGAACGTGCGAGGTATACAGACCCGCAGAAAGGGCGACTGCCATCGCGACGCCTGACGTGCGCGTCTTCTTAACCATCGCCTTGCGGATAGGATTCAGAATGACGAACCCGCTGTCGCAGAACACGGGAATAGATACAATCCATCCCATAATCAGAATGGCGAGCGTCGGACGCTTCTGCCCGACCGTTTTTACGACGACGTCCGCCATCTTAAGGGCGGCGCCTGTCTTCTCAAGGAAGTAACCTATCATAGCGCCCAGTATGATGACTATACCGAGGCTCGAAAATGCGCCGGAAAAGCCCGCGCCGAGAACTCCCGGGATGCCCGTGAGCGGCAGACCCGCGATAATCGCGAGCAGCAGCGACACACCCATAATCGACAGGAACGGGTGAATGTGGAACTTTGAGATAGCCACAACCATTACGACAATCAGAATGATAAACGCGATAAGCAACGCAGCACCTGACATTGATCTCTCCTCCTCAAATAAGACGTTTTTGCGGGGTATGCAAAGCGCGGGCTTTGCTTCGTGAGTGCGCGGACGGATACATGAATACCGATTCCCGCGAGAAGCCTGAATACTCACCTCCTGTGCCTTCCCGAGTTATTGTGTCCCACCTCCGGGTGAGATTGACTTCCTGCCTACGATTTACTGAACAAAACCGCGAGATGATACAGCGGAATCGCGATGTACGACCTTGGATCGCTGCCTGTTTTCTGAGTAAGCTTATTCAGTTTGTACTGCAAAGTATTCTTATGAATGAAATGCGCCTCAGCGGTTTTGCTGATGGAGCCGTCGGTTTCATACAAAGTCTTAAGCAGACACGCATACTCCATGATCTCCTTGTCGGTGCAGTTTCTGAACACATGCCGTATAAACTGCGTCTTGGTCTGCTCCGAAATCTCATCAAGAAACAGCTCGTATGTCGTGTCGTCATACAGGCAGGCTCGCTTCCGCTCCGATATCATGCACGCTTGCAGCGCTTTGAGCGCTTTCAGATATGCCTGATGAACCGACACGCCGCCCGCGTCCGCTCCGCTGTCGGCTCCCGCGATAAGCGGTACGCCTTCCTGCTCCTGTACCAAACTAAACACCTGATCGATGAACGCCAGCATTTTTTTGTCGGACTGCACGGGAATCAGGCAGATTATGCTCGAAGACGTCTTGCTGAACACCGCGCCATCGATGTCTGCGAGAAACCGCCTCACGCGCCGATTGACTTTGTCTATCCGCTGCTGACCTTCCGCGTTGTCGCTGAAAGCCTCTATGTCGGCTATTCTGAACAAAACGACCCGCCTTGGCAGTGTCACGTCAATATCATGCAGTTGAGCGCGCTGCAGGAACGTGGGATCCGCAAGACCCTGATCGGTCAGTATCCAGTCGTCGAGGAAGCGTGTGCGGATGCGATCCTCTATTTTTTTGCGCTCTTGAGCGTCGCTGTCCTTCAGAAGAATCTCCGTCATCTTCTTGATGACGCGTCCGTACTTATATACCTCGTCGGAATTTCCGGTTATGCCGATAACTCCGACCGTCGCCTGATCAATCACGAGAGGAAAGTTACAGCCTTTGCGCGCGCCTCTGTATTCATCGTCAACGTACACGATGAGTTCGGGAAGCGAGTCTCTTACAATCGACGCCGCGCCTTCGTGAAACTGACCGATGCGCTCGGGGTTGGTGCTGGCGAGTATGATACCTTCCGCGTTGAAGAAGTTCAGCTGCTGCTGCAGAACGCTGCCGACTTCGTCAATTATCGTTTGTGCGCTCTGCTTTGAAATATTCACAGCGCGTTCACCCTTCTAACCTTGAAGGCTGTTCGGATAGCGATACAAGTTGTGCGACGTTCACTATTTATTCATAATTCTATTTTATATACTATTTTTTGTAAATAGTCCACAGACCAATTGCGGATATTTATTTTTGTTCCCCATGCCAAATCGGTATTTATGCGCGCCTGTGTATGCGGTACAAAACCGGATTCTTTCATTAGTTTAAAATTAGATTAACTCAATAAATACCATAATGATTATATAACCATATAAACCAAAAACGCGCATTCTATTTTGTCCCGCGTAACATAGACGCAGAAAGCTCCGATATGGTATTTATTACCATAAGCTAAGTTTGACGGACGCCGCAGTGCGCATACCGGCGTCGGTCAAACGCGGACGGCCACGTTTCACAAAAACGATCAAAGAACGATCAAAGAAAGAAGAGGATTCACTTTATGAGAAGAACCCTGAGCCTCCTCATCGCGGCGCTGCTGCTGCTGCCGCTGCTTGCGGTGTCGGCATCCGCGGTTGAGATTTCCCGCGACCTGTACGTGCAGTGGGACGGCAAGCTCACCGACAAAGATTTCACAGCGGAAGATTTCGCGGCGCTGACGAAAACCACGGTGTATCAGTCGGAAGAGTCGCCGACAGGCTACTACGTTACATTCCGCTTCTACGCGCCGGAAGAGACCCGCGTGCGCGTCGCCGGTGAGTGGTACTACAGCGAGCTGATCTATTCCAGCCAGTACACCGCCGCGAAGATTCACCCGAACGACTGGTACAACGGCGCTATCATCCACACTGACGACACGTTCCCGCTCCGCCCGTTCAACGATATGGAGCTGAACAAGGATACGGGCTATTGGGCATACACGATCCCGCTGGCGTCAGGAACGTACTGCTACCAGTTCCTCGTAGGCGGACCGTCAGACACGCTGCCCGACGACCAGACAGGCGGCGTGCTGCAGAGCGATCCGCAGAACCTACCGGCGGAGAGCGTTCTCAACCGCGAAAAATACAGCCAGGTTCTCGTTCCTTATGATCCGGTAAAGCAGAGCCTCAGCCCCGACTACTCCGTATATCAGGAGCCCCGCACGGACGGACAGCGCGGCACGCTGCTTTACGAACTGGTTCCCTCCGAATCCCTCGGATATGAAAACCCGATCGGCATCTACCTGCCATACGGCTACGACGCAAACCGCGCGGAACCATACAAGATTCTCTATATCGGGCATGGCAGCGCTGGCTTTGAGAGCAACTGGATGGCGCAGGGTATGCTCCCCAACATCACGGACAACCTCATTGCGGAAGGTCTGCTTGAACCGACTATCATCGTTTCGCTGAATAATCGTCACGCAAACGGCGATTGGTTCTCCCTGACCGTAGACGCGGTTGGCGAACCCGTACCGCCTACAGAAGCAAAGGAAGGAGTCACCGGCACATTCCAGTCGTACATAATCGGCGAACTCCTTCCATATATGGAAGCGAACTACAACGTATCGACCAATCCGAAGGATCGCGCTTTCTCGGGACTTTCGATGGGCGGTATGCTCACGTTTGATATGTATATCAGAAATCCCGAAGCGTTCGGTTACTTCTACATGATGAGCGGTACAACCGGCGCGCCCGAAAACTTCGACCTTACGCGCCCGGAACTCAAAACACCGACGGTCGCGATTGGCGTAGGCATATTCGACCGCCTGTTCTTCAGCCAGATCCACACCACTCAGGAAGCTTTCTCCAAGAACGGAATCGAATTCACCAACTACTATGCGATAGGCGCGCACCGCTGGCATGTATGGCGCGAGCTGTACATCGACCTCGCGACCCGCGTTCTGTGGAAGTAATAATTAAACTATTTGGGGATTGTTCAAGGACAATCCCCAAACAAAATGAGAGGTTCCGCTGATTATGAAAAAATTGCTTGCTGTTGTTCTCGCTCTGATGAGTCTGTGTCTCATGCTCGGAATCGGTTTAGCCGAAGAAACTCCTGCGGGACCCGTTTCCGAAGAATTGGTTATCGATGAAATAACCGTTCAGAAGCTGTGGGTGGACGACATTCCCGTTCTGTATCAGTTGCCGGAGGGAAATCCCGACGAGTTGAAGCTGTGTATATTCCTGTCGGGGCTCGGCGGAACCAAGGAGAGCTTGGTTCAGTATCTGCCGTACATATCTTCGCGCGGGTATCTCGGCGTCGTGTTTGACAACTATACCCATGGCGAGCGCGCGCCCCTGAAGGCGGACGGAACCCAGATGGTTAGATCTGAAATATCAGGACGCGCTTTCTCAAATATGTATCGCTACGGCTGGCCGATTCTCGGGCAAACCGTTCTGGATGTTTCCAAAGTCATCGACTACTTCATCGACAACTTCGGCGTATCGCCGGAAGTCGTGATGGGCGGCAGATCGATGGGCGGCGATATAAGCATTTCGGCGGCGGGTATTGATACCCGAATCGTCCGCATCGCTCCGTTTATCACAACGCCTGACTGGCTGCGCCCCGGTATGCATGATCTGGGAACCGGTGAAATTATGGATCCCGGCATGCCGGATTCATACGCGCAATTCTTCTATGATAACTTCAACCCGATCGTAAACCTCAGCCGCTATAAGAGGGGCATACCGATGCTGATGGTTCTCGGCGAACTGGATAAGCATATCCCGCCGGAGAACGCGGAACGTTTCAAGGAGAATCTCGCCCGCATAGCACCCGATGCCGCGGCGAAAATCCAAATCAGCTACACGCTCGGCAAGGCGCATGCCATACCCGATGACGTCAACTTCGTGTTTGACTGGCTGCTTCTGGGAACTCCCGTACCCGACCCGCAGCCCGTGCCGCAGCAATAAGCCCATCACCAACTACTCAAGCCCATCGGGTTCGCCGCGAACCCGATGGGCTTGAGTTTGCTTCTGCCTCAGCGGCATATACAAACACCATTTGCGAAAATCTTATCACCTGCAAAGATGAATTGCGCTTTCCAACTCACAATTTAACACATCGGCAAAGCGTTGAATTGCTGAATACGTCTGCTCCGATGCGTCCAACAAATCCTTGTTTTCTTTTGCCGCAATCGGGTCGCGGCGATACTGAAGCGCTAAGCTCAATACATTTGGGTCCGGACAGATACCTTCGTTCAATGCCCATTCACCCGCAGCCGTTTTGGCAATGACCTTGCCTGCTTTCAGCGTGTATATGCACCTCGCCGTATCCAACAGCCAACCGAAACCCTTTGTCCCATGTTTGCGGATGGTTTGATAATGACGGGCAACATCGTCACGCAATTGCGCGTATGTCGGTGCGGTGAGCCTAATACGAATATCGTCGCCGTGAAGTAAAATGCCGCTGTCCAGCAATTCCGACATGCAGAAGCTGTCAAAGCAGTAATTGTTTGTAATACGCTCACCGCTTGTTCCCCAATAGACGGTGCGTTCGGATGTGTTCGCGATGAACGCAGCCGCACTGCGCATACCGCCTTCAAACAGTCTGAAATACGCGCTGTCCGGGAAGCGTTCCAACGTAATCTGCCGCAGTCCAAGCAGCTTCTGCGCTTGCAACGGGGTTAACTCATCATTAGTGAGGACGAGTATGTCAATGTCGCTCCAACCCAACTTAAAATCGTTAAGAGCTATTGAGCCGTGTAAATAAATCGACGGCACATTGCGGGCAAGGGCAGCCGCGATTGCGTCCGCCATAGTTTTTATGGATTCCTCAAGCGTCATTACATTACCTCGCATGCTAAGATAGATATATTATATCTCAAACAAGATTTCAGGTATACACGATGATGTCAGCTTCGTGTTTGACCTGCTGCTTTCGGGAATCCGCGTATCCGACCCGCAGCCCGTGTCGCAAGCAATAAACCCATCACCAGCTCCTCAAGCCTGGGTAATACGCACGAACACCCTAAACCTCGCAACGCTGTCGTCAGCGATCGGCAAATGCAGCATTCTGCCGATTCAAAGCTGTTCCGGTTTCTTCAATGTATGTACCTTAATCCGCTTCGTTGTGAAGTCGGCTTCTTTTCTCAAAACCGCGCACATATTATGTTGTGGAAGCAAACTTTATAAAACAAAAGAAGGATAGAACATGCCGGGTAATTTTATAAAAGAAGATTTGCGGATTATTAAAACACGCAAAGCGTTGTTTTCCGCGCTGTCCTCCCTGCTGACGCAATACAAGTTTTCAAAAATCACCGTGCATGATATCTGCGCGGAAGGCTTAGTCAGCAGAACCGCCTTTTACACCCATTTTAAGGATAAGTATTACCTGCTTCAAAAGTGGCTGGAAGCAACAAGAAGCGCCTTGTTGACCGAGCTGCGCTCCGATCGGGAAAGCGCACGGCGCAGCATTTGTTCCGCTTTGCGGATAAATGTGAAAATAATCGAAAACCTGATATCTGACGCGGATTGGGAACAATGGCAGCTGCTTCTTGATTTTTTCGCTTTGGATGCTGCCGATTTGTTAAAGACGAACGAAGCCCACGGCTGCGAGAAGCTTTTATCGGACTTTTTTGCGGGAGGAATGTTGAATCTGCTTTATTCGCAAGTGAGCGAACACCATGACTTGGCGGATGAGGAAACCTCGAAGGCGATCTACCGTGTGTATGGAATCATTAAAACGCTTCTGACCGGAGGGTACAAAAATGACGATCAGCGATAAAATGCGGAAAATTATTGACGACGGTTTTGCTTCGCTCGGCAATCCGTTTGTGATGTTGGATG
>JAITHB010000074.1 GCA_031280145.1 Oscillospiraceae bacterium | reverse complement strand
CCGCGGTAACTCCGATAACGCGCCCGCCCGAAGTGATGTAACTCCCGTCCGCGTCAAACGAAACTCCCGCAAAGTCCAGCTTCACGTTGCTCGGCAGAACGTCGGGAACGGTTATCTTCATGCCCTTCTCATAAGAGGCGGGGTATCCGCCGCTTGCCAGAACCACGCAGCACGCGCGCTTATCGCGGAAGCGAACGTCCGCGGAAGAGAGCGTGCCGTCAGTTGCCGCCAACATTGCAGACAGAAGGTCGGATTCAAGCAAGGCGAGGATAGACTGCGTCTCGGGGTCGCCTAAGCGCGCGTTGTACTCAATCACCTTCGCGCCGTCGTCGGTCAGCATAAGCCCGATAAACAGGCATCCCTTGAACGGGCAGCCTTCGCTTCGCATAGCCGCAAGCGTCGGCGCGACGATAGTCCTTTCTATTTCGGAAAGAAGCGCGGGCGTGACGCATGGGTTCGGCGCGATGCTGCCCATCCCGCCCGTGTTGCCGCCCTTATCGCCGTCGAGCGCGCGCTTGTGGTCCATCGCGGCGGGCATCAGGCGATACGTCTCCCCATCGGAGAACAGCAAAAGCGAAGCCTCGACGCCTGTCAGATATTCTTCTATAACGACCTGTTTTCCGCTGTCGCCGAACTTGCGCGAAAGCAGACAATCCGCGAGCGCGGCTTCCGCGTCCGCAAGCGTTTCCGCGATAGTCACGCCTTTGCCGAGCGCGAGCCCGTCCGCCTTTATCACGTACGGCGGCTTGAGCGTGAGCAGATACTCCCGCGCCGCGTCATAATCATCGAACGTCTCAAACGCTGCCGTCGGTATTCCGTATTTCTTCATCAAATTCTTCGCGAACGCCTTGCTGCCCTCAATACGCGCCGCCGCTTTGGACGGACCGAACGCGGGAATGCCCGCTTCCTCCAGCATATCCACAAGCCCGAGGCACAGCGGGTCGTCGGGCGTTACCACCGCGTAATCAATCTCATGCGATTTGGCGAACTCGACCGCCGCGAAAACGTCCGTCGCGGAAATGGGGACGCACTCCGCCATCCGCGCGATTCCCGCGTTGCCCGGCAAGGCGTACAGCTTTTCCGCGGAAGGGTTCTCGCGAAGCTTGCGGATTACCGCGCTTTCCCGCCCGCCCGAGCCTATTACCATTATATTCATATCAATATCCTCAATGGTGGAACAGGCGAACGCCCGTCGCCGCCATAACCATGCCGTGCGCGTCGCAAGCCTCGACGACGGCGTCGTCCCGCTTGCTTCCGCCGGGCTGAACCACATATGACACGCCCGATTTCGCCGCGCGTTCAATATTATCGGAGAACGGGAAGAACGCGTCCGAACCCAGCGTAACGCCGCCGAGCAGCTTCATCCATGCCGCGCGCTCATCCAAAGTAAATTCGGCAGGTTCAGTATCAAACAAAGAGAGGTCGAACGGCTCGCCGTTCAAATATGTATCAATAACGTTATTCCTGTCGGGACGCTTCACGCTCCGCTTAAACGGAAGCTCGCGCAGTCTCGCGTTTTGGCGCAGCCACCATCTGTCCGCCTTATCGCAGGCAAGGCGCGTGCAATGTATGCGCGACTGCTGACCCGCGCCGATGCCTACCGCCATGCCGTCCTTCACCAAGCAGACGGAATTGCTCTGCGTGTATTTGAGTATGCTCATCGCGAGAAGCATGTCTTCCTTCGCGGAAGCGGGATACCCGTTATTTTTCGTCACGATGTTCTGAAGATATGACTCGGTCGGAACAGTTTCGTTCCGCCCCTGCTCGAACGTAACGCCGAAGATAGTTCGCGATTCCGTACGGTCGGGTTCGTAATCCGCGTCAATCTTGAGAACCACATACGTTCCTTCGCGCTTCTTGCGCAGAAGCTCAAGCGCTTCCGCCGTATAGTCGGGCGCGATCACACCGTCCGAAACTTCCTTTGATATAAGCTTCGCGGCAGCTATGTCGCATGTGTCGGAAAGCGCGACGAAGTCGCCGAAGCTGGACATCGGGTCGGCTTCCCTCGCCCGTCTGTACGCGTTCGCCACGGCGGACTTTCCCGCGGGAAGGTTCGCGTCCGCGACAGCCGCGCCCGCGGGCGAGACATGCTTGAACGACGCGGCGGCGGGGCGGTTCGCAATCCGCTTCATCTCGCGCACGAGCTGCCAGCCGTTCAGCGCGTCCATAAGATTTATCGCGCCGGGTCTTCCGCTTTGAATCTTAAACGGAAGTCCCGCTTCGCGATATACTCGCGCGGGCTTCTGGCTTGGATTAAGTCCGTACTTCAGTATATATTCGTTCATCTCGTCACCCCTCACGACTTATGGCGGTTGACTATCTGCGTTTCAGTTCCGCCGCTCGAAAGGTTGATGTAGCGCGTGAGCAGCGCGACGCGATTATCCTCGTTCAAACCGCGCCAAACAAGCTGCGTCCAGTCTTCTATGTCGTCCATCATGCCGACCGTGAACGGCTCGCCCTCAAACGGCGGAAGCGGGTATCCGTCGCCGACATAGGTGTGAATCATATGCCCTTCGCCCGCCACCCCCGAATACTCAAAGAACGAGCGAAGCGTCGTAAGCTTCCGCTCACGCAGAATAGACAGCCTGTAACTTAGATGTCTGTTCGCGGTCGAGACGTACGCGCTGATTCGCGGCGTGTAGTTCGGCTCGTCAGGCTCGTATGAGCGAGTGCGCAGCGCTTCCTCGAACGTACTTCCGCTGTTTATGTATTTGCAGATCGTGTCCGTCTGGTCGCCGTTCGTCACAATCGCGGAATGCCCTATCACGCGAAGCGCGGCATAAATGAGCAGCGAAGGGTCAAGAACGATGCGCTCGTCAAACGCCTTCGTGTAGACTACGCCGTCCTTCTCCACCAACTGGCGGTTGCGGCTCTCGCGGCTGCGCCCCATGAGGAAATATGTTATGACGGCGTTCTGCGCGTCTGGCGTGAGACCGACGACGATACCGCGCCCCGGATATGAGTTCGCCGCAAGCAGTGTAGTTATGCTGTCCATCTATCTGTCGCTCTCCTCAGTCAATTGTTTGCATATTTTCCGCACGGTTTCGGGCAGAATCACCCACTCCGCCTCTTCCATGACGCGTTTCTGCAGAACCTGGGGCGTGTCGCCTTCGCGAACCCCGACGGCCTTCTGCGCGATAATCTTCCCGCCGTCCGCTATCTCGTTCACGTAATGCGCGGTCGCGCCCGTCACCTTAACGCCTCGCGCAAGCGCGGCTTCATGCACCGCGAGACCGTACATCCCAATCCCGCCGAACGACGGCAGAAGCGCGGGGTGTATGTTTACGATGCGGCGGTCGTATTCGCGGATCACTTCGGGCGGCAGAATAGTAAGATACCCCGCCAGAACAATCAAGTCTATTCGGCGTTCGCGAAGCGTCTCTATCAGCTTCGCGGCGAAACCCGCGCCATATTTCTTCTTTGGAACAACCTCGGACGGAATACCCGCAAGCCTTGCGCGTTCAAGCGCGTATACGTCCTTCTTGCTTGAGACGACCAGCGCGATCTCGCCGTACGGATTATCCGCGTCAATCAGCGCCTGAAGATTCGTTCCTCCGCCCGAAACCAGAACGGCAATCCGTATCATATGATAACGCCTTCGCCAACGCCGACTTCACCAAGCACATACGCGCCTTCGTCCGCAAGGCAAGCGAGCGCAGCGTCAACGTCCGTCTCACGCGCGACGACGACCATGCCCACGCCCATGTTGAACGTGCCGAACATGTCGCGATCCTCCGCCTTGCCATCCTGTTTTATCATGCGGAACACGTCGGGTGTGCGCAAAGCGGATTTGGACACCTTCGCGCACAATCCATCAGGCAGACAGCGCGGGATATTCTCGTAGAACCCGCCGCCCGTTATGTGACACGCGGAAACCGCGAGGCACGCTTCAATGAGCTTGGCGAGAGGCTTTACATATATTTTGGTCGGAGTGAGAAGCGTCTCAAGCAGAGCGGAATCTCGGCGCAAATGCTCCTCGCCGTAAATCTTTCTGATGAGCGAGAAGCCGTTGGAATGCACGCCCGACGAAGGCAGGGCGATGAGCATGTCTCCCGCGCGTACGTTCGACTTATCAAGCATCCGGGTGCGCTCGACCGCGCCGACGGCGAAGCCCGCAAGGTCGTAATCATCCTCCGCGTAGAAGCCCGGCATTTCAGCGGTTTCGCCGCCGAGCAGCGCGCAGCCCGCCTGAACGCAGCCGTCCGCCACGCCCTTCACAATGTCCGCAACCTTGTCCGGAATAATTTTTCCGCAAGCGATATAGTCAAGGAAGAACAGCGGAATCGCGCCTGTCACCGCCACATCGTTGACAGACATCGCGACGCAGTCTATGCCCACCGTGTCGTGCTTGTCCGCTATTATCGCGAGACGCAGCTTCGTGCCGACGCCGTCCGCGCCCGCCGCCAAAAGCCGCCCGCCGCCTATATCGAACAGCCCCGCGAATCCGCCGATCCCACCCACTACGCCGGGAATCCGCGTACGCTTCACATGCTCCTTCATAAGGTCAACAGCCTTGTAACCGCGCGTCACATCCACGCCTGCCTGCGCATACGCGCTCTCGTTCGTCATACTAATCTCGCTTTCCCGCACACGCGTCGGCGTCGTCCGCGTCCGATTCCTCGCCTATGCGCGTCTCAAACTTGTTCTTGTTCTGCCGCTTGGGAACAGACACGGGATAGTTGCCCGTGAAGCAAGCGTCGCAGAACCTTCCGCAGCCGCTGCGGTCGAGCTTGGGCAGATCCTTCTCCGCAAAATATTCAAGGCTGTCCGCGCCTATAATCTCGCGTATCTCGTCCAGCGAATGGTTGTGCGCGATTAGGTGCTCCACGGAATCCACGTCCGTTCCGAAGAAGCATGGATAGCGGAACGGCGGCGCGGATAACCGCACATGCACTTCCTTCGCTCCGACTTCGCGCAGAAGCTTGACGATGCGCGTCTGCGTCGTGCCGCGCACCAAGCTGTCGTCAACCAGAACAACGCGCTTGCCGCGAACGGTTTCCGCGACGGGGTTCAGCTTTATGCGCACGGCGTGAGCGCGCGCGCTCTGTCCCGGTTCGATGAACGTGCGCCCAATATACTTGTTCTTTATGAAACCGATACCGTACGGGATGCCGCTCTGTCTCGCGTAGCCCAGCGCCGCGTCAAGCCCCGAATCGGGAACTCCGACGACCACGTCCGCCTGAACGGGATGGTTTATCGCGAGCAGCGCGCCCGCCTTAAGGCGCGACTCGTGGACGCTTGTTCCGTCGATGACGGAATCGGGACGCGCGAAGTAGATAAGCTCGAACACACACAGGGCGTGTGAATTGCTTTTTTCTGTCTGAATACTCGTGAGCTGCCCGTCGGTCGTCGCGACGACAATCTCGCCCGGCGCGACGTCGCGCACGAACGACGCGCCGATTGCGTCAAGCGCGCAGGTTTCGCTGGCGAAGACGTATCCGCCGTCGAGCTTTCCTATGCACAGCGGGCGGAAGCCGAGCGGGTCGCGGAACGCTATCAGCTTGCGCGGGCTCATAACCACGGCGGTGTACGCGCCCCTTATGCGCTTCATCGCCCTTGCCACGGCAAGTTCTATAGACTGGCACTGCAAGCGCTCCTGCGTTATCACATACGCCATAACCTCGGTGTCGCTCGTGGTGTGGAAGATTGCGCTGCGAAGCTCCAGCTTCTCGCGAAGCTCGTGAGCGTTGGTCAGGTTGCCGTTGTGGCACAGCGCCATGCTGCCCTTGAGATGGTTCACGAGAAGCGGCTGCGCGTTGGATATGCGCTTGTCGCCTGTCGTGGCGTAGCGAACGTGACCCATCGCAAGCTCGCCGTCGCCCAGTTTGCGCATCACATCGGGCGTGAACACTTCGCCGACCAATCCCACGTCCTTGTAAAGCTCGATCACGCCTTTGCGGTTGACGGCCATTCCCGCGGATTCCTGCCCCCTGTGCTGAAGGCTGAACAGCGCGTGAAACGTTGCGGATACCACGTCCGCGTTCGGCGCGCATATTCCGAACACGCCGCATTCCTCGCGGACGGAATCCGTAAAGGGATTTTCTTCCGAGGCGCGAATCATGCGTTCGCTCCGATGAGACGCTCGCGGATATTCTCGTATGCCGCCTCAACGCCGCCGAGGTCGCGGCGGAACCTGTCCTTGTCCAGCTTCTCGCCCGTCTTAATGTCCCAGAAGCGGCATGTGTCGGGCGAGATTTCATCCGCCAGAATAATCTGCCCGTCGGATGTTTTGCCGAACTCAAGCTTGAAGTCGATGAGACGAATCCCCGTTTCCGCCATATGTTTGCTTAGAAGCTCGTTCACGCGCAGCGCCGTCTTGGATATAGTTTCAAGCTCCGCTTCGGTCGCCCAGCCGAGCGCGAGGATGTGGCTCTCGCAGACCATCGGGTCGCCCAGCGAATCATCCTTATAGGAAAACTCAAGAACGGGGCGCAGAAGCTCCGTGCCTTCCTCAACGCCCAACCGCTTGCTCATGCTGCCCGCCGCGACGTTTCTGATTATCACTTCCAGCGGAATAATCTTCACGCGCCGAACCACGGTGTCGCGACCGTTAAGCTCCTCCACAACGTGGGTCGGAACGCCGTTCGCCTCAAGCATCTTCATGAGACGATTGGACACGCGGTTGTTTATCTCGCCCTTGCCGATTATCGTGCCTTTCTTCAGACCGTTGAAAGCCGTCGCGTCGTCCTTGTATGAAACGATGCACAGGTTGGGATTATCTGTCGCGTAAACCTTCTTCGCTTTGCCTTCGTATATCATTTCGCCCATTGTTACGCTCACGGAAGTTTCCTCCATAATTTTTTTATTTTATAATTGCCCGAGCTTCTCTTGAATGAGCTTGTCGCGGTTTAGCGCGGATTGCCTCATGTTTTCCTTGTAGACCGCAAGGCGTTCCGCCAAGCCCGCCTCATTGACCGCAAGAATTTGACACGCGAGAATCGCGGCGTTCAGGCTGCCGTTTACCGCGACAGTCGCGACGGGAACGCCCGGCGGCATCTGCACGGTGGAAAGAAGCGCGTCCATGCCGTCAAGCTCGCTCGACTTCATAGGAATGCCTATCACGGGAAGAATCGTGTGCGCGGCAATCGCTCCCGCCAAATGCGCGGCTTTACCCGCCGCCGCGATTATCACGCCGAATCCCCTAGCGGCAGCGTTTTTTGCGAAATCCGCCGCCGCGTCGGGCGTTCTGTGCGCGGAGCAGACATGCGCTTCATAGTGAACGCCCATCGAGTTAAGGAATGTGAACGCGGGTTTAAGTCCGTCGAAATCGCTGTCGCTGCCCATGATTACGCCGATTCTCTTCATATGCCGCCTTTCATATCGTCAGATTCGGATATTATTACCAAAAAAGTAGAAAAAGAAAGCAAAAAGGCAGGGAGACACAAAGCTCCCTGCCTTTACAAAAGAACGTTTACAACAAATCATGTGGCAGGAACCTCCTCCGCCAACGAGTAGTACAAATGAAAAATCAATTAAATGATACACCGATAACGAATCGTTTGTCAAACGCCGAAAGTGTTTCAGCGATGTTTTCGTTAAGTTTCACAAAACGATTCGGCGTTTTCTATATCATTTTATATTACTCGGCGGAATCAAGCTCCGAAAGCCACAGCGCAGCGTCCGCGTCGCTGGGCATACGCCAGTCGCCGCGCGGCGACAGCGTTACAGTGCCGATCTTTGGACCGTCGGGCAGGCAAGAACGCTTGAATTGGCTGCGGAAGAACCGCTCAATGAATACGCGCAGCCATTTCCTGATCGTCAGACTGTCGTATTCCCCCGCGAACGCGTGTGCGCCAAGGAAAATAATCTTCTTGGGCGAGAATCCGAAGCGGACAAAGTAGTAAAGGAAGAAGTCGTGCAGCTCATACGGTCCGATAATGTCTTCCGTCTTCTGGCTTATCCTGCCTTGGTCGGATGGCAGAAGCTCGGGCGAGACGGGCGTGTCAAGTATATCGTTAAGTACGCGCGACAATTCCGCGCCGCTTTGTCCCGCCTCATATTCCACAATATAGCGCACAAGCGTCTTGGGAACGCCGCAGTTCACGCCGTACATCGACATATGGTCGCCGTTGTACGTAGACCAGCCCAGCGCGAGCTCCGACAGGTCGCCCGTGCCGACGACGAACCCGCCGCGCTGATTCGCCAAGTCCATCAGAATCTGTGTGCGTTCGCGCGCTTGCGCGTTCTCGTAAGTGACGTCGCGGTTCTCCGCGTTATGCCCGATATCTTTGAAATGCTGAACTACCGCATCGGTAATGTCAATATGAAGAAGCTCCGCGCCGTACGCTTCCGCCAGCGCTTCCGCGTTGCCGAGCGTGCGCTTCGTCGTGCCGAAGCCCGGCATCGTGACGGCGACGATATCTGTTCGCGGTCTGCCCAATCTGTCCATCGCGCGAGCGCATACGATTAACGCAAGCGTGGAATCAAGCCCGCCCGAAAGCCCCAGCTCCACCGTTTTCGCCCCGCTGCGCAGAATACGAGTGGCAAGGCTTTGGCTCTGCATAGTGAGGATTTCCTCGCAGCGCTCGCCCAGCAAATCCTTGTCCGACGGAACGAACGGGCGGCGCTCAACATGGCGGTTAAGCTTGAACGCGGGCGTGTCCAAGACCAATGAATAATCACGAATTAACGCGTCGCAGCCGAAGCCGTTAAGCGCAAATGTCGTCGTGCGCCTGCGTTCGGCGGCAAGGCGCTCAATATCTATATCCGCGTAAAGAATACCCTCCGTGTATTTCTTCGACTCCGCCAGCACCGCGCCGTTCTCCGCGACGAGATTATGCCCCGCGAACACAAGGTCGGTCGGCGATTCGCCAACTCCCGCGTCTGCGTACATATACGCGCAGATGAGCTTTGCGGACTGCGCGGAGACAAGCGTCCTGCGAAAGCCGGACTTGCCTATCACTTCGTCGCTGGCGGATGGGTTGAGAATAAGCGTCGCTCCGGAGCGCGCAAGAGCGGCGGACGGCGACAGCGGAACCCACAAATCCTCGCATATCTCCGCGCCGACAACAAGCTCTGAAAAATCTTCACAGCGGAAGAGAAGTCCATCGCCGACGAACGTCTCCTGCCCCGCAAAGCTTATTCTCTCCCGCCCGCCCGGCCACCGTGAAAAGTGGCGAGCCTCATAGAATTCGCTGTAGTTCGGGATGTTCATCTTGGGAACGATTCCCAGCAGCTCGCCCTTGCAGAATATCGCGGCGCAGTTGTACAGCGCGCTGCCGAACGGTATCGGCAAGCCTACGCAGACGAGCGCCTCGACAGCGCTTGTCTCGCGCATGACCCGCGCGAACTCCTCTTCGGCGGAACGTATCAATACGCGCTGAAGGAACAGGTCGCCGCAGGTGTACGCGGTCAAGCACAATTCGGGGAACAGAATGACGGACGCGTTGTTCTGCGCCGCTTTCTTGACATGCTCGATTATCTTGTCCGCGTTGACGCGCGGATTCGCAACCGTCACCTCAAACGTTACGCACGCGGCGCGGACGAAGCCGTAACTATTCATACGAAGGTCTCGCAATACACCCAAAAATTCTTCAAACCGTATTACCCACAAGTTGAACCGCACCGGGGTCCCCGACAAATCCGCAGATTTGGCGGGGTGGTTCATTATGAACGCGCAGCCCGATATCCTGCAAAGCTGCGGCGGCGGCGACCGCTCCGTCCGCGACGGCGGTCACTATCTGGCGCAAGGGCTTCGTGCGGATATCGCCGGCCGCGTAAACGCGGGTTATGCTCGCGCGCGTGTCTTCCCCCGCCTTGATGCTTCCGCTTTCGTCCAGTTCGAGGATGCCCTTTACGATATCGGAATTGGGAACGGCGCCGACCGCGACGAACGCGCCCTCCACGGGAACAGGCGTAGTCTCGTTCGTCTTGATGTTCCTCACGTTCATGGTTTCCAGCTTGGCTTCGCCCTCGAACGAATCGACGACGCTGTCCCACATCACGGTTATGCGCGGGTTCGTCAGAAGCTTCGTCACGAGCGCGTTCTCCGCGCGAAGCGAATTCCTGCGATGAACGAGCGTTACAGACTCGCATATGTTCGCGAGATACAGCGCGTCTTCCGCAGCGGTGTTTCCGCCTCCGATAACCGCGACTCTCTTTCCCTTGAAGATGAAACCGTCGCAAGTAGCGCAGAACGAAACGCCGCGCGCGCGGAACTCTTCCTCGCCCTTAGCGCCGAGCTTGCGCGGATACGCGCCCATCGCAAGTATTACGGCGTACGCGTCGACGACTTCTCCCGATGTAAGGTGAACGCGCTTGACGTCGCCCTCAAGCTCAAGCTTCGTACAGCTCTCGAATTCTATGGAAAGACCCGCACCCACCGCCTGCTGCTCCATGAGCATCGCAAGCTCGGGACCGCCGATTCCGTGTTCAAACCCAGGATAATTCTCCACAAGGTTTGTCGTGCCGACCTGCCCGCCCGAAAACTTGGCTTCTATAAGAACGGCGTCCATGCCGGAGCGCGCGGCATAAAGCCCTGCGCAAAGCCCCGCGGGTCCGCCGCCGATTATTACCACGTCGCGCATACTGTCCCTCCAATACCCATGTATGAGCGGTCAACGACCGCCCATACAATGATTATATGCCGTCTGCGCCGCGCTTATCCCTGTAGGGCGACTTCCTTGCCCGCCGCCGCGGATTCGTATACCGCGCCGAGTATCCGCATTATATCCACGCCGTCCTGCGCGGGCGCAATCGACGCCGCTTCGCCTCGCACGCAATCGATGAAGTGCGCTATCTCCGCAGGGAAACCGTCGTCCTCGCCGATCTCCACGATCGGCTTTATATCCGCGAGGTAATCCAGCATGTCGGTATGAACGACGGGCTGCGGGTAATAGTCGATGCCGCCCTTGTCGCCATAGAATGAGATTGATATTTCGTCCTTCTCGATATGCTGCGTGTAGCTCGTCTCAAGCGATATGACGCCGCCGTCCTCAAAGCGGATGAACGCGACGGCCAAGTCTTCAACGTCGTATATGTCAAACGGCGCGGACGCCCGGTACCGTTCCAGCAGCTTGATGTTCTGCTTCGCGCCTTGTCCCTTGAACGCCGCTGCGGACACGGAGACGGGCTTCTTGTTGCCCATGAGGTAGCGGCTGATGTCCACAACGTGAACGCCGAGGTCGAACACGGGACCGCCGCCCGCCATATCCTTGCTGGTGAACCAGCCTATCGGCGCGCCGTTCCTTCGCGTATATTTCACCTTCGCCAGGTGAATATTGCCGAGTAAGCCCGCTTTCTCAAAGTCACGGTAAATCTGCACCTTCTTCTCAAAGCGCATGACGAACCCGACGTTCAGAACCAGCCCCGCCTTGTCGGCTTCCGCCTTCATCTCTTCCGCCTGCTCAACCGAAAGCGCGAGCGGCTTCTCACACAGAACGTGCTTACCCGCGCGAAGCGCGGCGAGCGTCGCGGGGTTGTGAACGCTGTTCCACGTTGTGACGCTGACCGCGTCCAAGCCGTCCATCTTCAGCATCTCGTTGTAATCGGTGAAGACGTTGGGTATTTCGTTTTCCTTCGCGTATTCGCGCGCCTTGTTCTCGTCGGGGTCGCAGCACGCGACTACCGTCACGCCTTTATCCTTCAGCTTCTTGTAGCCGTCGATGTGCGCCCAGCTTATCGCGCCTGTTCCGATTATGCCTACGCGTACTTCCTTCATATTTACCTCCTTATTGACCGGGGTGCAAATTATTTCAATTACCGCCTAATAGTAGCTCGGTTTCCCTCATAATCGATATTACCTGATCCTTCCATGTTGTGACATACTCATTGTCAGCCCGTTCGGCGACCTGTTCGATGCTCGTATAGTAGTCTTGTACTATATTCTCATGGTAATATATCTGCGCAGCGGTCCCAACGAGATATTTATCAAACAGACCTTTGCCGACCTCGGACGCTAATATATCCGACAGGTATATCTCGACTGATTTCTTTGTAATACTCCAAAGTGTATTCCACGCGGATTCGTTCAGCTTCGCGTTGAAATACTGTTTGCCCATCGTCAAGGAAGCCATACCCATTTGTATGTTCTGATAGGATTTGATATAGTCGACAGCAGTTGCCATATCGTTGATTATACCGTTATTATCTTCAATCCTGAATCCTGCGTCCATGAAATCCGTGAGTGATACTTGATTGTTTCCTGCCCGCGCCTGCGAATAAACAAAATCGTCCAGCGACATGCTCATCAAGTCGGAAGTCATATCATCTATCACGAGACCGAAAGCGGTTTCGCCTACACTTTTAACAGCTTTATCCGGAGACAACGTTAATACGCTGACAGCTGCATTTACTGCGGCGGAGCTATAATCAACAATATAGCTCGCAGCCATATTCAGTGTCTGCTTATCAACGACGCTTTTCCAGGCAAACTGCCTCGCTGAGTTTATTACATCTACATATCCTGCTGTTCCGCCATATAAATCAACGAGATCATTATATATACTCTGCGCGTTGGCGATTACTTTTACATTGCCTTGCAGTTCTGTTCCGCCGGCATTTACAATAGTATCCGTTCGGTTCAACAGCAAACTATAGTCATCGATAGGTACGGTTATCAGTAAAACCCCCGGATCATCAGGATATTCTTCATCTTCTGAGAGTTCTCCCGATGATATGTGTTCTTCAGCCAAAGCCCCGTTTGCATATGTATACGCGGTTATCTCCCAATAACCCATATGTCCGTAGAAGTGATAGAAACCGCCGCTTGAGCAGGAGTATAACTGAGAATGTCCGCCGCCTATTTCTGCAATCTGAATAGCAATATTATCGGCAACGGTATATAGCCGCCACATGTAGTCAGCTTCACATGTTCCTGCTTTGACGAAAAGCTCGGCAATACCATTATTGTCAATATCATATACAGCATATTCCTGCAAGATCATGCCGAGAATACTATCATGATTATACGCGTAAAATTCGCTCTCCGTCTGCCTGAGTACATTTTGGTAGCAAGAGGTCAACACAGAGGAATCTATAGAGGCATGGGTTTCAACTGTCGATGCAAGCGCGACAAAACCGCTGCAGAAACAACATAACATCATTATTGTCAGCGACACTGCGATAATCGGTCTATGCGTTCTCATGCTTGAATCTCCGATAATACTAATACAACAGTTCCAGCTTGCGTTTCAGAAACTCAACCGCCATTCCGATGTCGCGCGCGGGGTCTTCGCCCACTTCGCGCTCAATCGTAAGATATCCCGTATAACCGATATTCTTAAGCGCGGCAAGGTAGTTGTCCCAATCAACGCCGCCTTCGCCGAGCGGCATCTCGCGGCAGATATCCCATTCGTCGGGCAGGTCCGCGGGCGGCTCGACGCCGTAGGTGTGGTACATATACGTCGGGTCAACCTTCCGCAAAAGGATTCCATCCTTCGCGTGGGTATGCACAACATACGGCTTCAGCGTCTCCACGGCTTTTACGGGGTCGTCGTCGACCGACATGATGAGGTTCGCGGGGTCAAGGTTCACGGCTACGCCGCGCGTCTCAAGCTTATCCAGGAAGCTGCGCAGAACCGCCGCGGGTTCGGGCCCCGTCTCAATCGCCAGAACCGCGCCCGCCTTCTGCGCGTACGACCCTATCGCTTCAAACGCCGCCTTTATGTTCAAGTGGCGCGGGTGCGTTTCATCCTCGGGAATAACTCCGCCGTGCGTAGTGATTATCTTGCACCCGAGTTCAAGCGAGAGGTCGATTATCTGCTTGCTCTTCTCAATGCGTTCGGGGTTCTCGTTCGGGTTCGTGAAGCCGTAGCCCCACAGGTCGCCGCACACCGCGCTGACGACAATCCCGTTATCCGCCACGACCTTGCGAAGCTCAGCCCGAGCTTGCGCGTCCATGTTCCACGGCGCGGTCTCGCCGCTCACCGCGTAAAGCTGAACGCCCGTTACGCCAAGCTCCGCGGCTTTCTTTATCCCTTCCTTGATGGGCAGGCGGAAACCGTCCGCAAGAACGCCAATCTTCATCTTCCCGCTCATGTATTGTAAACCTCCTGCAACGTTAGTCTTCATCAAGGCTTCGCGCCTTCTCTTTAAGGGGCGGGTTTGCCTGCCTGCCGCTCTTGCGATACTGCATAGGCGACGCGCCCGTGTATTTTTTAAACACGGTGGAAAAGTGCTGGCTCGAACAGAAGCCCAAGCTCTGCGATATGCTCGTAATCGAATTATCCGTTTCAATAATCATCGCGATGGATTCCGCTATCTTTTCGCGCAGTATGAACTCCGCGGGCGGAACGCCGACGGCGCGCTTGAATTTCTGCTTGAAGCGCGGCATTGACAGGTGAATCAGCGCAGAAAGCTGTTCGAGAGACGGAATCACGCTATGCGCTTTCCTTATATAATCAATCGCGCTTTGAATATCCTCCGGAATCATGAAGCCGTTGCAGTTCGCGAATTCCAACAGCTTCCACATAATATAGAACACCGTGAATCTTATTCTGGGCATCTTCAGGTTCAACTCGGTTTCGGGCAGCGCGGCGACTTTAAGCAGCCGCTCAAACGATTCCCTGAAATCAGGCGGTGTGCGCAGCACGCGGTCCTTGTGTTTGTCAAGAAGCGCGGAAAGGCTGTTCCGCTCGTTCTGCGACAGGTTCAGGAAATTCGCGGACGCCGCGGGGTCTTGGAAAATGAGATAGTAGAGCGTGGAGCGGTTTTGCGTATCCTGCTCCGCGCCGTGCGTGGTATCGGGTGAAATTATGGCGGCTTCCCCGCCTTTCATGACGATTCGCTTATCTTTAAGATAGATGACTTTAACGCCCGAATACACATAAAGAAGCTCGAACTGGTCTTCGTGCAGCTCGTTGGGCATTGGTTTATGCGCCTTCGTTATGATTATCTTGCCAAGCCTTATCTTATCCTCAGAACCGAGTTCGGTTTCAAAGTAGCTGAACCCGCGCGCGTATTGTTCCGCGGCCGCCTTGCTCATTCCGGTTTGCGTCTTCACCTTATTCATCTGCTTAACAGTTTTCGCTTTCGCAAGTATTAATTTTTGACGTTTTCTTACAACGATTCCGACCATCTGAACGTATTCAGGCTACCGAGCATCCGCTTCGCGTTCCTGAAGCTCTGCTCTATGGCGTACAACGCGTCCTCAATGCCCTCAAACTCAACCGTCAGCCAGCCGCCGTAGCCTATTTCGTCAAGATGTTTTATGCATTTTAACACGCCTATGTCGCCATGTCCAATAATCGCTCCGCGGATATAGTCGCCGCTCTTCGTGGTGAACCATCCTTCGCCGGGGTAGAACTCGGCGCCGTTCTTGCAGTGAAAGTCCTTCAAGTGAACGTGCGCCGCCAAGTGCGCGACACGCGAAACTTCAAGCCCGCAGTCACAGCCCGCGTCCGCAAAATTCCCCACATCCGCAAGAAGGCGGAAGTTATCGTGATTCACCCAGTCCGTAAGCTTCAGCAGCCACCGACTCTCGCAGAACAGATGACCGTGATTCTCCGTAACCAGCATAATCCCGCGCGCCTTCGCGTATTCCGCAAGCTCGCGAAGCGGCGCCGCAACCCGCTCACGTATCTGCGTTTCGGTCCGCAGTCCGTCGCTGAAGCCGAAAAGGATATCCGTGCGCATTATCTTCGCGCCCACCGCCCGCGAAAAATCCAACCATTCGCGGACGATCGCCTTCTGCTCTTCCACGTCCTCCGCGAAGTCCGCGGCGATGGCTGCGGAAGAAACCGCAATGCCCGCTTCCTCGCAAGCCGCGCGCAGCTTCCGCGCATATTCTTCCTTGCTCACGCTTTCGGGTATCTGCAGATCGGCGAATTCGATTCCCTCGTAACCCGTCTTGGCTGCGTGCTTAATCGCGTCAAATAGGGTAAAGCCGTCCTTCTGCATGGCAGTCCAGTAACTATAGCTTGAAACACCCAGCCTCATATTATTCCTCCGTTTATCACTTCCGGAAACAGCGCGGCGGCTCCTAACATCCCCGCGTTGTTCCCGCATTCCGCAAGCTTTACTTCCACGCCGCCATAGTACGACTTTACAAACTCGCTTTGCGCCATATGCCGCTTTACGCCGTCCAAAAGGAACGCTCCCGCGTTGGATAGCCCGCCGCCGATTATGATCGCTTCAGGGTCGAATATACTCATCAGCGACTGAAGCCCGAGCGCAAGGTCTTCCAAATATTCTTCCCAAACCTTCGCGACGTTCGCGTCCGACTTTGCGCGTTCGATAACCTGCCTCGCGGACCGCATATCGGGAAACAGAACCGACGCGCGGCGCACAAGAGCGGACGCGCCCGCGTACAGCTCCCAGCATCCATTAAGACCACAACTGCAATTAAGACCGCCCGCGCGCAGAATCATATGCCCGAATTCCGCGCCGAAGCCGCGCGAGCCTGTGCGCTGTTTGCCGTCCAGGTACATCGCGCCGCCGATTCCCGTGCCCAGCGTAACGAGCAGAACGTTATCCATGCCTGCCGCGGAACCGAAAAGAAGCTCCGCGTTTAGCGCGCAATTCGCGTCGTTCTCAAGGCGCGCGGGCAAGCCTGTCGCAAGGGTCAGCGCTTTCGCTATCGGAAAGTTGTATATTCGCAGATTGTCCGCCGCCGTGATGATTCCTTCCGCTTTATCTATCGCGCCCGCGCAAGCCACGCCGATTCCGTCTATCTTATATTTCTTCTTCGCGCTTCCGACGAAGCTTGCAATCAAACCCGCCGTCTTCTCACCGTCGCCGACCGCCGCGCCGACCATTTCGCTTTCGACAAGCGCGCCTGAAGGCGAAACAATGCCGAGCTTGATTGTCGTTCCGCCAACGTCCGCGGCTGCAATATACTTCACGGCAGGTACACTTTCCCGCGAACCACGGTAAACGCGAGCGACATATCATCGTTGAACGCGGCGAAGTCCGCGTCGGAACCGACGCGCGGATATTCGTCAAGGCCAAGGAATCTGCGCGGCGCAAGCGATACCATGCGGAGTATGTCGATATCGGAAATCCCTATGGAACGCAGCCTCCCCGCCTGTTCCGACAATGTCGTTATTCCTCCCGCAAGCGAGCCGTCGGGAGCGAAACACGCGCCGTCCCTTATCTCATACGAAACGCCGCCTTCCTCAAACTCGCCTTCGGGAAGGCCCGCGAGGCGCATTGCGTCGGATATCGCAATCACTTTCCCCGCGTCCTTTTCACGTATCAGCAAGCGCAGCATGGCGGGATGAACGTGCTTCATATCGCATATCGCTTCCGCGAACACGTTCTCGTTCTCAAGCGAGGCAAGAATCAGCCCCGGATTCCTATGGTGCAGACCAACCGCCGCGTTATAAAAATGCGTAACGCCCGAAACCCCGTTTAAGAAGAATTCCTCGCCCCGCTCGTACGCAGCGTTGGTATGCCCCGCGAGAACGCGCACATTATTACCAACCAAGAACTCAATCAGTTCGCCCGCTCCGTCAAGCTCCGGAGCGAGAGTGACCGCTTTGACTATGTCTTCGCAGTCGTGAGTAATCTCTTTATATAATGCAACGGAAGGCGGTTGGGTATACTGAGTATCCATCGCGCCGACGCCAGGTCTCGCGTCCTGCACGAACGGTCCTTCAAGGTGTACGCCGAGCAAACGGCAGCCCTCCGTATTGCCCGCCTTCTGCGCGTCCATAACGTCGCGGCAAGCCTGAATCGCGCGGCGCATATCTTCTATAGAAGCCGTATACACACCCGCAAGTACGCCAGTTACGCCATGCCGCGCAAGCCAATTCAGCCACGCCGCATACTCGTCAGCCGTGGGAGACATGACGGAGCAGCCATACCCGCCGTGCGTGTGGCAATCGACAAGCCCCGCCGTCAGCGTATCGCAGGAATAATCCGCTCTGCCGCAAGACGTTATTTCACGAATTACGCCGTCCTCAACCGCGACAACCTTGTCGAGCAGAAAACTATTCCCGATGAACAACCTGCGGCACTTTATCTTCAACGAATTATCCTTTCAGCGAACCTACGAGCATTCCCTTTATGAAATACTTTTGCAGGAACGGATACACAACCAGAATCGGCACGGTGCTGACGACAATGTTAGCGTACTTCACCAGCGTCTGGAACGATTGGTTCTTCATCTGCCGTATGTGCTGCGTGTTCCGCAGTCCGCCCGTCAGCATGTTCGAGTCGTTGTTTATCAGAATCTCGCGCAGTATGCTTTGCAGCGGATACTTGTTGCGCTCAGTGAGATATATCATCGGCTCGAACCACATATTCCAATACGACACCGCCGTGAACAAAATGAGAACCGCGGATACCGCGCCCGACAGCGGAAAGATTATCTTGAACAAAATCGAAGCGTCGTTCGCGCCGTCAATGTACGCGGCTTCCGACAGCGAATCGGGAATCGACTGCATGTGCGTTCGCATTATGATGATGTTCCACACGTTCACGCCGTGCGGCAGTATCAGCACCAGCCAGTTGTTCATAAGCCCGATTTTATTCAGCAACAGATAGGTTGGAATCAGTCCGCCGCCGAAATACATTGTGAACATCATGAAGAAGAGCAGCGGCTTGTTCAGCATGGCGTTCTTCTTGGACATCGAGAAGCCTGAAATCAGCGTGATGAGATACTGAAACCCCGTGCCTGCAAGCATATACAAAACCGTGTTGGCAAACCCGCTCTTTATGTTGCGGTTATCAAACACAATCTTGTAGGAATCAACCTGCCATCCCTCGGGAAACAGAATCATTCCCGCCTTCTTCATCACGACGTTCGGGTCGGAAACGCTGGCGACTATCACCTGCCACAGCGGATACAGGAATATTAGCGACAAAACGAACAGTATAGCGCAGATGGTTATATCAAGCGCCCTCTCGCCCCGCGATGCGCGGCGCTTCTTCTTTATCCCGATTGCTTTCACCATAGCGATTCTCCCGTCGTCTTCTTGCTGAACATGTTCACGAGGAAGAGCAGCAGCAGATTGACCAGCGTATTCATAAGCCCTATCGCGGTAGAGTAGCTGTGCTGCGCGTTCTTTATGCCGCGCCTGTAGATGAACGTTCCTATCACGTCGCCCGTCTCATAAGTAAGCGGCGTATACAGCAGCAGAATCTTATCCGTCTCGACCGCCAGAATGCTGCCGACCGTAAGGATCATAAGCACGATAACCGTCGGCAGAATCCCGGGCAAAGTTACGTGAACGATTTGTCGGAAGCGTCCCGCGCCGTCAATCTTCGCGGAATCGTACAGCTCCAAATCTATGCTTGAAAGCGCAGCCAGGTAAATTATCGAGTTCCATCCGACGGACTGCCATATGTCGGAAGCGATGATTATCGTTCTGAAATACCTTGCGTTGCTTAAATAATTCTGCTTCGCCGCGCCGAACAAATTATTCACAAGAGTTGACACAAGTCCGTTATAAGCCAGAAATTCCTTGAGAATACCGCATACCACAACCGTCGAGATGAAGTACGGCATATAGGAAACCGTTTGCACGACGCGCTTGTACTTCGGAAACCGAACCTCGTTGAGCATAAGCGCGAGCAGAATAGGAAGCGGAAACCCGAATACGAACGAATACGCGCTGATGAGCAGCGTGTTGCGGATGGTCTGCCCCGCGAAGATGCTTCCGAAGAAATCGCGGAAATGCTGAAGCCCAACCCACGGGCTGCCGAACACGCCGAGCGTCGGCTTGTAATCCTTGAACGCGATGACTATGTCATACATCGGAATGTATGAGAAGATGATGAGCAGCACAACTGCGGGGACCGCGAACAAGTACGCAATCCGGTTGCGCCGCATATCCAAGCGTAATCGATGAAGCATATCATTCCTCATACTTCGCGTCGTCTTGTTTAATATTGCTCGCGGAGACGCGGTGCGCGCCTCCGCGAGTAAAACAGCGTGTTATTCCGCGGCGGCTTCCTGAAGCTCAAGCGCCACGTTCACCGCGTCCTGCCACATCGCGGTGGCTTCTTCTATGCCCAAATCTTTGCATGTCTGAACGAACTCGTCAAACTTGTCAAGGCTTTCCTGACCCGTGATGAACTTGAGTATCATCGGTTCCGCGTAGGTGTAAACCTCGATGATATACTCTTCCATCTCGCCCCAGTCGTCGTCCGAGAAGAGCGTATACGGAACGCGCATAGTGGGTTCGGCGTTTTGGCTCCAAACCTGGCTTGCGATGTTCATCGGCGAGAGCGTGGAACTGTCGCCCGAGTTATACTGAAGCAATTGCGAACGATATGAATAGTAGCCCGGCGAGCTTAGCCAAAGCTTTGTCTGCACCGCGGCGTCCGCGGGCACATCCTCGTCGGTGAAGAATTCGGGGAGGAACATCGGAACGCCGTCTGCCATCTCGTATGTCTCGCCTTCGATTCCATATGACAAGCGCAGTATGGATTCGGGCAGATACCACTTGTCAAGCCACTGCGCCGCGATTTCGGGCGTCTTGCAGGTCGGCGAAACGGTTATCCATGTATATGGCTCAACGACATACTTCTGATGCCAGCGCAGCGTCTGGTCTTTGGAAAGGCGCGGCAGCGGCATCGGCTCCATGTTAAAAGCTTGGTCGCCGACATAGTATTCCGCGTAGTAGGATGGGTCGCCGTAGAAGTTCATCCACACGCCAAGCTCGTCGGAGAGCATCTTTGACGCGTTCGTGTCTTCGTCCGCGTTCATGAAATCGGGGTCGATGTAGCCCTTCGCGTACCAATCCGCCAGCTTCGCGAGGTAGTCGCGGAACGCGGGCTGAATGAACAGATGGTCGGAAACGGTCTTGCCGTCGGGTTCGAGCGAGGCGTACATACCGTCCAAGTTCCACGCGCTGGTGAGCGCGTTTGAAAAATATGACGTGGAATAACCTAAAGGCTCAATAGTCATAGGTATTACGCCGCGCTGCTTGAAGGCTTCAAGAACAGCCTCAAGCTCGTCGATTGTCTCGGGCATGGCAAGCCCCGCTTCGTCGAGCCAATCCTTGCGGATGACTGGACCCGAATCCGCTTCAAGCTGACTGTTCCACACTTGACCGACGCACCACACATAGCCCTTTACCGTGGTGAAGACAGGCATAAACGGCTCTTCAGGCTTTATCTGAAACAGTTCTTTCTCCTCGGGCTTCCATTCCCAATCGGAGAAACTGCCGTCCGCGTTGGTCGCCGCCGCCTTATAGTTTGGCATGTATTCGTCAAGATACAGCGCAAGGTCGAGGAACGCGCCGTCGTCGACAGCGGCTTCAGGTCCGCCGGGATACCACGCGTCCATCAGCAAATCGTAGTAGTTGCCCGACGAAACCATTAGCGTAAGCTGCTGTTCCGCCTGCTCCTCCGCGGGGTGAATGAAGTTGATGTGCACGCCCGTCTTCTCTTCCATAAACTTGAAGAACGGATGCTCGTTCATGTCCTGAAAATACAGTGACTGGTAATAGTTCATCGGCATCCAGAACGTGAGCGTTGTTCCCGCGCCGCCTTCGATGTAGTACGGATCGGCTTCAGCTTCGGTGTGCGCGGGAATAGGCGCCGCAAGCAGGGTAAACATCAGAACAAGCGTGAGACACAGTGCAATGATTCGTTTCATTTTGGTTCCTCCTATTTTTATATCACAATTACTATTATGCATTATAACACATAACAAACCATCTTTGTAGGGGCGATTTCCAATCGCCCGCCTGATTGTCGTAAGGCCCCTATGCTCATTCATACTCCACCTCGACAATCTCGCAGCCGCGCGGGCTTACTCGCAAACCAAACCCGTTATCGCCGAAGAATCCCCTGTGGTAGCCGCGCATCTTTGTCACGTAATTCACGGACTTGAGAGTACGCCCGACAATCTTCGTGAACGGAAGCGCGTACGCGAACCCGTCGTTCTCAACGAAAATGCGCGAGGTCTTCTCAGATGTCATCACTTCCCATACGCGCGCCTCGCCGTCGTGCATGAAAACCAGCGGGTGGTTGCTCTCCTTCTTGACGAGGTCGGACGCCATCTGCGCAATGCGCAAGTCTACAGGCATGAACTTCAGCGCGAACTCCCAGCTTGCGTCGTTCTCGTCGATTATTTCTATCGGCGGAACGTCGGGCTTATCGTCGGATTCGTAAACGCGACTCTCGATTGTCCCGCGCGTCGCAACAGTATTTCTCGCGGAAAGCTTCGCTTCGCCCCAGCCGTTGACGGCGCGCGCGAAGAAATCGCCGCCGCGCAGGTCGTAGTCGTCCGCTTCGCCCAGGTATATCACCGCGCCGTTCTTGTAATTGAAAACCGCTTCGCGCTCGCTCGCGGGCATCAGCGCGGGATTCGTTACGAGGATCGGTCCTTTGACGACGTCCAAATTTTCGATACGCGCAATCTTCCTCACGGGGCATCCGAGCGCAAGCAATTCAGCGTGCCACTTTGACGTATACCATATGCGCCTTCGCGTGAACGCGGTCACTTCCGCGGCGTTCCTCGCGTCCGACCAAATGAGCGTCGCGCCGCCGACGTCAACCGCTTTCTCCGTATACGCGTTGTCCCACGCCAAACGAATCTCGCGCCAGTCCGCGGGAGTGAGCGCGTCCGCAAGGCAGATGTGCGGACCCGCCGTAACGGGTTCGAGCGAACCGTCGGGCTTGTATATGTAGCTGTTCATATAGGTGTACGCCATGCGCGGAAGCATTCCGGGTATCGTGTGCAGAATGTCCCAGTCTTCGTTGGTGTCGCGCACAAGCGCTTGGATGATTATAGGTTGGTTCGGTATGTATGCCTTCGCCGCCATGAGGTCTGCGGTGAACTCGTAATGAAGGAAACGGCGGCGCGTGTCTTCCATCCTGTAATCAATCTCGTAGTTGCCCAGAACCGAAACCGAGGTCGAGACTTCCTCAAACATCGTCGCGTCCGCGCCGCTCTCCACGGCCGTTCGGTAGTCGCAGCCGTAGCGGAACATCGCGTCAACGGGGTTCTTCGCGTTCTCGCTGTGCGCCATGATGAATACGCCTTCGGCTTTAAGCCCGCGAATCACATATTCCAGATATTCGCGCCATCGAACGGTGTTAAACTCAATCCACTTTTCGCGGTGCTTCGTATATATGTATCGCGCTCGCTTGAACGCCGCGTCGGCGTCGCCGTCCGTGTTGTTTTGCATATCGTCCGGTAATACGATTGATGAAAATTGCAGAAAATCGGAAACGTTTTGGTCGGAGAAATCCGCGTCCTGCAGAGAGAAGCGCCGGCAGACCGTTCCGTCGCCCATCTGGAAGCCGTCGATTCCGTAATCGCGGTACACCGCAAGCATCCGCTCAAGCAGAACCTCCGCGAACGGCGTTCCGTCGCCGAAGCGTTTCGTTCCGATGAGAAACTGATAGTTCTCGCCGGACTTGTCCACGACCCGCACCTCGGGATGAGCGTCCGACCAAAGCGGCTCGCCTTCTTCAGGCGGGTTTATGTCCAGTTCGAACACGCTCATAATAACGCGTATGCCGAGCGACTTAAGCAGCTTCACCAGCTCGCGAAGCTGAAAGTTCGTCCACGGCTGAATCCCGCGCTCATCGTTGAAGGGATGCCCCGAATAGCTTCTCGCGTAGCGCGGAAGAACGTACTCCTCTTCCATGCCGCGGTGAGACAAGGCGAACGCTTCGGTCGTCATGAGAAGGCTGACCATATCGGGCGTGAAGCCCAAGGTGTCCAGCCACTGCGGCACGGCGAAATCGGGCGCGGCGTTATCAAATCCGATAAGCTCTATCCACGCGCTCTTTTGGAAACCATGCGTAACCTTGCCGATGAACTTGTTTTCAGTTCCATACATTATAGTTGTCCACCCCGCTTATCAATAATATTATATCAAATAAATCTTCGGATTTCTTGCTCTTTCATATTAACATACAAAGTAATCTGTATTCCCTCGACATGAATTTGTAAACTTTATTGAAAATTGAAAACCGTTGCGTTTTGCGTGAAGAATTGTTAGAATGATGGCGATATTGGAATTATTTATAATGGGTGTGTATGCGGAATTATTTCTTTGATACCGACGCGTGTGAGAGGAAGGTGTTTGCTTGACAATCGGATTCATGGAATTCATCAGCGAGGCGGCGCGCAACCTGCCGTTGGCAATCGTTTCTATCCTCACTATCGGCGTAATTCTGGTTAACGGCTGGACGGACGCGCCAAACGCGATCGCCACTTGCATATCGACGCGCAGCATAAAGCCGCGCGCGGCGATTCTTATGGCGGCGGTGATGAACTTCTTAGGCATAGTCGTGATGACCGCGATTTCCGCGCAAGTCGCGATAACTATATTCAACATGGTTGATTTCACCGTCGCGGGAAGCGGCGCGGCAGGCGCGAGCGAACCGCTTATCGCGCTTTGCGCCGCGCTGTTCGCGATAGAAATTTGGGCGGTGGCGGCGTGGAAGTTCGGCATTCCGACGAGCGAGAGCCACGCGCTGATAGCGGGGCTCACGGGTTCCGCGATCGCGCTTCAGGGAAGCCTCGCGGGCGTTAACGGAGCGGAATGGGTGAAGGTGCTTATCGGGCTTGGCGCATCGTCGGTGCTGGGCTTCGCGATGGGCTTCGTCGTGGCGAAGCTTACGGAATTCATCTTCAGAAACGCCAACCGCGCGCACACGCATAGGTTCTTCCGCAACGCGCAGATCGGCGGAGCCGCGGCGATGGCGTTCATGCACGGCGCACAGGACGGGCAGAAGTTCATGAGCGTGTTCCTGCTGGGTTTCGTATTGGCGCGCGGACAGACAACCGTCACCGCGTTCGCGGTTCCGTTCTGGCTTATGATTCTGTGCGCGGTCGTGATGGGGCTTGGCACGTCCGTCGGCGGAATGAAGATAATCAAAACCGTCGGCATGGATATGGTCAAGCTTGAGAAGTACCAAGGCTTCGCATCGGACCTCGCGGGCGCGGGATGTCTTCTTGTGTCTTCTCTCACAGGTCTTCCAGTCAGCACGACGCATACGAAGACGACCGCGATGATGGGCGTAGCTGCGTCGCGCAGGATAAGCGCGGTCAACTGGAGCGTCGTCAAGGAGCTTGTGTTCGCGTGGGTTATGACGTTTCCCGGGTGCGGAATCGTCGGATTTCTTGTGACGAAGCTGTTCATCAATATATTTTAAGAAAACCTAAGGAGGCAAGATATGGCAAGGAAGCAAGACAGCGAGTATTATTCCCTTTTTATAAAGATGTCGGACACGGCGGTGCGCACCCAAGCAAAGCTTATGTCAATTCTCAGCGACTTCAATATCGTCAGCTTATACGACAAACTGAACGAGCTTCACGCGCTCGAATCGGAAGGCGACAAATATACGCACCAGCTTATGGGGAAGGTCGCGCACGATTTCGTTACGCCGATAGAGCGCGACGACATAATCTCGCTCACGCACGAGCTTGACGAGATAATCGACACAATCGAAGACGTGCTTATCCGCATCTACATGTTCAACATAAAAGAGATAACCGACGACGCGAAGGAAATGCTGGACGCCGTCGGCAAGTGCTGCAAAGCAGTGTTCGAGCTGGTTTCGGGGTTCTCCGAATTCCGCAGCAAGAGCGGAAAGCTTCGCGAATGGATAATCGAGATAAACAGACTGGAGGAGCTGTCCGAC
>JAITHB010000063.1 GCA_031280145.1 Oscillospiraceae bacterium | reverse complement strand
GTACGAACCGCACACGTTTTTATCGCTTATCGAAACAGACGAATTGTTGGGAGGCGGAAGCGAGGTGTGGCTTCCGATGGGCAGCGATTATGTTCCTATTATGCCGGTTGCGCTTAGTGAAAACAGACCCGCGAAACTTGGCGCAGCTATGGGAGTGTATATCATGCGGAAAGAGGCGGCGCACCCGGAGCTTGCCCGCGAATTCTTATCTTTTGTATCATCGCACCCTGAAACCGCGCAGAATGGTCTGGACTTCATGCTTACCGCTGACGCACGTTATCAGCGGAACGTTAGCAGTCCGGTTGCGTCCTTTTATCTTGAACATACAGAGGATCTGTCGTTTTCATCGTTCGTACTATTCCATGGTCAAGAAGAGAAAAACGAAATTGCAGGTCTATTGAGAGCGACGAATTATAGTAAGCTTAACGAAAACGGTATTACAAAAGATGAGTCTATTAAGAAAATTATAGACAGACTAAACTGGTTTAGTTATTAACGCGTGTTAACTTTAAAGTCTGTATTTTAGTAATAAGCCCACTGGCAACTGTGAGACTTAATCCGGTCTTTATCAAGACAGCGTGTCTTTCTCATTAATTATGCTTAAATTGAGAATTACGTATATCTCCATGGAGTCCTCAAAGCAGATTCATGGAATCCTCAAAGCAGACTGCCGACAAAGCCCATCGGCGTTGTCGACAGTCTGATGGGCGATCGGAAACCGCCCGTGCAATACTTGTTATGTTCGTCCTTTAATTCCACAACCCCAAAATATCGTCAAGCAAATTATCATTGGCGCCGAACACCTGCGCGCTCTGGCGCACCGCCTGTCCCTCCAAATATATGCCCTCGTCCATCAGCTCCGCGTTTATCGGCGTTATGGAATAGGTATAGCGGATGCCCGCCTGCGCGGTATAATCCGTGTACGTCTGAAGCTGCCCCGCGCGGCCGTACACCTCGGTCATCACGACCGAGCCGCCCCACGGGTCGGAACGGTTGATACGCAGCGTCGCGGTGTCTGTCGGCGTGAACACGAGCCGCGGCATACCCGTAGCCTGGTCCGATTCGATATAATACAGCCCCGGCGCGCGCGGCGCCTGCCACACGTCGGAATAGCGCGTCGGGCGGTTCGTCGAAAGGAACACTTCCCATTGCTGATACTTCTCGGGCGTAAGGTCGGACGCGAGCATTATTTCGCCGCGAATCGCAACCGCCTTGGTGTCGATGGTCATGCCGACTATGCCGTCGGGTATCGGGAACGCCGCCGCCTTCTTGCCCGCGTAAACCTTCTTGTAGAACGCCGCGGTAAGCGTTGCGGGCGCGCTTCCGCCGGATTCCCAGCTCGCTATCTTGTGCGTATTATCCGTAACGTCAAAGCCCATCCAGCACGCCGTGGCGTAGTCCACCGTGTATGTCGCCATCCAAACGTCGCGGTTGCCGCCGCTTGTTCCGCCGATGGAGTTCGTGCCAGTCTTGCCCGCGACGGGTATTCCGACGGAGGAAAGGCGGCTGCCCGTCCCCCAGCTTGTGACGGATTGCAAAAGGCTGGTCATGAGGTATGCGTTCTGCTCCGACAAAACCCGCACGGGCTGCGCTTCGTGCTCATACGCGATCGTTTCGTCGGACGCTATAATCTTCGTTATTGTGAACGGCGCGTTGTATACGCCCTTGTTGCCGAACATCGCGTATGCGGAGGCAAGCTCCAGCGGAGTCACGCCCTTGCTCATCGAGCCCAGCGCGAGCGACAAGCCCCAATCGTTGTCGGTTACGGGAATGCCGACCTGCGTCAGGAAGTCGCGCCCTGTCGATACGCCTATCTCTTGAAGCAGACGCACGGTCGCGACGTTCAGCGAACGCGCTAACGCTGTGCGCATAGTAGTCGGTCCGTAGTAATGGTTGCCTGAGTTGCGCGGAGCATATCCGCCGAAATCGCCCTGTTCGTCCAGCAGAATAGACGCGGTGCTGTATCCCAGCTTGATTGCGGGGCCGTACACCACGAGCGGCTTTATCGAGCTGCCGGGAGAGCGCCGCGCTTGCGTAGCCCTGTTAAGCGCGCGGCGAACCGTATATTCACGACCGCCCTCCAGCGCGAGTATCGCGCCTGTCTTCACATCCACTACGGCGAAAGCGCTCTGAACAGGCGTTCCGTCGGAAGCGTTCGCCGCGAAGTTGCTTTTGTTGGCGTAGGTTTCGTCCGCGCTCTTTTGGACAGTTGGATCCAGCGTTGTGTAGATATGGTATCCGCCGCCGAGCAGCGCCTCCGAGTTTACACCGAGCAGAGTTTCCGCGTCCGCCAGCGCTTGGTCGACGAACCAGCCGTAGTTGACGGTCGGAAGCTGAGCCACATAAACCTCGGGAGTATCAGCAATCGCGTTCTGATACGCTTCCTCGTCCAGCATATCGTTCTCATACATTACGCGCAGCACATAATCCGCGCGCGCCTTATTGTTCTCGGGATACAAATGAGGCGCGTAATACGACGGAGCTTTTATTGTCGCGGCGAGCATCGCGCCTTCGCGCGGCGTTAAGTCCCAAACGTCCTTGTGGAAATACTCGCGCGCCGCCTGTTGGATGCCGTACGCGCGGTTGCCGAAGTAGATGTAGTTAAGATACATTCCCAGTATCTCATCCTTGGAATACTGCCGCTCCAGATTCCACGCCAGCCATATCTCCTGAAACTTGCGCGTGAACGTCTTTTCTGCGGTAAGGTGCGACAGCTTGATGAGCTGCTGCGTAATGGTTGAAGCGCCTTGCGAAAGGCTGCCCGACTTTATGTCCGCCACAACCGAACCCGCCATTCGTATCGGGTCGAAGCCGGGGTGCGTATAGAAGCGCAGGTCTTCCGCCGCGATGAACGCGTTCCTCACGTGCTCGGGAATCTGCGAAATGTTGACGACGGAGCGGCTCTCGACGCTTTGCAGCGTCATTAACTCGTCGCCGTTTATGTCGTACATAACCGAAATCTGCTGAACGTTCAGTATCTTTCCGACGTCCAGCTTCTGCCAGTTCGCAACGTCGAGCAGCTCCCAGCCTATGCCGACGCCCGCGACCATGAAGAACAGGAACAGGCGGAACAATGTGCGCCAAACATGACGCTTCTTATGAAGCTTCTTTCCGCCGTTCCGATTATCTTCGGAACGCCCGCGCTTCTTGCCGCCGCCGACCGACTCCGCGGACGCTTCCTCGGGATTATTCATCGGGCTTTCTATGTTTTCTGAATTATCTATACTGCCTTTGTTTTCAATATCGGACATGCAAACGCCTCCCCAACAACTAACAACTTGCTAATATTGTTTCATGGGAGGCGCGGATTCACTCATTCATTTATTGGTAATTTCAGGAAAAACTACTCTGTCCGCAGTTTTTTTCTCCTTTTCAGCAGCGTCAGGAACAACAATCCGTCGATAATAAGCTTCAACCACCAACCGGTGATTCCGAGCAACAGCGATATCACTTCAAGCACGCCGCCGCCCGTGATGAGTATAAGCACCCAATCCGCGAATCCCGTCGGAAACAAGAAACTTGAAAGCTTGGCGGATTTTTTCTTCGCGAACATGTACGCGGCTAAGTATGGCAGAAGAGAAAAGATTCTGGCAATCGCGTACGCGCCGTACGCGGGGAACGAAAGGCTCAGCATCATTGAGAACACGAAGAAATCTACGCAGAACGAGATAAGCTTGTGCGCCGAAAGGCGGATTATATCGCCGTAAATCTTGGCGGAGTCGTTCACTTTGTCGAAGTGGGACGCGGAATTGTTGTCGATATAGATTGTTTGTATCGGAACTTCCGCAAGATACGAGCCAAGCTCGCGCACCCTGATAAGCATGTTCATCTCGTATTCATAGCGCTCGCCCTCAATCTCAAGAAGCGGCTGCCAGAGCGCGCGCGGAAACCCGCGCAGTCCCGTCTGCGTGTCGCTGCAAACAATGCGGGACGACAACGCGTAGACCAGCCTGGTCAGCGTATTGCCCATGAAGTTGCGCAGAGGAACGTCGCGGTCGAACGCGCGAACGCCGATGACGAGTCCGCGCGGGTTCGAGGCAATCGCCGCGCCAATCTTTTCTATATCGTCCGCGCAGTGCTGGCCGTCCGCGTCCGCCGTGACGATTCCTATGTACTTATCGCCGTGCGCCGCGATGGCTGAAATGCCCGTCTTTATGGCGCGTCCCTTGCCCTGATTCACGTCATGGCGAAGAACGACCGCGCCGAGCCTTTTCGCTTCGCCGAATCGGTTCGCGAAGGCTTCGCCGCTTCCGTCGTCCACGACGTATACGTCGCCGCCGCGCGTGACAAGCTCGCGCACCAATTCCGCAAAATGACCTTCAGGCTTGTACGCGGGGATTAGAATGGCGCATTTTTGCGCATCTGTTTTGCTCATGAAATCACCTCATGCAGATTATGTAACGATCGCCCCTACGCGACGACAAGCTCGCGTTCGCTGGAATCAAATATAAACTCCCTATTGAACTTCTCCATCGATAACCATTCGCGCGCGCATTCTTCCGTAAGAACGGAGGGCATTCGGTCGTGCACATGTTCCATCGATTCTGACGCGGGCAGCGTGATTATAGTATAATCGGGCAGCATGAACGGCAAATGGCGCACCAAGCCCGCCATGAAAAACAAGCCAGTCTGCTTGAACGCGGGTTTTATGGAACGTTTTATCTTTTCCTTGTCCTCGAATATGGGAATCTCAACGCCGCCGAAGCCAAGCTGCACCGCCTGCCTTACGCGAAGCGTCTCCCACTCAAAGAAGCATGTCGCGGGTACGACGCAGGGGACGGCGCGCATGAACATCGGTTTCTCCGCGCCTGTTTCCGCGCGCGTGTTGAATACGCGCTGGTTTGTCCCGTTGATCGGCAAGCCCCAAACCGCCGCGCGGCCGATAAGCTTTTGCTCCTGCGATTCGCATATCGGAACGTAGTCCGAGGGGAATATCTCGCCGAACGTCTTTAACTGCCGCCTGTCTACGTTGTTCGCGTCGTTCGCGGCGCAAAGGACGGCTTCGCCTATCAAGCGGAGCAGGTCTTCATCGATGTCTTCTTCGCTGATGTAATATCTGCCGCACATGTCATACCGCCCTTAGATTTGATAATTCATTATAGCAGATAAATGAGATAATTTGTATAATGAAGAATGAAAAATGAAGAATGAAAAATTAATGGTTTGCCTGCTAAAGTTCAAACCATTAATTTTTCATTTTTCATTCTTAATTTTTCATTAGACTTAAATCCATTCCGAATATCGATTAATATATATCCGCTTGGCGAACTGCGCCGCGAACATATACGCCGCAAGCAAACCGACCAACCATATCGCGAACGTGCCCGGCATCACCGCCATATCAAGACCGCGGCCAAGCCCCGTGAACGCAATCACTGCGGTTATCGCGGCGATTGATATGGAGGAGACGAGCAGCGGCACGGACGGTCTGCTTCCGACGAACGGCGTTTTGGATGTTCTGATTATGTGGATAACCAGTATCTGCGATATAGTGCCGAATACAAACCACCCGCACTGGAACAGCGGCGCGAACTCGATATTGTTCGCCTTGAATACGAACCAGAGAACGAGATAGCACATGATATCGAACAGCGAGGAGAGCGGACCCATCGCGAACATGAAGCGCTGAACGCTTTGCGTGTCCCATCTGCGCGGCTTCGTCAGGTATTCTTTGTCCACGCTGTCAAACGGAATGCCAATCTGGCTTATGTCGCAAAGAAGGTTCTGCGCCAGTATCTGCACGGGCAGCATAGGCAGGAACGGCAGGAACAGCGACGCCGCCAGCACGGAGAACATGTTGCCGAAGTTTCCGGACGCCGCCATCTTTATGTATTTTATGATGTTGCCGAACGTCCTTCTGCCCTCGATTATGCCGTCCTCAAGGACCATAAGGTCTTTCTTGAGAAGAATTATGTCGGCGGTTTCCTTCGCTATATCAACCGCCGTGTCGACGGAAATGCCAACGTCCGCTGCGTGAAGCGGCGGCGCGTCGTTTATTCCGTCGCCCATATACCCCACCGTATGCCCCGCCGCCTGGAACGCCTTGACTACGCGCTCCTTCTGCGTCGGCGAAAGCTTGGAGAACAGATCGCATGTCTTTATCGCTTCCGAAAGCTCTCCGTCGCTCATCTGTTCTACGTCGCGCCCGGTCAGCATATGGTCCACGTCAAGCCCGACCTTGCGGCAGACCTTCGCCGCCACGCCCTCGCTGTCGCCCGTCAGAACCACGGTGCGCACGCCGTGCTTGCGCAGCGCTTCTATCGCTTGCCCCGCGCTCTCCTTCGGCGGGTCGAGGAAGCCGACGAAGCCCAGCAAAACCATCTCGCTCTCGTCGGCGACGCTGAACGCTCCCGCTTCGGGGACTTCGTTCTTCTGCGCGACGGCGATCATACGCAGGCCATCGCCGTTGTGCTTCTCATATGTCGCCATGGCATACTTGCGCTCGTCTTCCGTCAGCGGAATAACCTTGCCGTTCATCTCGACCATCGAGCAGACGGAGAGCATCTCCTCCACCGCGCCCTTTGTGATGAGCTGCCGTTTGCCCTTCATATCCTTCAGAACGACGCTCATGCGCCTTCTGGCGAAGTCGAACGGAATCTCGTCCATGCGCGTATAGTTGGCGAGCAGGTCGGACAGACCGTTCTTCTCCGCGCGGTTGATTACCGCCAAGTCGATAAGGTTCTTAAGCCCCGTCTGGAAGTAGCTGTTGAGGTACGCGTGGCGCAGAATCCGCGCGTCGTCCTCGCCGTGGATATTCATGTACTTCTCAAGGATAACCTTGTCTTCGGTGAGCGTGCCTGTTTTGTCCGTGCAGAGTATATCCATCTCGCCGAACGTCTGTATCGCGCCGAGGGCCTTCACGATAACCTTCTTGCCGGACATGGCGACCGCGCCCTTGGCGAGCGTGGAAGTCATGATGACGGGCAGCATTTCCGGCATGAGACCGACCGCAACCGCAATCGCGAACAGCAGAGCGGAAAGCCAGTCGCCCTTCATCAAACCGTTTATGAGGAAGACCACGGGAACCATCACGAGCATCATCCGCAGCAGCAGGCGCGAGATGGAATCCACGCCGCGCTCGAAGCTGTTCTTCGCGCTGTCCCCCGACAAGCTCTTCGCCATCGAGCCGAAGTAGGTTTCGTTGCCCGTCGCGAGAACTATCGCCGTCGCGGTTCCGGAAACAACGTTGCTTCCCATGAACCCTATGTTGCGCAGGTCTGTTAAACCCACGTGTTTCGCCGCGCCGTTCGCGCCTTCAGCAAACTTCTCCACAGGCGAGCTTTCGCCTGTAAGCGCGGCTTGCGCGATGAACAAGTCCTTTGCGGAAAGAAAGCGTACGTCCGCGGGAATCATATCGCCCGATGACAGGCGCAAGACGTCGCCCGGAACTATGTCGTCTATATCTATTTCAATCTGCTTGCCGCCGCGGATTACGTCGGCTTTGTTTATTATCATGTCGGCAAGCTGCGCCGCCGCGTGGCTTCCGCGCTGTCCTTGAACGAACGCTATCGCGCTTGAAAGCAGAACGAGGAAGAGCGTAATGCTAAACGTAATATATTCGGGCTTCTTTGAGAACACAACGTCGGTCATGTACGTCGTGGCGGCGACTGCGAGCAGAACGATATTAAAGGGATTTATTGTCGCTTCGCGCAGCCTGCGCCAAACGGTGTCATGCTTGCCAGCCGTTATCTTGTTCGCGCCGTATTCCGACAGCGCCTCGTCCGATTCTTCTTCCGTGAGGCCGCTCGGACGGCTCGCAAGCTTCGCATACAGTTCGTCTATGACCAACGCAGCGTCTTCGCGGATCAGCTCCTCGCTTTGGCGCCTGTTCTCCTGAATCTGCTTCTTTGCGCGCGTCTCAAACTTGAATCTTATCAACGGAATGCACCTCCTGTTCTGTTATGCCGCATACGGAAAAAGAAACCGCGCTCTTCATCCGAATATCATGAAGGCGCGGCAAACACACACAGAAGTCAATCCCCGTTATGTATTATTACATAAGCACGGGCAGACGACAACCACGCAGAATATGGCGCGTGTATGTTTGCGATGGGTACCGACTACTTCGATATCCGCTGTCCATGCGATCACTCCCCTAATAATCAAATTCCGGAACTTTGAGCTATTCCTTACATCATCACCATCCTATATATTTATACGCCAAAGTGCGAACGTTGTCAATGAAAATTTAACCGTCGCCCTGCGGTTCCGACTCGAACAATTGGTCTTCCGCCTTCACGGTGGCACCGAGATTTACGGAAACCTCCGCGATGACGCCAGATACGCCAAACACCAGCGCGGACTTCAATGTTGCTCCATAGCATTCCTAAAGGCAACCAAGCATTGGGAGCTTCGGACGACGACACCCTCTTCTGCAAACTTAACGACTATGTTGAACTAGGATAAGCATTAGATAGAATCCATTCAAAGCCACGGCGGATATTCCGCCGTGGTCTATTTTAATTCTGTTTCACTAATTATTAGTTATTGGTAAACGGCAATTAAGAGCCATCCAGAACAGTTAGCACCTCATATTCACTATCGGCGAACGGCAATAAAGAACCATCCAGAACAACCAATTCCTCATCCTCGATTATAATTTTGCAGTAAGAAAGAGGATTCCATTGCAAATCGAACGATTCAAATGTTAATATGCCTGAATAGCTTTTTTCGCCTTCAATGGATAAACGATACCTTTTTCCACGCCAAATAACATCGCCTTCGAAGTATGGATATTCATAACCATACGCGCTTGAATCAAGTGGCGACATTCTGTAAATGTCAAACGCTTTTGGGTTTGTGCCTGTTTTTAAATACTCTCTTCCTACAGCTCTGGCATTCTGATCGCCCGATATGTAAAGGGTCGTTTCTTTATCAGCGTCTTCCTGCGCTAATCGGTGCTGCTTACGTTTGCCATCTTCCAGCTCGTATATCTGTGTAAACACGTCTTCAGAAAAGATTAGCTTAGTATCCCGCCACAAATCATCGCCGTCCCTTGGTGTGAGGAACTCGATTTCCTCGTAATCATTTGAAGACGACATGCGATATATAATGCGGGCGGATGTTAGCATACCGGCGATAACGGTCGGCTGAATCGAATCAGTGTCAATGGTAACCGGACACAGTGTAGCGGAAACAATAAGGTTGTCGCCTTCTGCCAGCTGCTCCATGATTGATACGCCGACGACCGTAAATTCCGCTTGTGGATAATAACCGATTGCAAAATGAACTAACGCGGAATCCCGCACGGCGTCTTCAACGCAAGCGTATTCCTTTGCGAACGCAGCCGTGTTCACGCAAAACAGACAACATAATAATAGAACAAACGACAAACAGATTTTCAGTATTTTATGATAAGTATATCGTTTCATGCCGCTTCCTCTTTCAACAGTTGTGTAGAGAATAACTGTTACAACAATAGCCAACTATATAACGCATTTTAGGACTTTAACAATCCATAATCGCCCCAAGGATTTCCTAGCATGTTTGCGTGTGCAACCTACCGCCCTTCGGGCACGATATACGAATCGCCCGCCGAAAGCCCGTCCAGCACGATATACGAACCATCCGCGGCTGGCACAACCTCGACGGGCGTCAGGCATTCCTCATAAGCGTATGCGAGAAGCGACTCCATAGAGGGATGGAACAGTCTGCCGATCGCGCCGCGAAGCTTCAGCGAAACGGGCAGCGCGAAAGGTTCCCGCAGCACATATGTATTGCCGTCGGCATGAATAAGCGCATCGCCGTTTACGACGCAAACCTCTTTTGCCGCGCCTGTTTCGTCCGCGGTAAGCGGAAGCGCGTACGTCAATTCGTCGCCCGCTTGCAATTCTTCCGAATACCTTATGGAGCAATTCACGTTGATTGCGTCCGCGGTATTCTCGACAGACTCGACCAGCGCGTCGAACACATTCCCCTCAAATCCCGTCAGCGTTATCGTGTCTCCCACACTTGGCGCAAGCTCGGCGGAGCTTAACGTGAGCGTAACCTTGCGCAGATCGGGATTAGTAAGCGTGAGCGCAAGCTGCCCCGATGATACGCTGCCGCCGACCTGCACGTTAACGGAAGAGATTACGCCGTCCGCAGGAGCGTAAACGCTCAGCGCGTCCACGGTTTCCTGCGCTTCCGCCAACGCTTGCACTTGCTTTTCTATCGCGTCAAATTCGCTCTCATGACCGGGCAATACCAGCGGTCCCTCCAGCTTGAACAGTTGGTCGCCCGCTTTCACGGTGGTGCCGAGATTTACGGAAACCTCCGCGATAACGCCGGACACGCCGAACACCAGCGCGGGTTTCGCAACCTTAATAATACCGTCCGCGAGAACATTTCCGTTGTCGCCGATGAGCCGCGCCGTCTCGCCCGGCATATATTCGCCGCAGTTTGTTGAAACTGTAATGTGTTCGCTCGTAACTTCCGTTACGGTTCCGTCCGTCTCGTCTATACCCGTTTTGCCGCCGCGCAGTTTGACTGTATCGCCTGCCGCGTACTGTGAATCGGGAACGGCAAAATCTATCGTGTAAAGCCCGTCTATCGCGATGAGCGCGACCGCTCCGCCGTCCATGCTCGCGCCCTTTTCCGCGTTAAGCAGAACAAGCCTGCCATTCGCGGGCGCGGTAATGATTGCGGGCGCGGCGCCGACAAGTGAGCTGCGGAGCGCGTCCCGCGCCTGATTCAGCGACTCGGTGAGCGACGCCAACGCGGAAACGGCGGCGGGGTTGGATATCGTGAACAGCAGGTCGCCCATATACGCCATATCGCCCGTCTGCTTGAACACGCTCGCCACAACGCCCGAACTCTTCGCGTATACAGTTCCGTTCGCGTACGGTTCGACAATGCCGACGACAGACGCTGGCGCGGCGGAATCCTCCGCTCGTATTGCGGTATACACGCTCCACGGAAGCGCGGCCGCGGGCATGCCGAAGCCGAACACCAGTTCCACCAGTATAAGAAAAACAAGGCTTGCGGACACAATCGATACAACACGAACGTGCGCTTTCAGCCAAAATATAAACGCGGACCAATATTTCTTGAAGTCAAAGCTGATCTTAAACTTTTGTTCCACGGTCTCACCTCATCATTTCCCTTGTCATTTCTATTACCACTGATTCCTACTTTGTCCAATTATTTGGAAATAATACGCGGACATGCTATACTTAGCTGACTATTGGAAGGGAAAACGCTCATGCCAAAGATTCAGGCTTTATATAGAATATGGCGCTCGCGGCGTTTCGGCGAAGTGGTTGGGCAGGACGCAATCGTGCGCATTCTGCGCGGTCAAGTCGAACACAACCGCGCGGCGCACGCTTATCTGTTCAGCGGACCGCGCGGCGTCGGCAAGACTTCTCTCGCGAAGATATTCGCCAAGGCGATAAACTGCGAGCGTCCCGAGCATGGCGAGCCGTGCGGCGCGTGCGCGTCGTGCATAGCGGTTGCGGAGGAATCGTCGCTCGACGTGCTGGAGCTTGACGCGGCGTCGAACAACCGCGTGGACGACGCGAGGGCGTTAATCGAAAGCGTTAAGTATCCTCCCGCGTCGCTGAAATACAAGGTCTACATTATCGATGAAGCGCACATGCTCACCACTCAGGCGTTCAACGCGCTCCTTAAAACGCTGGAGGAACCGCCGCCTTACGCTATCTTCATCCTTGCCACGACGGAGCCGCGCAAGCTGCCCGACACGATTCTCTCTCGCTGTCAGTGGCACGCGTTCCGCAGAATCACCGCGCAGGTTATAACCGACAGACTGCGCCTTGTCTGCGAAAGCGGCGGAATTCTATATGAAGAGGAAGCGCTCGCGACAATCGCGCAATACGCGGACGGCGGAATGCGCGACGCGCTGTCGGTGCTGGATGTCGTCAGCTCGTCGGCTTCCGCGTCGGACGAGAACGGCACTGTCACGTCAAAGCTCGTATGCGAAACGCTGGGGACAGCGGATCCGTACGCGCGCGCCAAGATCGGCGGGCTTCTGGTGCGCCGCGACATAACGGGCGCGCTGGAAGAAGCGCACAGAATGCTGCGCGCGGGTCTTGAGCCGCAGGAGTTGGCGGACGGAATAGCGCAGCATATTCGCGCGGTTATCTTCCGCAAAGCGGGCGTTCAAGAAGAGTTCGCGCGCGAAGCGAGACTTCAGGCGGAGCTTGACGCGCAGGCGGCGTTATTGAGTACGGCGGAGCTTCTCGCAATACTTGACTTGTTCGCGGCAGCGTCTAACGTGAACAAATGGAACGCAAACCCGCGCCTAACGCTGGAGCGCGCGATTCTTCGCGCCTGCGTCGGTGCGGAACCTGTCCCGACCGTCTCCGCCGCGCCGAAGCTGCCGCGTTCGGTTGAACAGCCGAGCGCCGCTCCGATTATCGAAAAGAAAACCGTCGCCGTTCCGAAGGCGGTTGCGGCGACCGCGTCTGACGTATTCGAGAAAGCGGTTAACACCGCCAAATCCAAAGCGCCGCGAATATACGGTTTCATGCGTGAAGGCACGGCGCAGAAGATTGAGAACGGCACAATAGAGGTTTATTTCGGCGAGGGTACGAATTTACAGTTCGATGTGATGAGCAGGGAAGCGAACATAAAGTTAGCGGAGGATTGCCTTGCGCAAGCGGGTTTTCCGCTGAAATTCGTTCCGACGAACAGCAAGCGGCAAGAGCGGCGGAGCGAAGAAATTAAACACGGCGGCGATTCATATATGAAAACTATTTATGAAGCCTTTGGGCGTGGGAACGTGGAATTGGTCGGCGAGTGACAAGCTTAAACTCTCCATAACTTTCCTTCAAACATGACGGCATGATATAGCCTTGTTTTGCGTTATATGTATGAGAATCCATCAATATCGGCGGAATGCGGGATTGCGTATCCTTAATTCGTGTGGAATCGTGAGTTTCGCTTGACATATGCTATTTGTTTCCATAAAATGGAAATAATGCTGTCGGTATTTATTGCGCACTTGTCTGGAGGAGAGCATATGAATAAACCGTCCCGAAATTATGGCGACGCACGGCATTACAATTCATGGCTGAAGCGCGTGATATGCGTTTTGGTTCTGTTGCTGCCTGTTTTGCTGCTGACGCAAGCGCGTGTTCCGACCGCTCTCGCGGCGCAGGATCCGATAAGCGCGCAGATCGAAATAAGCCCGAGCACAGTAACGGGACCGTATTCCGTGCGGGTTTCGATTACGATAAATAATGTCGGCGACGACGCTATGCCGGGAGCGGTCATTCTTTCAGACCCCGACGGCAACCGTCTGAATTCGTTTACGCTGGGCTTCCAGAAAAGCCAATCGTGGACCGGAAATTGGTCTGTGACTCAGGCTCAGCTTGACGCGGGCAAGGTTACGTTTAAGCTTTCATACCCGATGTATAACGACGCGGGCGTTCTTACCAACCAAACCAAGAACCTGACCGCGAGCATAAAGTACAACAAAGTAGTCACACCCTCGCTTCAGCTCAAGCGCGAGATAACCCCGACCAACCCGAAGGTTGACGACACGATTCGCATAGATTACACGATAAAGAACTCCGGCAACGGAGCCGCGATCGGCATCGAAATAGAAGACACGGGCGTAGGCTTAAAGAAGGGCGAGCTTACGATAGACAGGCTGGAGCCCGGCGCGGAGACGGTAAAGTCGTTCGAGTTCAAGGCTACCAAGGCGGCGGTGACTTCCGCGGCCCGCCTTCACTATAAGGTGGACGGAACGAACGAAGCCAAGTCCACAAACAAAGCCAGCGACATGAAGATTACGCCGATACAGGTGAATCTCACAGCGAAGCTTACCGCGAACAAAGACGTCGTCAACAAGGGCAACTCCGTGAACCTCACTTGCGAGATTGTCAACAAGGGCAACGTCGCCTATAAGAACATAAAGATTACCGACCCCACTCTGGGCGAGGTCGCTTCAGGTATTTCGGTAAAGGCAGGCAAGTCGTATAAGGCGCTGAAGTCGGTTAAGATTGAAGCCTCGGGAACATTTAAGTTCACGGTAACGGGCGAAGACAGCAACGGAACGATTATCGAGATAGCGTCGAACGAAGTCACGATAAACACCATCGAAGACGCGGTTCCCGTCGACCTTTCCGTAACCGTTACCAGCGACCGCGATTATATCTATAAAGAGCCGAACGTCGCCATCTTCACCATCGGCGTTAAGAACAACGGGGCCGAACCCGTGAAAGACATTCAGATTTCAGAGGCGGATAAGAATCTATTCGTTATCGAGACACTCAAGGCGGGGGAAGAATTCGTTACAACCAGGGAATTCACCCTTAACATGGGCGGGCAGTTCATGTTTAAGGCAAAGGCGAAGAACTCGATGGGAATCGAAGCGACGTTTGATTCCAATACCATTCAAGTAACCTACAACGAGCCCAAGCCCACGCCAAGCCCTACGCCGACCATCTCGCCCACCCCGTCGCCGTCGCCTACCCCGTTGGACGCGACCGAAGTTCCGAATACCGCCAATACGGACAGCGAAGGCGGCGGAAACATCATACAATATGTGTTCATCGGCTTGCTGGCGATCGTGATTATGGGCGTCGGAGCGGTTCTGATTCTGGAACGCAAACGCGCGCCGGCGGCGGCGAATACGCGTTCCGCGGGAAGCGCGGAAGTTTATGACCATTTAGACAGAAGCTCGCGCCGCGATTACACGCGAGTCCAAAAATCGGGAGGCAAGCAGCGCGCGGAGGTTCGCGCGACTTCCGCAAACGCGGCGCAAACCTATCAGCCGCAGACTGCGGAAGGAACGCTTGCGCGTTCCACGGGGTCCCCGATAAATCCGACGAACTACCCCGCCAAATCTGCGGATTTGGCGGGGACCCCGGGGATTTGGCGGGGTGTTTCAACGGATTCGCGCGACTTCCAACCGCGCGACGGAGGGGAATACGCTCCGCCGACGTCCGATTATTCCGCCCCGCGAAGTGTCGCCGCGGATAAGTATCAGAGCTTCAAAGGCGAGCCGTGGGTTCGCTCGACCGACGCCGTCGACCCCGAGATTCCAAGCTTTTCGGCTAAAGCGCCCGACCTAGGCGCTCCCGCAAAGGTTGCCGCGGCGGCGACAGCCGTAAGGTTCACAAAGCAGGATAGGCAGGAGAAAAAGGATTCTTCTATATACGATGAAGTGCCTGAAAAGAACGCCGCTCCCGCTCCGTCAAAGGTATATGATAAGAAGATTATCGAGCCTGAGACGGGCGAGCTTGGTAATCTTGACGGACAGTATGTTCTGACGAAACGCGCGGGTTCGCTTCATCCCAAGAACGAGCCTGCGGTCGAAGCGAAGGAATCCGAGGACCCCGCGAGCTTTGCGAAGAAGCAGCGCGCGCGCAGATCGCGCGAGATAAACCTCGCGCAGTTCTACGACGAGAACGAGTAAACTTAAATCCTGTTTACTATCAACGGGAAAGCCTGAGCGGGTTTTCCCGTTTCGTTTGTTTACGGCATTCTTTGGCAACCCTGGCCGCCGCAAACCGCGCTTGATTCCACGGTGTGAATGTGATAAGATGATATTGGGTAGATGGAGGTATAGCGTGGCGGCTAAGGTAAAGGACTTTACGTCGTATGACGTGTTTATGTATGTCATATTGAC
>JAITHB010000031.1 GCA_031280145.1 Oscillospiraceae bacterium | reverse complement strand
CTCGTTCCTAATAATACTTCGCGATAAACTCATCCTTGACGCGTTTCAGCTCGCTCTTGGGCAGCATCCGCAGAAGCTTCCAGCCCAGCTCGAGCGTATCCTTAATGGTGCGGTTCGCGGTGTAGCCTTGGTCCACGTATTCGGATTCAAACGCGTCCGCGAATTTTGCGTAAAGAATGTCTATATCGGAAAGAGCCGCCTCGCCCAAAACCGTCATGAGTTCCTTCGCGTTCTTGCCGCGCGCGTACGCCGCGAAGAGCTGGTTCATCGTGTTTGCGTGGTCTTCGCGCGTCTTGCCCGCGCCGATTCCCTTGTCCTTCAGACGCGACAGCGACGGCAGAACGTCGACGGGCGGGCGAAGCCCCTTGCGGTACAGGTCGCGCGAGAGGATAATCTGCCCCTCCGTGATGTAGCCCGTAAGGTCGGGGATCGGGTGCGTCTTGTCGTCCTCGGGCATCGTGAGAATCGGTATCATCGTGATGGAACCCGTCTTGCCCTGAAGCCGTCCCGCGCGCTCGTAGAGCGACGCCAAGTCGGTATAGAGGTAGCCGGGATAACCGCGTCTGCCGGGGACTTCCTTGCGCGCGGCGGAGACTTCGCGAAGCGCGTCCGCGTAGTTGGTTATGTCGGTCATTATGACGAGCACGTGCATACCCTTGTCGAACGCCAGATATTCCGCTGCGGTGAGGCCCATGCGCGGCGTCGCGATGCGCTCGACTGCGGGGTCGTTCGCCAAGTTGATGAACATGACGGCGCGCTCGATTGCGCCCGATTCGCGGAAGCTTTCTATGAAGTCGTTGCTTTCTTCAAACGTTATACCCATCGCGACGAACACGACCGCGAACGGTTCGCTCGTTCCCGTAACCTGCGCTTGGCGCGCTATCTGCGCCGCGAGCTTGGCGTGGGGCAGACCCGAGCCGCTGAATATCGGCAGCTTCTGTCCGCGCACCAGTGTGTTGAGTCCGTCGATTGCTGATACTCCCGTCTGGATGAATTCCTGCGGATAGGCTCGCGCGGCGGGGTTCATCGGCTGACCGTTGACGTCCCTTCGGAATTCGGGCAGAATTTCCGCGCCGCCGTCTATCGGGCGGCCCAGCCCGTCGAACACGCGAGAGAGCATCTGCTCTGAAACCGCAAGCTCCATGCTGCGCCCGAGGAAGCGGACTTTGCTGGACTCCAGATTGATTCCCGATGCGTTCTCGAACAACTGAACCAGCGCGTCGCCGCCGTTTATTTCCAGAACCTTGCAGCGGCGGCGTTCGCCGCTCGCAAGCTCCACCTCGCCAAGCTCGTCGTACGCGACGTCCGTCACGCCGCGAACAAGCATCAGCGGTCCCGAAACTTCCTGTATAGTGCGATATTCTTTAGGCATTGTGTTCCTCACTTTGCAGGGGCGGTCTCCGATCGCCCAAGGTTATGTCTAATGCGGGCGATCGGAGATCGCCCCTACAATTATTGTTTACACTTATTCCGTCCGCGCCGCGTCCGCCGCCTCGTTCTCGATCGCTTTCTTTATGCGTTCGCACGACGCGATAAGCTCCGCCTGCGACGTATACTTGAACCGCCCTATAGCTTCGCGCACAGGCAGGCTGACAAGCTTGTTTATCGGCGCGCCGATTTGGAGCGCGGCGCACGCCGCGTCATACCAGCGCAGAACCAAATCCATCATGACGACCTGCTTTTCGGGCGTGGTGTACGTGTCGACTTCGTGGAACGCGTCCTGATGCAGATAGTCCTCGCGGATGCTTCGCGCCGCCTCAAGCTTGAGACGGTCGGACGGCGAGAGCGCGTCCATGCCGACAAGCTGAACAATCTCCTGCAGTTCGGCTTCTTCCTGCAGAAGGCGCATCATGCGCGCGCGAAGACCCGTCCAGTCGGAATCCACATTCTTGTTGAACCAGCCGCCTAATTGGTCGTCATACAAAGAGTAGCTCGTCAGCCAGTTTATCGCGGGGAAGTGGCGGCTGTAGGCGAGGTTCGCGTCCAGCCCCCAGTATACTTTCACTATGCGGAGCGTGGCTTGCGTAACGGGTTCCGATATATCGCCGCCCGCGGGTGAAACCGCGCCGATTACCGACAGCGCGCCTTCGCGCCCGTCCGCGCCGAGCGCGACTACGCGCCCGCTGCGCTCGTAGAACTGCGCCAAGCGGCTGCCCAGATACGCGGGGTAGCCTTCTTCGCCCGGCATTTCTTCAAGTCTGCCCGACATCTCGCGGAGCGCTTCGGCCCAGCGAGAGGTGCTGTCCGCCATGAGCGCGACTGAATATCCCATGTCGCGGAAATATTCCGCAATCGTGATTCCCGTGTAAACGGAGGCTTCGCGCGCAGCGACGGGCATATCGGAGGTGTTCGCGATAAGCACGGTGCGCTCCATCAAGCTGCGTCCCGTCTTCGGGTCTTTCAGCTCGGGGAACTCCAGCAGAACGTCGGTCATCTCGTTGCCGCGCTCGCCGCAGCCGATGTAGACGACTATGTCCGCGGCCGCCCACTTCGCGAGCTGGTGCTGCACTACCGTCTTGCCGCTGCCGAACGGACCCGGCACGGTCGCGGTTCCGCCCTTCGCTATTGGGAAGAAGGTGTCCACGACGCGCTGTCCCGTAATCAGCGGAACATCGGGCGAGAGCTTCTGCTTGTACGGGCGTCCGCGGCGAACGGGCCAGTTGTGGCTGAGCTTCAGCGGAACGGATTCGCCCGTCCCTGTCTTAAGCATGCCTATCTCTTCATATGAAGTGAACTCGCCCGCGCTGATAACAGTGATCGTTCCCGACAGGTTCGGCGGAACCATGACGCGATGCTCCACCAACTGCGTCTCCTGAACCACGCCGATTATATCGCCGCCCGAAACGCCGTCCCCCGCCTTCACCCTCGGCGTGAACTTCCACTTCTTCGTTTCGTCGAGCGCCTTCTCTTCGACGCCGCGTTCGAGACGGCTTCCGAGCCTGCGCTTGATCGCGTCAAGCGGACGCTGTATTCCGTCGTATATACCGCCGATGAGACCCGGTCCCAAAAGAACGCTCATCGGTTCGCCCGTCGATTCAACAGGCGCGCCGGGTTTCAGTCCGCTCGTCTCCTCGTATACCTGAACCGACGCTTTGCCGCCCTGCATTTCGATTATCTCGCCGATGAGACGGCTGTCCGCCACGCGCACGACGTCGAACATGTTCGCGCCGCGCATTCCCGCAGCGACTACCAGCGGTCCCGCCACCTTTTCTATCACGCCTGTTACTGCCATTTTTTACCTCGTTTTATCGGTTATATTGCAGGGGCTCTCCCCGCCGGCCCCGGACGGTCGACAAACTTTTGTTTTGTATGCGGGCGGGCGAGCCGGGGGCTCGCCCCTACAGCGTGTTATATTCCTGCATACCGGTAGATTACACCATGTAGGGGCGACCGCCTCGGTCGCCCGTGGTTCGCAACACAAAAAGCTTTTGCCGACAGCATGGGGGCGATCGCCCGCCCTTTATTTCTCGCCAAACAATATGTCGCTGCCGACCGCCTGCTCTACAAACTTACTTATACGCTTCGCCGAAAACCCCGTCGCGCCGCCTACCGTGGGTATCGGGACTATGGCGGGCGTCTCGCGCCGGCTCAGCGTCTCCACAAGAGCCGTTGATTCCTTATAGAAATTCTCCGCGAGATAGATTATCGCGTAATTGCTTTCCGCGACGTGCTTAAGAACGGACTGCGCCTTCTCGCACGTGTCGGCGGGAAACACGTCCATTCCTATCAGCTTATACCCGTAAACGCTGCCGCCCTCGCCGATTACCGCGACGCGCATCGTTCCGCTTTTTTCTTCCATTTCTTTCATCTAACCTCGCGACCCCGCAATGCGCCGCACCGCGCGTATGTCTTCAAGCCGAAGCATCGCGAACGCTATTATCACGTTCAGCCCGAATATCGAGTTCAGTTCGCGGCGCAGCTTGTCGTTCAGCCACTTCGTCTTCCATTCCTCAAACCCGAACGAGCCCGACTCCAACGCTTCAACCGCGCCGCCGTAACCCTTCGCGCGGGCTTCGCTTGCGACGGCGTTCGGATCTTCGGAAAGAAGGGCGTCGAGCGAAAGCGTACCCGCGGGAACGAGCGTTTGCCGCATGAACTCCTGCGATTTCCCGCCCGCGCGAAGGCGTATCGCGGACTGTATGTTTCCTGTGTCCACAACGAAGTCCGCCCACTCGCGGAACACGTCGAACCCCGTTGCGCCTGCCGCCTTGTTGAAGGACAGCAGCGCCGCGCGGTCGATTATCATATCGGAAAGCTGACCGCTGCCAAGCTCCGCGAGCGCGGTCATCGCCTCCTTCGCCACGGCGCGCATATCGTCGGGGAGGTCGTTGTATGTGTTGTTCCGTACAGCCTTAAGGAGCGCAGCGCAGCTCACCTTGTTCGCGGGCGCGAAACAGCGTTCGCATTCCGCAAGGCTTTCCGCGTCGTCGCCCGCCATGCCCGAATACACAAGCTTCACGGCAGCTTTGAGGTTATGCCAGTCGTTGAGGTAGGTGAGCGGGGAAAGCCCCGCCGCGCCGCCTGTCAGCTCCGCTATAAACTCAAACGTCCACTTCACTTCGTTGGAAAGAAGGCGCTCAAGCTCGGCGTCCGCCGCGCCGTCCCAGCTCTTTTCGTTAACGAGGAAGCGCACGATTGCGCCGTCGTCCGCAAAGCCTTCCAGACGCGACATATCGGCTTCCGAAAGAAGCCGCGCGTCCTTCGCGTGGACTATCGTCGACTCAAACACCCAGTCTTTTTCGGAAACCATACTTGACTTAGGCATTTCTTTGGTCCCCGCCAAGCGCGTTTGCGGCGGAATTTCCGCCGATATTAAGCGCTGCCGCCGCCGCGTCAATCAACGCGTCGCGGCGTTCGTCGAACCTCGCGCCGAGCGTTCCGTTCTCTTCCACCGCGCCGTATTCCGCGTCGTCATAGCGCAGGACGCAGCCCGAGGGTATAGCGCGTTCCTTCAGAACAAGGCTTCCGCCGCCGAGACTCGCGTTCACCTTTTCAACAAAACCCTTCGGCAGACGCGCTATGTCCGCGGCGTTCATGAAGAGGGCGCCGTCCTGTTTGTGGGCGTTCGCGGCTATCCATTTCGCAATGTCCGCGAAGTACGCGTCGGCGTTCGCGGACTCCATCTTCACCTTCGCCGCGCTTACGACGGAGGCGAGTATATCGCGCTTCGCCTTAAGCAAGCCCTGGCTGTATTCGCGGCGCGCGCGCGCGGTCATATACGCGGCGCGGTCAACGCGAATCTTATCCGCCTTGGCGAGCGCGTCGCTCTTTATCGCGGCGGCTTGCGCGTTCGCGGCGGAAAGAATCTCGTCCGCTTCCGCTTTCGCGGCTGACAAAACCTCGTCCGCGCGGCTTCGCGCACCCGCGTTAATCTTATCTGCTATTGAAGTTATTCCGGGCACGTCAGCCTCCACAATTGTTTATCAGCGTCGGACGCTCCGTTAAATATTGAGACCCGAGATTCCCGTGATGGCGAGAAGCGAGATGAGCAGCGCGAGAATCGCGTAAGTTTCAACGATGGCGGGGAATATAATTGCGCGGCCGAGCTGATTCGGGCGCTTATTGATAAGCTGAATGCTGGCGATAGAAGCGCGGGCCTGCATGAGCGCGGAGTGATACAGACAGAACGCCGCGGGAAGCGCGGCCGCGAGAATGCCCAGCCCCTTGAATATCGACATATCGGGATTCGAGGTTATCGTACCCAGCGCGATGAACGCGACGACCAAGCCGTAGATTCCCTGCGTACCGGGAAGAACCTGAAGGATAAGCACTTTGCCGAAGTTATCGGGGTTCTCCGCAACCGACGCGGCGGCGGCTTCGCCCGCCATGCCCGTTCCCTTTGCGGAACCTATTCCGCCCATCAGAGCCGCAAGAGCCAGACCAAGCGCCGCGAACACCACTCCCAGATGATCCACGATGAACTGCCCGATTGAAGATGTGACTGCAAGATCCATTGATATCCTCCTAAAATATTATTTATTCTATTTATTCTTCGACAACCATTTTGTAATTCTTCGTCTTGATCGTCAGCGGCGCGAACGCGCGTCCGCCGCCCTCGTAGAACTTTCCGAAGAATTCTACATACATAAGGCGGTTCGTGTGGACATACGCGCCGAGCACGTTTATCGCGAAGTTCAGCGTCTGCCCGATGATGAATATCAGAACGAACATGACCGCGCCGGCAAAGCCCTTGCCGCCCATTCCCGCGAGGTCGTTCATGACGGTCGCGATTACGCCCGTCGCAAGACCCAGCGCGAGAAGCCGCGCGTATGAAAGAACGTCGCCGAGCCAGCCTGCCACAACGTTGTAAAGCGCATACGCCCCCTTGAGAATGCGCTTCACCCAGCTTCTGCTCTCGCGTCCGCCGAACAGGATTATGCCGATAGCACACGCCGCCGCGACGCCCATGCAAATTGTGTTCAGCCACGCGGGAACGGGTATCGCGCTTCCCGCCATCGTGGCGAACATGCTTGTTCCGACAAGCATTCCCAAAAGCGCGTAGAACGTGAACAGCGGGAATATCACGTCGAAGAGAATCTCCTTCGCCTTGCCCGCGCGGACATAACTTACCGCTTTCATTATATAGGCGGCCGAAAGGTGCGCAATGCCTATGACGAACGAAAACATCAAAAGCCGCATGGGTTCCGCCACGGGGTCGTACCACAGAGGTTTCAGCGCGACCGTTCCGCTGCCGAATATGTCGCTCACGCGCCCAACGACGTTGCCGAAGAAGCTGCCGAACACGAAGCCCCAGAACGTCGTCGCGATTCCGCAGCCCATGAACATGCGCATGGAATTCTTCATTCCGTCTTCGAGGTTCTTATACTTCTTTAAGATATAGAAGCACGCGCCCGTCAGAATTATTCCGTAGCCCGCGTCGGAGAACATCAGCCCGAACAGCGCGTAATAGAACAGCGCCATCACATTAAGCGGGTCCGCTTCGCCGCGCTGCGGCAGACCGAAGCCCGTCAGCACCGATTCTATCGCGCCCGCGAACTTGTTGTTCACAAGCTTTATCGGCACGTCGTCGCCGTCCTCGGGTTCCGTCAATTCAATCACGCAGTCGTAGCTTTTCTCCAGCTTGTCGGCAAGCTTCCGCGCTTTGCTCTTTTCAACCCAGCCTTCGAGAAGGACCGTGTATTCGCCCTGCGCGACGTTCCGCATCGCTTCGTATTTGGCAAGACGCATGCGGCAGTGGTCCGCGAGGAACAGTATATCGGCGCGTTTCTTTGAGGCTTCGCCGATTCGCGCCGCCGCCGCGGCTTCGTTCTTCTTGTGCGTTTCAATTTGGCGGACGAGGTTCGCGTCCTCCGCCTGAGGGTTAAGCTGCGTTTCCGCGGCGGGTTTTATGAACCCGACGGAGGTCAGCGCTTGCTCGAACGCGCGCGCCTCGTCGCGATGAACGACCGCGAGAACGCAGGTCTGCTCCTTGCGCGCCGCGACTATTTCCATATCATATAAGGAAAGCTCGGGCGCGGCTGCGGCTGCGGCTTCCATTATCTGCTCGCGCGAGCGCTGCCCCTCAAAGCTTCCGACGAATACGCGCGTGTTTTCCGTTCCCGCGAAATTCAGCGGAACAGGGAGCGAAAGCCACGGCGCGAGCGCAAGCCTGCGAGCTTCAAGCTTGCTTATCTCGTTCTGCGCGGCCGCGATGGCTTTGTCGTCGGAGATTATGTCAAGCGCGGTTCTGTAGACCAAATTGCTTCGCTGATAGAAGCTGTCGAAGTCGTTCGCGCTGACGACGGCGCGCCCCGCAAACATTCCCGCCTTTGCGGATTTGTCGGGCGCGACTCGGTCGAGAACCTCCGACGCGTCTTCCGACGCCTTGATTATTTTCTCAAGAAGGGCGCAGGTATCGGAGGTCGCAAGCGGCGTATATAATGAAGCGTCGCCCGCGGCGGGGGACACCTCGACGCTGCCCGTCCGCTGAAGCGTTTCCAATATCGCTTTTCTCTGCGACGCCAGCCCGACAAGGCGGAAGCGCGACATATCCGCTATCATACGAGCGCCTTTATCACGGCGGCGACCGCCGCGTCTTTATTCTTACTCGCAATCGATTCAAGCTCTTCAATCTCGCGCGCGAGCTTCGCCGCGTTCGCTGCAAGACCCGTTTCCACCGCGGCTTCAGCCGCGCCGACGGCTGCGCGTTCTATCGCGAGCGCGTCGTTTTTCGCCGCGGCGACGAAGCGTTCCGCGTTCGCCTTTGCGTCCGCAATAATTCTCGCGCCGTCCTCGCGCGCCTTATCCACTATGTACCGTGCGTTCGATTCTGCCGCCTGCACTGCTTGCAGCGTTGTTTCCGCCATACAAACCCACCTTGTTCCCGTTTGGATAATCGCCTGTAAAGAAGCAAAAGCCAATTTGGTTAATTATAACACAAATATAGAAAGTTTGTCCAGCGGATAGAAATGGGTTAATGAAATTTGTACAAATGCCTTGCAAAGTTTTTTCTGAAGAAAGCAGCCCTCTTGAAAGAATTGCGTTTCGCGGGTAAAATATACATAATGAAGAAAAGCAATGGAGGATACATATATGGCAAACCTAACGCTCGACGCCGCCAAGGATAAAATGGGCAAAACCACCGCGCTTCTTAAGAAGGAACTCGCTTCGCTCCGCGCGGGACGCGCCAACCCGCAGCTTCTCGACCGCATCGTCGTGGACTACTACGGAACGCCGACGCCGCTCTCGCGCATGGCGAACATCTCCGCGCCCGAGGCGCGTCAGCTTGTCATCGCGCCGTGGGACCCGAAGCTGATTTCCACCATAGAAAAAGAGATTCAGAAGTCCGACCTGGGCATGACCCCCTCAAACGACGGCAAAATAATCCGCCTGACAGTCCCCGAGCTTAACGAGGAGCGCAGGCGCGAACTCAACAAGCTGGTGAAGAAGCTTGCGGAAGAAGCCAAGGTTGCGGTGCGCAGTATCCGCCGCGACGCGGTTGAATCCATCAAGAAGCAGGAGAAGGCGGGCGAGCTTACGGAAGACGACCGAAAGAAGGCGGAAGCGGACGCGCAGAAGATTCACGACGCCGCGATAAAGGAAGTAGACGCAATCGCCGCCGAAAAAGAAAAGGAAATAATGACGGTATAGTGTTGTCTGTTGAATTGCTCGCGCGAAAGCTTCCCGACGCGCTCAATTTCCTTGAAGAAAAAGGAATCGTGCCGGAGATTGAATATGCCGTTCCGCGCGTCGGCGCGGACTTCGACAAGACCGTCGGCGACGCTTGGCGCGTCGTTCGCGTCGACGACGGCGGGCGAAAGCTTGTCGTGACGAAATATCCGTCGCGGGCAGATAAATGAAGCCGTCGCAGTGGTGGGGTTTGATAAGAAGAAAGCGGGCGGCGCCTGCGGCGGAGCTTGCGGCGGACGCGCTTCCGCGCCACGTCGCGATAATCATGGACGGCAACGGCAGATGGGCGAAGCGGCGTATGCTTCCGCGTGAGCTTGGCCATCGGGCGGGCGTTGAATCTATGCGCGCAATCATCCGCGAATCGGGCAGGCTCGGCATCGCCGCGCTGACGCTGTACGCGTTCTCGACGGAAAATTGGTCGCGCAGCGATGAAGAGGTGTCCGCGCTGATGGGTCTCATGCTGGAGTGCTTCCGCAAAGAGGCGGAGGAGCTTAACCGCAGCAACGTGCGCGTTCGCGTAATCGGCGACACGTCGCGCCTTTCCGCGGAACACCGCGGCGAGATAGCGCGCGTGTCCAAGCTGACAGGCAGAAACAGCGGCCTGCAACTGAATCTCGCGCTGAACTACGGCGGTCGGGACGAGATCGTGCGCGCGGTGCGCAAGCTCGTCGACGACGGCGTATCTTCCGATAAAGTGAACGAGAAGACGTTCGCCGACGCGCTGGACACAGCGGGATTGCCCGATGTTGACCTTGTGATCCGCACGAGCGGCGAGATGCGTATGAGCAACTTTCTGCCCTACCTTGCCGCGTACGCGGAATATGTCGCGCCGGAAACGCTCTGGCCCGACTATTCCGTTGAAGAGTACCACAAGTCGCTGGCTGTGTATGCGGGCAGGTCGCGCAGGTTCGGCGGGCGGCCAGCCAAATAAGTAACGGAGGCGCAGTATTCTCAAACGCACACTGACCGGCGTGGTATGCGCCGCAATCCTTGTCGCATTCATGTTCACGCCTGCCAAATGGGTATGGTGGGCGCTGCTGATTGCGTGCACGACAGGCGCGCTTGAAATGCTGGACGCGCTCGAATACGCGGGAAGGTATCCCGCGCGGTTCAGCGTGTATGTCGCCGCCGCCGCCGCGATGCCGCTTGCGCTCGTTCTGCATAACGACGCCGCCGCCATTCTTCCGATAATCATAATAGCGGGGTCTATGCTGACGCTGTTCACGCGCAAACGCGCATCGCTGGAGGACGTCGCGGCGCCGCTCTATATCGCGTTCTCAACGATTATCCCCGCCGTCCTTCTGATGTTGGCGGATGAAACGCCGAACGTCGGGCGGCTTCTTCTGTTCATATCGTTCACCATTCCGCTGCTCGGCGACACGTTCGCGCTGTTCGTCGGGCGCACGTTCGGCCGGCACAAGCTCACCGCGTTAAGCCCGAACAAGACGGTGGAAGGCGCGCTGAGCGGGCTTGTCGGAAGCGTCGTCGGCGCGGTGTTGTTCGGTTATGTCGTCGGCGGACGCGTGTTCAACCTGCCGATCGCGCCGCTGTGGCATTTTATCGCGCTGGGTATCGCGGGCGGAATACTGGGGCAATTGGGCGACTTGTCGTCGTCGCTTATCAAGCGGCAGACAGGCATAAAGGATTTCGGCGCGCTGTTCCCCGGGCACGGCGGAATTATGGACAGATTGGACAGCGTGCTGTTCGCGGCTTACGCCGTTTACGTTTATTCGAGGATAATAATTCGGTGATGAAAGCGCGGTGTCGGTAGGCAGAAGATGAAAAGAATCGCGATAATCGGAAGCACGGGTTCAATCGGAACGCAGGCGCTGGACGTGGTTTCGCGCAACGAAGGCAAGTATTCCGTCTCCGCCCTGTGCGCGGGACGCAATCACGCGCTATTTTTCGACCAGGTTCGCAAGTTCCGCCCGAAGCTTGCGGGGCTTGCGGAGGAGCCGCCTTACATACCCGACGACCTGCGTGATATCGAGTGGGTGTTCGGCGGGGACGCGGCGCGTCAGTGCGCGGGATACGCGGAAACGGACGCGGTTCTGCTTGCGATGGTCGGTCTCGCGGGGCTGCCCGCGACCCTCGCCGCAATCGACGCGCGCCACGACGTTCTTCTGGCGAACAAGGAATCGCTTGTCGCGGGCGGACGCTTCGTTATGGAGCGCGCGCGGCGGAACGGAGTGACGATCGTTCCCGTGGACAGCGAACACAGCGCAATCTTCCAGTGTCTGCAAAACAATCCGCGCCCGACGCGGATAATCCTCACCGCATCGGGCGGACCGTTCCGCACGTGGACGAAGGAACGCATACGCGAGGCGGAGCTTGCGGACGCGCTGAAGCACCCAAACTGGAACATGGGAGCGAAGGTGACCATCGACAGCGCGACGATGGCGAACAAAGCGCTGGAGACCATCGAAGCGATGTGGCTGTTCAACAATCCATACATCGAGGTGCTTGTTCATCCGCAAAGCATCGTTCACTCAATGGCGGAGTTCGAGGACGGCGCGGTGCTGGCGCAGCTCGGAACGCCCGATATGCGCGTTCCGATCGCCTACGCGATGGCGTATCCCGACCGCATTCAAACGGGCGCGAAGCGCGTCGATTTCGCGCAGCTCGGCATCCTCTCTTTTGAAGAGCCGAACACGGAGAAGTTCCCCGTGTTCGCGCTGGGCTACTCGCTTCTTCGCGAGAGCGACGGCAAGCGCGTGGTCTTCAACGCCGCCAACGAGGTTGCGGTAGACGCGCTGATTCACGGGCGGATCCGTTTCCGCGAAATTGCGGACGTGGTCGCGGAAACAATCGCGCGTGTTCCCGCGTCTGATTTGGGAAGCGTGGACGATGTGTTCGGCGCGGACACGGCGGCGAGGGAGAGGGCGAGGGAATACATACGGGGCAGAGGGAATAGTAATTAGGAGTGAAAAGTGAAAAGCTAATAGCTAATAGTTAAAAGCTAAAAGCTAAGAGTTGATAGTTAATAGTTAATAGCTAATAGCTAAGAGTTAAGAGTTAGAAGTTAGAAGCTAAAAGCTAAAAGTTAAGAGCTAAGAGTTAAAAGTTAATGGTTGGAGTTGGCAGACAAACAAACCGGGAATGAAAAATTACCGGTAAGGAACGAACAATCCGCAACGCTGAGCCTAAAGTAATAATTGTTCATTGTTCATTGTTAATTTTTCATTATACAGTTGGAGGCGTTGATTGACAAGCATACTGACATGGATAGCCGCGATAATCCTTCTGGGAATAGTGATATTGGTGCACGAGCTGGGACACTTCTGGTCCGCGCGAAGTGTCGGCATAAAGGTTCTGTCGTTCGGGATAGGCTTCGGACCGAAGCTGTTCACATGGACGGGCAAGGACGGCGTGAAATATGTAATCCGCCTGCTTCCGCTGGGCGGATACAACCGCTACTTCGGCGAAGACTCAAACGAGGGCGACCATAAGGACGCGTTCCACAACCAGCCCGTCGGCAAACGCGCGTTCTCCACGTTCGCGGGTCCGTTCATGAACTTCGTCACCGCGGTCGTCGCGTTCTTCCTGCTGTTCTGCGCGTTCGGCGTACCTTATTCCGTTCCCGAAATCGGCAGCATGACGGCGGGCTATCCCGCCCAAGAGGCGGGGCTTCTCGTCGGCGACAAGTTTGTTTCCGTGAACGGCGAAGAAGTGCGCGACGTGGAGCATGTCTCCATTGCGATAAGGCAGAGCGCGGATGAGCCCGTCGAGCTTACAATCGACCGCAACGGCAACCTCATAGATGTGGTCGTCGTTCCGCGAATGGACGCGGACCTTGGCTACGCGCGAATCTGGATCACCTACGCGCAGGAAGCGCAGCGATATGGCGCGTGGGATTCCGTGAAGCTCGCGTTTCAAAACACGTGGCTGTCCATCGCGGGTACGTTTGATTTCCTGCGCGGGCTTGTCACGCGCGGCGAAGGCGTGAACGACGTGGCGGGGCCTATAGGCACGCTGCAGGTTGTGGTGAACGAGACGCAATCGGGCGGACTGCGCAGCTACATCGGTCTGCTTGCTATGATCTCAATCTCGCTGGGCTTCTTCAATATGCTGCCGATACCGGGGCTTGACGGAAGCCGCCTGCTGTTCCTGTTGGTCGAGAAGATTCGCGGCAAACGCATAGACCCGAACAAGGAAGGCATGATTCACCTAATCGGCATCGGACTTCTTCTTCTGCTCATGCTGCCTATATACATACGCGACATAGTGAGGCTGTTCTAGATGACAAAACAGATACGCGTCGGAAACGCCGCGATTGGCGGCGGCTCGCGCGTCACCATCCAGTCGATGACGCGCACGGACACGCGCGACAGGGAAGCGACCTTAAAGCAGATTACCCTGTTGGCGGAAGCGGGCGCGGACTTAGTCCGCGTCTCCGTTTATGACGAAGAATGCGTAGGCGCGGCGCGCTACCTTGCGGATAATTCGCCCGTGCCGCTCATCGCGGACGTTCATTTTCAGTACAAGCTCGCGATAGGCGCGTTGGAAGCGGGCTTCGCGAAGCTTAGAATCAACCCCGGCAACATCGGTTCCGCGGACAAGGTGCGCATGGTGGCGGACTGCGCGAAGGCGCACGGCGCGCCGATACGCGTCGGCGTTAACAGCGGTTCGCTGGAAAAGGACATGCTCGCAAAACACGGCTCGCCCACGCCCGAAGCGCTTGCGGAGAGCGCGATGCAGAGCGTCCGCATTCTGGAAAAATGCTGCTTTAACGACATCGTTGTCGCGGTGAAGACGAGCCGCGTCGCGGACACCATCCGCGCGTACCGCCTTGTCGCCGCGACGTGCGATTATCCGCTCCATTTGGGTTTGACGGAAGCGGGGCTGCCGGAAGAGGGGTTTGTCAAGTCCGCCGTGGCGATAGGCTCGCTTCTTGTTGATAATATCGGCGACACGATACGCGTGTCGCTGTCGGGCGACCCCGTTCCCGAGGTGGACGCGGCGAAGAAGATTCTGCGCGCGGCGGGCAGGCTGCACGACGTGCCCGACATCATCTCCTGCCCCACATGCGGCAGAACCACAATAGACGTTGTGGGGCTGGCGACGCGCGTACGCGAAGCCGTTCCGTATTGCAACGCGCCGCTGCGGATAGCCGTGATGGGCTGTATCGTGAACGGACCGGGTGAAGCGAGGGAGGCCGACATAGGCATTGCGGGCGGGCGCGACGGCTGCGCCCTGTTCATGAAGGGCGAGCCGCCCGAAGCGGTGCATGGCGACCCTGTGGAAGCGCTGGTGTCGAAGCTGAAAGAAAAAGGTCGGATAAGTTAACATAATGAATTGGCAAAACATCGTGCGGTCCGCGACGGACCGCGCGGACATATTCAAGTTGGACAAGGTTCTTGTATACGAGAAGGCGCGGCGGATGCTCGTCTCGCTGTTCTGCGACGAGCTTTGCGAGGAAGCGGAATATGTGGCCGTTCGCCGAGAATTCCGCAAAGCGTTCCCCGAGTTTGAGGTGTCGCTTCGCGTCGCCAGTCCCGCGCTTGCCTGCGACTTCACGGCGGACATAAACAAATACCGACCGTTCATTTCGGAATTCCTGGCGCGCAAGAACCCCGGCATACGCCATATGCTCGGCGCCTGCGAGTGGAAGCTTGACGGCGCGAATCTTCTTCTGTCCACGGAGAGCGCGTCGGAGAAGGACCTGTTTGCGCACCACAAGATTGCGGACAAACTGTCGGCGCTTCTGTATGATGTGTTCCGACTGCGCGTAAGCGTTATCCTGTCCGACAGGAACGCCGCGGCGCAGCAGATGGAACGCCTTGAAAACCTGCGCAAGACCGCGGAAGCCGCGGCTCCGATACATACGCCGAAGCCTGCGCCCGCGAAGATGGCCGCGCTGATGGGCGGCAAGTTCGGCGAAGTGACTGCGATGCGCGATCTTGCGGAGGACAGCGCGAACGTCACCGTCGCCGGCGAAGTGATAACCGCCGAGTGGACGGAGACGCGCAACGACTCCAACATAATGAGCTGTCTTCTGGCGGACGAGGGCGGCGCGGTAATGATAAAGCACTTCGTGCTTGCGCCGCGAGGGAACGCCGCCCCGCAGGAGCATAAGAAGTCGCTCGCGAGGCTGAAGGAAGAAGTGGTGCCGGGGCAGTATCTCAAGGTGCGCGGCTCGTGCCAGACAGACGACTTCTTCAAGAGCTTCGTCATGAAGCCCACCGATATTTCCATCATTGGCAAGCCCAAGCAGCGCGCGGATAACTCGGAAGAAAAGCGCGTCGAGCTTCACTTGCATACCCATATGAGCGGCATGGACGGTCTTTCTTCCGCCGAAAGCCTCATAAAGCAGGCGGCGAAGTGGGGACACAAGGCGATCGCCGTGACCGACCACGGCGTGACGCAGGCGTTCCCCGAAGCGTTCGCCACGGCGAAGAAGTGCGGGCTGAAGCTGATACCGGGGATGGAGGGTTATCTATGCGATGAGACGCCCATCACGGAAAACCCGCGCGATTACAATCTTACAGATGAAATAATAGTGCTCGACTTTGAGACGACGGGGCTGTCCGCGCAGAACGACCGCGTTATCGAGATAGGCGCGGTGAAGCTGCGCGAGGGACGAGTTATCGATACCTTCTCGCAGATGGTGAACCCCGAGCGTTCCATTCCACAGTCCGCGACAAAGATAAACCATATCCACGACAACGACGTGGCTAACGCGCCGACCTTCGCCAAGCTTGCGGACGGCCTGACGGCGTTCCTCGCGGATTCGCCGATCGCCGCGCACAACGCTTCTTTCGACATAGCGTTCCTCAAGAAGGAACTGGAGCGCGTGAGTGTGAAGCGCGAGTTTACGACCATCGACACTCTCGCGCTGTCGCGCAGGCTCTACCCGGGGCAGAAGAGCTACACTCTCGGCAACATGTGCAAGCTTCTTAAGATTTCACTGAAGGACGCGCACCGCGCGGTCAACGACGCGACCGCCACCGCGAAGCTTCTGAATGAAATGCTGGACGAGCTTGCAAAGAAGGGTATAACGAACCTTCGCGATATCGAGCAGACGGAGGGCGCGAAGTCGCTCTCGCGAAGCCACCACATCACGATACTCGCGGCAAGCCAGACGGGTCTTACGAACCTCAACCGCATCGTATCCAACGGATTCCTCGGAAAGTTCGTAAGCGGCCGCCCGCATATCCCGCGCAGCTTCCTCAAGCAGAACCGCGAAGGGCTGGTATTGGGCAGCGCGTGCGCCTCGGGCGAACTGTACGCCGCCGCGCTGGACGGGCAGGACGACAAGAAGCTTGCGTCTATCGCGTCGTTCTACGACTTCGTCGAGATAATGCCCGACGGCAACAACGAGTTCCTTCTGCGCGAGAACAAAGTGGCGAACGAGGACGCGCTTCATCAGATTAACAGGCGGCTTATCAAGGCGGCGCGGGACGCGAAGCTTCCCGTCGCCGCGACGGGCGATGTGCATTACCTGAACCCCGCGGACAGTCGGTTCCGCGCGATTCTTCAAGCGGGAAAGGGCTTCAGCGACGCGGACGAACAGGCGACGCTCCACTTCCGCACGACCGACGAAATGCTGGAAGAGTTCGCGTATCTGGGCGAAGCGCTGGCGCGCGAAGTCGTAATAACGAACACGAACATGATTGCGGACAGGATAGGCGATATACGCCTGTTCCCCGCGCATCCCGAAAACAAGCAGACGTTCCAGCCCGTATGGGAGGAGGCCGCGTCGGACATCGAAAGCATGTCGTACGCAAACGCGAAGGCGCTGTACGGAGACCCTCTTCCCGAAATCGTCGACGCGCGGTTGAAGAAGGAACTCAAGGCGATTGTCGGCTACGGCTTCTCCACGCTCTACAGCATCGCGCAGAAGCTCGTTAAGCGTTCGCTGGACGACGGATTTCTGGTCGGCTCGCGCGGTTCCGTCGGAAGCTCGTTCGTCGCGACGATGTGCGGCATAACGGAGGTGAATCCGCTTCCGCCGCACTATGTCTGCCCAAGCTGCCGGCTTTCCGACTTTGGGGCGAAGGCGCTCGCCTCGTGCGGCGTCGACCTTCCCGAACGTATCTGTCCGAACTGCGGGACGAAGATGAACGGCGAGGGCTTTGACATTCCGTTCGAGGTGTTCCTCGGTTTCAAGGGCGACAAGGTTCCCGATATCGACCTCAACTTCTCGGGGCTGTATCAGGGCAAGGCGCATAAGGCGGTCGAGGATCTGTTCGGCAAGGGATACGTTTACCGCGCGGGAACCATCGGCACGCTGGCGCAGAAGACCGCGCTGTTCTATGTGGACAAATACTGCGAAGCGCGGCAGATAAACATGCCAAAGGCGCAGCGGCTTCGCCTGGCGGAAGGCTGCGTCGGCGTGAAGCGCACGACGGGTCAGCACCCCGGCGGGATGGTGGTTCTGCCGAAGGATTACGAGATATATCAGTTCACGGCGGTTCAGCACCCCGCGGACGACGCGGACAGCGAAACCGTGACGACGCACTACGACTTCTCCTCCATGCACGACATTCTGGTGAAGCTTGACATACTGGGACACGACGACCCCACGATGATTCGTATGCTGGAAGAACTGACGGGCGTGAACGCGCGCGCGCTTCCGCTGAACGACGCGGGTGTGATTTCGCTGTTCACTTCGCCTGACGCGCTCGGCGTTTCTTCCTCGGAGCTTGGCAGCCAAACGGGGACGCTCGGCGTGCCTGAGTTCGGCACCTCATTTGTGCGGCAGATGCTTGTGGATACGAAGCCCTCCAGCATGGACGAGCTTGTGCGCATATCGGGCTTGTCTCACGGCACGGCGGTATGGCAGGGAAACGCGAAGGAACTCATCGAGAAGGGCGTGGCGACGCTTCGCGAATGTATCTGTACGCGCGAAGACATAATGAACTACCTCATCGGCTGCGGCGTTGACGACAAGACCGCGTTCGACACGATGGAAAGCGTTCGCAAGGGCAAGGGATTGACGGAAGCGATGGAGTCCGCTTTGATTTCCGCGAACGTTCCCGCGTGGATTATGGAATCCTGCCGCAAAATACAGTATATGTTCCCCAAGGGTCACGCGGTGGCGTACGTCACAATGGCGCTGCGCATCGGCTGGTTCAAAGTTTACAGACCCGCCGCGTACTACGCCACGTTCTTCACTATTCGCGCGGTCGGGTTTGACGCGCTGACGATGCTCGGCGGCGCGGACGACCTGCGCTGGCGCATCCGCCAGATGAACGACCGCTATAAGGAATTGTCCGCGAAGGAGAAGGACGTCGCAGCGCTTCTTGAGCTGGTGCTTGAGATGAACCTGCGCGGGATCGTGTTCACGCCTATCGACATATACACTTCCGACGCGGAGAACTTCACCGTGGTAGACGAGCATACGATTCGCCCGCCGCTGAACGCGCTGCCGGGGCTGGGCGTCGCCGCGGCGGTATCAATCGCGGAAGCCCGCCGCGACGGTGAATTCACTTCCGTCGAGGACTTGAAGGCGCGAACGCACATCAGCACGGCGGTGGTGGATCTGCTGCGCATCGTCGGATGCTTGAAGAATATGCCCGAGAGCAACCAGCTGAGTTTCATGGATATGTTGGGCGGGATTGCGTGACGCGGCGGAAACATTATGCTGTCGATAAACAAGTGTTTTGTATAAACTGCGGGCGATCGGGACGATCACCCCAGACTGTCTACAAACGATTGTTTTGTATGCGGGCGGGCGAGCCGTGGGCTCGCCCCTACAGCATATTGAGTTCCTGTATACCGATAGCATACACCCTGTAGGGGCGACCGCCTGGGTCGCCCGCCATTTACACCGCCTGTGGGCTTTTGTCGACAGTCTGGGGCGATCGGGACGATCGCCCCAACT
>JAITHB010000138.1 GCA_031280145.1 Oscillospiraceae bacterium | reverse complement strand
GTATTCAAACTATCGCCCGCGGTATTCAAACTATCGCCCGCAGACATACAAAACAATCGTTTGCCGACAGCTTGAAGTAAGCAGGATTTGAATGAAATATATTCTTATTATCGCGGACGGCGCGGCGGACAAACCGATCGCGAAGCTTTCCGATAAAACCCCGCTGGAATACCTCGACCTGCCCGGATTCGATACGATCGCGGGCGGAACGACGGGTCTCGCGCGGACGGTGCCGATTGGCGCGGAACCCGGCAGCGACACCGCCATCCTTACGATATTCGGTCACAGCCTGACAAACTATACGGGGCGCGCCGCGCTCGAGGCTGCTGGCGCGGGCGTTGCGCTTCGCCGCGATCAGGCGGCGTTCCGCGTGAATCTGTGCACCGTGAAGCCCGCGGAACGGTTTGAGGACTGCGTTATGCTGTCTCACAACGGAACGGGAATCGAGGGTGAAGACGCGCTTGCGCTTGCGGAGACGCTCAGCCATATAGCGAATCCGCCAATACGGATTAAGGTTCACCCGTCCCCCACGTTCCGCCACATAGGCGTGCTTGACGCGGATGATATGCCTCAAGACCCGCGCGTCAAAGAGCCGCACAACATTCTCGGCGAACGGATCGGGGATTATCTGCCGACGGACGAACGCCTGAAACAATGGATGAGCAAGGCGTACGCCGCGCTTTCCGCAAACCCTGTCAATACTCGGCGCGGCGCGAGCGCGGCTAACTGCGCGTGGCCGTGGGCGTACGGGCGCGGGATGGAGCTTGCGAGCTTTCCCGAAAAGTATCGCCGCTCGGGAACCGTCATAACCGCGGTTCCGCTTCTCAAGGGAATCGCAAGGCTTTCAGGCTTAACCGCCCCTAATATAGAGGGCGCGACGGGCGATATCAACACGAACTATGAAGCCAAGCTTGAAGCCGCGTTGTCCGCGCTCGCGGGCGGCGGCTTCGCGGCGATTCATATAGAAGCGCCCGACGAATGCAGCCACGCGAAGGATACGGAGGGCAAGCTTGAAGCGATTCGCAGAATCGACGCGCGGATAATCCTACCGCTTCTCGCGCGAATGCCGAAGCTCGACGCGGACTTCCGCGTACTTCTTCTGCCCGACCATCCGACGCTCCTCGCGAACGGTATGCACGACGGCGCGCCCGTTCCGTTCGCGATATACGACAGCAGAAAGAAGGGCGAGCCGCGCAAGTTCGGCGAAGCGAGCGCCGCGAACGGCGTGTCGGTTGAAGACGGCACACGGCTTATGGATATGCTGTTTGAGACGGAATAGGCGATGCAAAATCCCGGACTGTCGACAAACGATTGTTTTGTATGCGGGCGGGCGAGCCGGGGGCTCGCCCCTACAGCGTATGGTATTCTTGCATACCGATAGATTACACCATGTAGGGGCGACCGCCTCGGTCGCCCGCCCTTTACAACACAGATGGGCTTTGTCGGCAGTCTGAAAACCGACGCTTTGCTTTGCGGAGTAAAAAAAGAGGTGTATATATGAAAATAAGCTTTTCGACATTAGGCTGCCCGCGCTGGACATGGCAGGAAATAACCGCGACGGCGCACGACCTGGGCTACGACGGAGTGGAGGTTCGCGGAGTCGGTCAGGACATCAGCGCGCCGTCCATTCCGCAGTTCGCGGACGAAAACATCGCAGGAACGCTTGAGAAGCTCGCAAAGCTGAAGCTTGCGATTCCGTGCCTCGCGTCCGAAATCTGCTTCCATCTGCCTGAAACGGAAGAGCGCGTCGCGCGAGAGACGGAAGCGTACGCGATTCTCGCGAAAAAGCTCGGCGCGCCGTATGTGCGCGTTATGGCGGCTCCCGCGGTCCCGCAGCCGATGGGCGCGCCCGACGAAGGTTTTATAAAGGCGGAAGCGCGAAAGCTCGGCGAAATAGCGGGCAGACACGGCGTTACGCTCCTCATCGAAACCAACGGCGTTTGGGCGAACTCGGAGAAGCTCGCGCGTCTCATCGAAGACGTGAACTCGCAGAACGTCGCCGTTCTTTGGGACATTCACCACCCATACCGCTACTTCTATGAATCTCCCGAAACCACATACGCGAACATCGGGAAGTCTGTGAAGCACGTTCATTTGAAGGACAGCGTCGCGGAAGGCGCGCATATAAGATACGCCATGCCGGGCTTCGGCGACGTTCCGTTCGAGGAAACCGTCGTTCTGCTGAAAGACAAGGGTTACGCAAACTTCTATTCGCTCGAATGGGTGAAGCGCTGGGACTTGACGCTGGAAGAGCCGGGAATCGTGTTCGCGCACTACGCAAGCCTGATGCGGTCGTTGTAGTGCGCATAATAGTGTGATACAATACTGATAAATCTTGATGGAGGAAACACAATGGAAAAGAGTATCAAACTGGTGAAAAAAGGCTGCCTTAAGGATTCCCTCAAATACGGCGGCTGCGGCGAGTGCCAGGCGTCGTGCCAATCCGCCTGCAAGACAAGCTGCACGGTCGCGAATCAGCCATGCAAGAACGAGAAGAAGGCATAAGAATTGGTTCACATATTCGGCGCGCTCGGCAGAAGCTTCGCGCTCGACGTTGAATCCGGCAACTTGTTCGAGCTGGACGCGGAAGCGGCAAAGGTTCTGTCGGGTCTCACAGCAAACGGATGGAATACCGAAGCGGTCGCGGACAGTGATATTGTCCGCGAATTTGTTGCGCTGCGCTGCGACGGGCAGCTTGACTCCGCGGAAGCCGACGTTGCGCCGCCGAGCGACCCCGGCGTAATTAAGGCGATGTGCCTGAACGTCGCGCACGACTGCAACCTGCGCTGCCGCTACTGCTTCGCGGGGCAGGGCGAATACAACAATTCTTCATGCAATACAAGAATGCCGCTTGATGTCGGTATCGCCGCGCTCGAGTTTCTGATGAAGCGTTCGGGCAATCGGCGCAATCTGGAAGTTGACTTCTTCGGCGGCGAACCGCTGCTCAACTTCGATAACGTCCGCCGTATGGTTGAAGCGGGGCGCGAGCTTGAGCGCAAGTACAACAAGAAAATTTCGTTCACTATGACCACCAACGCGGCAGGCGTGACGGACGAGATAGCGGACTGGATTAACGCTGAGATGGACAACTGCGTCCTCTCGATTGACGGCAGACGCGAGGTTCACGACAGAATGCGCCCCGACGCGGGCGGACATGGCTCGTATGACAAGTGCGCCGCGGGCGCGCTTCGCGTCGTCAGCGGACGCGGCGGCAAGGCGTATTACGCGCGTGGAACGTACACCGCGCACAACCTCGATTTCCATCTTGACGCGCTCGCTCTTGCCGACGCGGGCTTCGCGAACGTTTCCGTCGAGCCTGTCGTCGCGCAAAGCGATAAGCCGTACGCGCTGAACGAAGCCATGCTGCCTGAAATCTTCGCTTCATATGATAAGCTGGCGGAAGAAATAGTAAAGCGCAGCAAAGGCGCTTCAACAGGAAAGCCCTTCACGTTCTTCCACTTTATCACGAGCGGTGAGCATGAGCCGTGCCTGCGCAAGCGGCTTATGGGCTGCGGCGCTGGAAACGAGTATGCCGCGGTTACGCCCGACGGCGACATATATCCCTGTCACCAGTTCGTCGGGCGCGAAAGCTTCCGCATGGGAAACGTTATCGCGGACGAGCTTGATTCCGCTACGCAAAAAGAGTTCGCGAGCGTGAACATACTCACCAAGTCCGAATGCAGGAAATGCTGGGCGAAATATCACTGCGGCGGAGGCTGCGCCGCGAACGCGCATTCCGCGAACGGCGATATCCGCTTGCCCGACAAGCTTTCTTGCGCGTTCATGAAGAAGCGCTTGGAGCTTGCGCTCGCCATGTCCGCGGACGAATGAGCGAGTCGTTCAGGACGCTCGCGAGCGAAGCTTCGGGCGTATACACCGAAAAGAAATCCGTCTTCACGGGAATCGGAAGAAGCGCAAACTCGCAGGAAGACGCGCTCGCGTTCGTTCAAAATATGAAGAAGCGCTTCCCCGAGGCGAGGCACGTCGCGTACGCGTTCATCATCGACGACAATCTGTTCCGCGTGTCGGACGCGGGCGAGCCTTCGGGAACGGCGGGCAAACCGATTCTTGAGATGTTGAAGCGTCATAATCTAACGCGCTGTGTTATCGCGGTCGCGCGCGACTTCGGCGGAACGCTGCTCGGCGCGGGCGGTCTTACAAGGGCGTACGGTCAAGCGGCGAAGCTGGCTGTCGACGCGTGCGGAATCGCCGTGATGGAGCGGACGAACCGCGTATCCTTCCGCGTACCGTATCCGTTGTGGGACACCATACGTCACCGCCTGTCGCTTCTCCCCTGCGAGATTGCGGACACGCAGTATACCGACGCCGTGTCGGCCGCGGTGCGCGTCCGCGCGTCTGACGCGGAGCAAATCGCGGTCATGCTTTCGGAAGCGAGCGCGGGGCAAATCAAGGCAAATATTGTTTCCGTACAATTTGAGGCGTGGTAACGGGCGGGCGATGTGTTGTATACCGCGGGCGAATGCGTTACGGCGGGCGACGTATTGAATACCGCGGGCGACCGAGGCGGTCGCCCCTACAGGGATTCGTCTGCGGGCAATCATGAAGGTATTGTAAAACCTGTAGGGGCGAGCCCCCGGCTCGCCCGCCATTCGCAAAAACCACCCGTCACAATGTTGCCGCCGCCGTATATCTCATTCCTAATTCCAAATTCCTCATTCGTACTAATGTTAATTCTTGAGCTTTTGTGTTATCATAAGCGGTGAATATAGGAAATACAAATTCAGAGGAGTTTATATAATGCAATGGTTTAAGAAGCTCGTCACGGGCGGCGAGCGCGACATAAAGCAGCTTCAAAAGACAGTGGCGCAAATCGACTCGTTTGAAGCGGAACACCGCAAGGTTTCCGACGAATATCTGCGCGGCTCAACCGAGCGTCTGCGCGAACGCTACAACAAGGGCGAGTCGCTCGACGCAATGCTGCCCGAGGCGTTCAGCCTTGTGCGCGAAGCGATGGGCAGGGCGATTGGCAAGCGGCACTTCGCGGTGCAGATGATAGGCGGAATCGTTCTGCACCAAGGGCGGATAGCGGAGATGAAGACGGGCGAAGGCAAGACGTTCGTCGCGATCCTGCCCGCGTTCCTGAATTCGCTGCCCAAGGACAGCGGCACGCACATCGTCACGGTAAACGACTATCTGGCGAAGTTTCAGGGCGAGTGGATGTCGCACGTCCTGCGCCTGCTGGGAATGAGCGTCGGCGTAATCACAAACGGAATGACGAACGACGAGCGAAGAAACGCGTATCTCGCGGACATAACGTACGGAACGAACAGCGAGTTCGGCTTCGACTACCTGCGCGACAACATGGTTATCTATAAAGATAAAATGGTTCAGCGCGGACACCCCTTCGCGATAATCGACGAAGCGGACTCCATATTGATAGACGAAGCGCGGACGCCGCTAATCATCTCGGGCAGCGGCGAGAAGTCGAGCGAGATGTACGCAAGGGCCGATCAGTTCGTCTCGCGCATGAAGCTTGACGCGGACTATCTGATGGACGAGAAGCAGAAGACGATAAACCTGACGGAAGAAGGCGTGACCAAGGCGGAACGCCACTTCCGCCTTGAGAACCTCGCGGACGCGGAGAATTCTTTATACAACCATCACATAAACAACGCGCTGCGCGCGAATTTCCTGATGAAGCGCGAGCGCGAGTATATCGTGCAGAACGACGAGGTGCTGATCGTCGACGAGTTCACGGGGCGCATAATGAAGGGCCGCCGCTTCTCCGACGGTCTTCATCAGGCGATCGAGGCGAAGGAACACGTCAAGATTAAGCAGGAGAACAAGACTCTCGCCACAATCACGATACAGAACTACTTCCGCATGTACAAGAAGCTCGCGGGCATGACGGGCACCGCGAAAACCGAGGAAGCGGAATTCAACGCTATTTACAACCTGGACATCGTGCAGATTCCGACAAACAAGCAGATGATCCGCAAAGACCTCAACGACATGATATACACGCAGGAAAAGCCAAAGTACGAAGCAGTCGCGGACGAGATAGAACGCCGCCACAAGACGGGTCAGCCGCTGCTCGTCGGCACGGTTTCGGTTGAGAAGAGCGAGTACCTTTCGCGCATTCTGGAACGCCGCGGAATAAAGCACGAAGTGCTGAACGCCAAGCACCACGCGAGGGAAGCCGAGATAGTCGCGCAGGCGGGGCATTACGGAAGCGTCACGATCGCCACGAACATGGCGGGGCGCGGCACGGATATTCTGCTTGGCGGAAATCCCGAATTCCTCGCGCGCCTCGAACTGCGCAAGCAGGGCGTCGCGGAAGAGGTTATAGACCTTGCGGTCGGTCATGAAGAGGGCGTCGCCGACGAGGTTTCGGAAGCTCGCAAGAATTTCCGCAGGCTTGAAGCGGAGTTCAAGAAGCAGACCGACGCGGAACATGACAAGGTGGTCGCGGTCGGCGGTCTGCACATCATAGGCACGGAGCGTCACGAGAGCCGGCGCATCGATAATCAGCTTCGCGGACGCGCGGGACGGCAGGGCGACCCCGGTTCCAGCCAGTTCTTCATGTCGCTTCAGGACGACCTCATGCGCCTGTTCGGCAGCGAACGCATCCAGCCGATGATAGAGCGGCTCAACCAAGACCCAAACCAGCCGCTCGAGCTTGGTCTTCTGACAAAGCAGATAGAGAACGCGCAGAAGATGGTGGAAGGCAGGCACTTCCAAACGAGAAAGTCCGTTCTGCAATACGACGACGTTATGAACCAGCAGCGCGGAATAATATACGGTCAGCGCCGCCAAGTTTTGGACGGCGAGGACATGCGCCTGCTCATCGGCAACATGATTCACACGCTCGTCGAGGACGCGGTTAATCAGTTCGCGTCGGGCGAAGATTCCGACAATTGGAACCTCGCGGAGCTTTCCGAATTCTTCTCGCGCTACTTCCTGGGCAAGAATTGGATAACCGAGCGCGAGGCGGAGCTTAAGGCGCTGGGCGCTCGCGAACTGATTGACAGGTTTGAAGCGGAAGCCGTCGTGTTCTACAAGAACAAAGAGGAAGAGATAGCAAAGAGCAAGGCGGATATGCGCGAGCTTGAGCGCATCATTCTGCTGCGCAACGTCGATAAGTATTGGATGGACCACATCGACGCGATGGATCAATTGCGAAGCGGCATAGGTCTTCGCGCGCTGGGACAGAAGGATCCGATTGCGGAATACAAAATCGAAGGCTTTGAGATGTTCGACGAGATGGTGCGCCTAATCCGCGAGAACACGCTGGCGGACCTGTTCCGCGTGCGTCTCACGCAGAACGCCCCTCAGCCCGTGCGCCGAGCAGCGCCGCATATGACAAACGTTCGCACGAACGTCAGCGCGAGCAGCGCGAAGACGGTGGAAAGCGTAAAGAAGGCGTTCCGCGAAGTGGAGAAGGTCGGGCGCAACGACCCGTGTCCGTGCGGCAGCGGCAAGAAGTATAAGCAGTGCTGCGGGAAATAGGTAGAGGGCGGGGTGGGATTCGGTCGCCCCAAGCTGTCGGCAAAGCCCATCGGTGTTGTAAAGGGCGGGCGACCCGGGGGGTCGCCCCTACATGGTGTAATCTATCGGTATGCAGGAATACCAAACGCTGTAGGGGCGACCGCCTCGGTCGCCCGCACGCGTACAAAACAATCGTTTGTCGACAGGCTGGCTCGCTACATGGTGTAGGCTATCGGTATACAGGAAAACAATATGCTGTAGGGGCGAGCCCCCGGCTCGCCCGCCCGCGCGTTTCATCATTTATATTATTTCTCAGATGAGTAATATTGAGGTATCGCTCTATGATTGAACTGGAACAAGCGTTAATCGGGCTTGACGCGATAGAAAAAACGATAGACGACGCGGGCGTCGCGCTGGACATAGAGAACCTGTCAAGAGAGGTTCTGGAGCTTGAGCAGGATATGCAAGAGCCTGACTTCTGGTCGAACCTTGAGCGTTCCACGAGGATAAGCCGCAAAGCCAAGCACAGCAAGGACAAGATCGAAGGCTTCCGCAAGCTCAAGTCGCGCGTCGCGGACGTCCGCGCGCTCATCGAAATGGTGAACGAAGAGGACGACGCGAGCGGCGACTCGATGGCGGAAGAGATTCTTCGCGAAGCCGCGTCCATAAAAGCGGAGGCGGAAGCGCTGAAGCTTGAAACCTTCCTGCGCGGCGAGTTTGACGCAAACGACGCGATTCTCGCGCTTCACGCGGGCGCGGGCGGAACGGAGGCGCAGGACTGGGCGAACATGCTGTTTCGCATGTATCTGCGCTACTGCGAGCGCCACGGCTACAACGTAAAAATTTTGGACGTGCTGGACGGCGACGAGGCGGGCATAAAGTCCGCCACAATCTCAATCGCGGGCGGGAACGCCTACGGCTTCCTGCGCGGCGAGAAGGGCGTGCACAGGCTGGTGCGCATAAGCCCGTTCGACAGCAACGCGCGCCGCCACACAAGCTTCGCCTCGCTGGACGTGTCGCCCGTTATAGAGGAAAGCTCGTTCGTGCTGAACATGGAGGAAGTGCGCATAGACACCTTCCGCGCGTCGGGCGCGGGCGGTCAGCACATAAACAAAACGGATTCCGCCGTTCGCATGACGCACATTCCGACGAATATCGTCGTGTCGTGCCAGAACGAGCGCAGTCAAGTGCAGAACAGGGAAGTGTGCCTTATGATGCTGCGGTCGCGTCTGCTGGAGCTGCGCGAGCGCGAGCGCGAGGAGCGCATGAGCGACATAAAGGGCGAGATGAAGAAGATTGAGTGGGGCAGCCAGATTCGCTCGTATGTGTTCCACCCTTACAGCATGGTGAAGGACCACCGCACGAACTACGAAGTGGGCAACACCGACGGCGTGATGGACGGCGACCTCGACGGCTTCATCACGGCGTATCTGCAGATGCAATAATATATGAAGAAAGCATTGCCGTTCATCTGCGCGGTCGTTATGTCGGCGTCGTTTCTGCTTGGCGCGCTGCTGTCCCTTCTGCTACACTTCGCGTACAATCCGTCGTTTTATGTTTGGTGTATGCGCGGCGCTGAGGTTTTCAGCGCAGGCAATATAGACGAGGATTCGACTGCGCAAGCGATGCGGCAGCTCACGCATTATCTTGACGGAACGATCGGCGAGATGAGCGTGTTTCCGATATACGTAAACGGCGAAGCGTGGGATTTCCCGAACGAGCGCGAAGCCGCGCACATGACGGATGTGGCGCGGTTGTTCCGCCTCGCGGAAGGAGTGCGGATCGGCTGCGCCTCCGTGTTCGCGGCGGCCGCCATTTTCGTTCTCATTTATAATAAAAGAAGACGTAACGGCAGAAGAGAGAACGCGGCCGCCATCGGATTTGGCGTCTCGTGCGGAGGGCTTCTTATAATCGCTCTGGCGGGAATCGTTGCGTATCTCGCGTCGGCAGACTTCTACTCTCTCTTCTACCGCTTCCACCAACTCTTCTTCACCAACGACCTGTGGCTTATGAACCCCGCCGCCGACATAATCATCGTGCTTATGCCGACCGCGTTCTTCGCGAGGTTCGCGGGTACGGTCGCGCTCGCCTGGCTTGGGTTCATCATTCTGACAATCGCAATCGGGTTTATAATATGGAAGAAACACAAACCGCAATCATCCTCGGCATAGAGACCTCCTGCGACGAAACCTCCGCCGCGGTCGTCGTGAACGGCCGCGAATGCCTGTCGAACATCATAGCGACGCAGATTCCGCTTCACCGACGCTTCGGCGGCGTCGTTCCCGAGATTGCCTCGCGCGCGCACACCGAAGCGGTAAATCAGGTCGCCGCGGACGCGCTTCGCGAAGCGAAGCTTGAGTTTGCGGAAATCGACGCGATAGCCGTGACAAACGGACCGGGTCTGGTCGGCGCGCTTCTCGTCGGCGTGTCCACCGCGAAGGCGCTGGCGTTCGCGCTTGATAAGCCGCTCGTTGCGGTTCACCATATAGACGCGCATATCAGCGCGAACTACATAGAGAACAAGGAGCTTGCGCCGCCGTTCCTCTGCCTTGTCGTGTCGGGCGGACACACGCAGATAGTCTTCTGCAAGGACTACGGAAATTACGAGCTTATCGGACAGACCCTCGACGACGCGGCGGGCGAAGCGTTCGACAAGGCGGCGCGCGTGCTTGGTCTCCCCTATCCCGGCGGGCCCGCGCTCGACAAGCTTGCGAAGAGCGGAAACCCGAGCGCGCTGAAGCTTCCGCGCGCTAAGACCGCTAATCCCTTCGACTTCAGCTTCAGCGGGCTTAAAACTGCGTTCATACAACTGAACCGCGCGGGCAAGCTTGAGGGAATCCCGCGCGAGGACTGCGCCGCGTCGTTCCGCGAAGCCGTATGCGACGCGCTCGTCGGCAAGACAATCGCGGCCGCCAAGAGTTTGCGTACTGAAAAGCTTCCCATCTGTATAGCGGGCGGAGTCGCGGCGAACAGCCGTCTTCGCGAGCTGCTGGGCGAGAAAGCTTGCGAGGCGGGCTTCCCGCTCTTTATTCCGCCGATGAAGCTCTGCACGGATAACGCGGCGATGGTCGCGTCAGCGGGTTACTTCAACTTCATTTCAGGGCAGACCTGCGGTCTGTCGCTTAACGCGGTTCCGTATCTTCCGCTGTAAACCGCCTCGCCAAAACTGCTGAACCACCCCGCCAAAACTGCGGTTTTGTCGGGGACCCCGGGATTTTGTCAGGGACCGCTGTAATCTCTTTTATATCTTAAAAAATAAACCGCAGACTGCCGGTTGCGTTGAACCGCGCATTCGCACAGACTGAAAGTCTGTTTCTTTTTATCCACACCTGTGGGAAACAGCCGCGAGAAATCCACACCCCCGCTTTTGCCAATCTGTGGATAACTTTCCATATTAAGGCAATTCATAGGCTTGTAAACCTTCAAACTGTGGATAACTCTGTGGACAATGTGGAAAGTTTGCATATAGACCGGCGGTTCGGCATACGCTGAAGGTCGTCCGTTATACACAGCGGCTGCCTTTTCGCGAAAATATCTGCGCATGCTCCTTTTTGAAAAACAATTTAACTGACAAGTTCCCAACTCTTAACCTTTACATAGCATGAAACTGAATCCGAAACAAAAATGAAAAGAGGCGCGAACATGGCAAAGCGCATAGATATACGCACCGCCGAAGAACTCATGAAAATCGGAACAGACGGCGAATACCCAAGCGACGGCATCTACACGCTTAAAGCCGACATCAAAATTGACGCGCCGTGGACGCCGCTTCCAAACGCGGCGGGAATCGAAATCTACGGCGAGGGCTGCTGGATAGGTCCGCTTGACGCGCCGCTGTTTGAGTCGATAACGTCGGGCGTTATCCAGCACGTTCGCGTGGAAGTGAGCATCGACGGACGCGAGAGCGGCAAGCCCGTCGGCGGCATAGCGCGCGAAGGCGTCCGCATGGATATGGACGCGTGCGAGGTTTACGGCTCAATCACAGGCGTCTCGCTTGTCGGCGGCTTCTTCGGAAGCATGACTGACTCCGACGTTTGGGGTCTGCATAATTACGCGAACATTTCCGCGACAAGCGGCATAGTCGGCGGAATACTCGGCTTGGGGCGCGGCAACCGTTTCCGCGATTGCTGGAACCACGGCGTAATCTCCGCGCTCGGCATAAACGGCGATACGAAGGGTTTCGCGGGCGGCATTGTCGGAATAGAAACCCCCGCGCTGCGCTCGCATGAAGCAGAGCCGCGCGAGCCGTTCATCGAATTCTGCTTCAACCGCGG
>JAITHB010000112.1 GCA_031280145.1 Oscillospiraceae bacterium | reverse complement strand
TAGAGCACGTTAACCGCCGTATCAAGCGATTCAAGATACTGCAAATGCGTTACAGAAACAAACAGAAGAAGCACTTGCTGCGCGTGAGTCTCATCTGCGGCATCTATAACTCTGAATTGTGGTTTTAGGACAGGTCTAATGAAAACTCTATAGTAAAGAACAGCTTTTCCCATATGCGCCGCATCAAAAAAGCATAAATCCCGCGTAGGACTATTGCCGCCGCAAGCACTCTTGCTATAGTTACGCGGACTTTAGACGGCGCGTTTTTTCGGGTCATCCTCCGTGCCATTCCAAGCACCATGCCCCAATGCAAGCCCAAATGCACCGACATCAGCAGGAAACCCCACGATGTAGAAACCATGTGTATCGGTCGCCCTATGGCGGATAAGCGGAGTCCAAGGAATGCAAATACTTCACCGGAGAGCATAATACCGCTCGCTATCATGCACAGCATAGCAATCAGCAGGAGCATATTAACAGTGGCGTTCAGTATCCGCATCGCAGCGTATTTCCCCTTGAACAACCCCTTGTACCAGCCGAGGTTGAGGACGTGATGCAGGATGAACAAGCAGAAGAGGATAGCTCCCAGCCATTCATGTACATTTCGCCCCATGATGTGAAATGCCATCATGAGCAGAACCAGTATCGTCATTAGAATATCAATTGCCATTTTTTGTATTGCTTTTGGCTTCATAGCGGATACCTCCTCCCGCTGTATTGCAAAACGGAGATGTTATCAGAATCCCAACCCCTGCAGCCACTGTTCCAAATCATCTTTGCAATTTTCTACGACGCTACGAGATACGGAATAGCCATTTCTCTCAACCGTTGCATTCGGCGCAAGTTCCGCTATCGAGGAAATTGTCCCGGAAAAACCGCTGCCGCCATGCGTGTTGAAGGGAATAATTGTCTTCCCGGAAAAATCGTATTCCTCAAAAAATGTATAAAGGATCATTGGCATATCACCCCACCAGTTAGGGTATCCCACGAAAACTACATCATATTGCTCTATGTTTTCCACGCCTGCCAATAAAGCCGGCCTTGCGCCCGTGCTGAGTTCTTCATTAGCAACTTCAATCAGCGTGGCGTGTTCGGTGGGGTATGGTGTTTTTGGTTCAATACGAAAGATATCTGCGTTTAAGTAGTCCTGAATCAGATACGCCACATATTGCGTGTTCCCCAGCACTTCGCCGTCAACGACGACTGCGCTGTTTTCTTCATCCTCCGTCATATTGTTCGGGTCGGTCGTTTCCGGCAAAGAGAAATACACAACCAAGATTTTTCTTTCACCTGCCGCAGTACCAGCTGGTTCATTCGTATCCGAAACTTCCTCTTGGGTTTCAGAGGTAGATTCGGGTGTCGGTGTTGTGGTGTTACCCGATTGATTCGTGCAAGCTGCCAGCGTGAACAGCATTAACATCAATAAAATAGATAATCCTCGTTTTTTCATAGTTACAGTTCTCCCTTATTTGTTTTTCCCAGAGGGTACAGCATCGTTAAAGCAGATAGCTCTCAGTCATAGTCTTATTATAAAACAAACCGAGACCCAACAGAAGTCTCGGTTTGTCAGTCGGTTTATACCTAAAGGTTATAACTCCAATGCCGTCATAACGGCTTTGAGAAAGTTTTTTACTGTGCCGGATGGGGCGGGTGAGTGGAGAATCCCATAAGGAACGGCAAATTCCCACTCGACGGGAAGTATCTTGATCAACGGGTGCGCGTTCCTCCAAGCGTCAAACGCTATCAGGAGGTTGTCGCTGTTTTCGCATTGGTTGAAAACACTCAGGTTGTAAAAATCGAAATCCACGATTTGGATTTTTTGCCGCGCCGCAAAATCGCGTAGCCGGTCAACATGCGGCTCCCAGTTTTTGTGGGGAAGCATTAGAGTTTCGCCCCGCAAGTCGAGGGTAGTCAGCATATCCTTTGAAGACAGTCTGTGGTGAATGCTCAGCGCGCAATATATCGGGTCGTCTTTCAATTTCAGCGGAGCACAGCCGAGCGCGCTTTCGTAGGTTTCGTCAAACCACCCGGCGACAACGTTGATGTTGCGCCCCAGATTCCGGAGTATTTCCTTAGCGTTCTCCGGCGTGTTGTCAAACGGGATTAGTTGAAACTTAACGTCGGGGCAAACGCTGTGTATCTTAGGCCATAAACCGAGCAAGAACTCGCCCGGCGTCATGGGCGAAGTCCCGATGCGGATGACTTTATCATGATGCGTTGCCGCGTCATTGGCTCGCCGGACGGAATCCCGGCAGTATTGAATCACATACTTCGCGTCGTTATAAAGCGACTTCCCTGATTCCGTCAGCGTAAGCCCGCGATGAGTGCGCTCGAACAGGCGCAGTCCCAACGCGGCTTCAAGGCTGTTGATTTGCTTGATAACCGCGGTGGGTGTGATGTAGTTTTCCTCGGCAGCCTTTGAAAAGCTGCCCGCGTCGGCTACGCGGATAAACGTGTCAAGTTGCGGGTTATACATAAGGTTCACTCTCTTATATTTTTGATTTCGTTGCTTTCAATCGGCCATCTTGCGGTTTCTCCGCGTCTTGTGGAATCGCCCAAACACGGACAAAACGGACAGCGCCGTGGATGCGTCCTTCTTCACACAGCTTTTGAATGCGGCGTTCGGAGATACCCCATTTTTCTGCGGCTTCTTTGGTCGATATGTAATCCATGCGCATCCTCCTTGTATACTTTCCCATATTTTATTATATACCGTTAAACGAATAATGTCAAGTCAATTATATCGATGTTCACAAGTTAGTTTCCATATTGAGTCACGCAGCATAAAAGGTGGATTAGGCTTGGGTGCATACCTTTACACGATTCCTATACCCGTTACACGATTCCTCGTTTCGAGAATAAAAAATGCACCCGCCGCAGAACCTTTACACGATTCTGTAAAGCGGGTGCATAATTGCTCGTTTGGTGCAAAATAGAGAGGGTGAATTTGCCCTCGCAAACGTCTTGAAAAAGCCGCCTGAATACGAAAAAGCCCAGTAATACTGGGCTTTTCAGCTACATCGGGCTTCTATCAAGCCCAACGTACAAATATGGTGCGCCATCAGGGACTCGAACCCGGGACACCCTGATTAAGAGTCAGGTGCTCTACCAACTGAGCTAATGGCGCATATTTTATGTTATTTCCGCGGATCGTACAGCCAACGAGCGATATTATATACCGATATTCGCGCGCTGTCAATACTTTTGGGAATTCCGAATGGTGGAGCATAGGGGATTCGAACCCCTGACCTTTTGAATGCCATTCAAACGCGCTACCAACTGCGCTAATGCCCCGCGCCAACGATGGTATAATATCACAATTATCGGGCCGTGTAAAGTGCTTTTTTTAAGGCTGCCTTTATCGCTCCGACCGCGCGGTTTGGCAATGCCGCTACACTTTACGTATGGCGCATGGTATAATAACTCTCACACGGCAAAGAATCGCCTCGCGCCGCTGAAAAACGACAACAAGCGCAGCTTTGCATGCGGCACAGACGATCGGGGCGGGCATACAAACGGCATGTTACATTGGAGGGCGAACGATGGCCAAACATCGCAGAATGCTGAACAATCGCGACACGCCGAACATTCAATCGCTCATGCGGCTGATCGCGGCGCAAAGCAAGCCCACCGTTGCAATGTGGGCTGTCGATTACGCGGAGCGTGTTCTTCTGCCGCTGTGGGAGCAATATTGCCCGAGCGACGCACGCCCGCGTCTTTCGCTTGAAGCCGCGCGGCGGATGATTGCGGGGAGTCTCAAGTGGAACACGGGCTTGAACATTGCGGCGCAAAACTGCAACGCCGCGTCCGCTGAAGCGGAGAACGCGGCGGCGAGAGCCGCGGCAAGGGCGATCGCGCTGTCCTCTTCCGCCATACACTCCGCAAGCCACTCGCTGGGGCTTGCGCTCTACGGAGCCTTGGCGGTTGCGTATGACGAACTTGGCGCGGACGCGCCTTGGGCGGCGATCGAAGCGCGCGCGGAGGCGGAATGCGGAAGAATGTCGGACGCGCTGCGAACGGTCGCAATTGAAAATGAACCCAATCCATGCAGGACGGGTTGGGAATTTTAGGAGGATATTATGCCTGAACGAAACGCGAACTGCCCCTGCGCCAACACGTCGTGCCCGCGGCACGGATTATGCGGCGAATGCGACAAAGCGCACGAGGGGAAGACATACTGCAAAAGTCCAAAGTGGAAACAGCGGCTCGTGCGATTCTTCGCCGGAAGAAAAGCCGGGAAGGCGGCAAGCGCATGAGCGAGCCGCGCCGCTGTCCATGGGGCGATACCTCCGACATGCTCATGCGCGAATACCACGACGCCCAATGGGGCAAGCCTTGTCACGATGAGCGCGAGCTGTTCGAGCTGCTCATCCTCGAGGGTGCGCAGGCGGGGCTTTCGTGGTCGTGCGTACTCAACAAGCGCGCGAACTACCGCGCCGCTTTCGATAACTTTGACGCGGAGAAAGTCGCGGCATATGACGAAGCGAAGGTTGCGGAGCTTCTGCAGAACAAGGGAATCATCCGCAACCGCCTGAAAATCGACGCCGCCGTAACGAACGCAAAGCTTGTTCTTTCGATGGGCGGACTGGACGCGTTTCTGTGGAACTACGCGGACGGCAAGCCGACTGTCAACCGTTTGGAGCGGCAGGAGGATATGCCCGCAACCTCTCCTCTGTCCGACAGAATCAGCAAGGATATGAAGAAGATGGGCTTCAAGTTTGTCGGCAGCACGATAATCTACAGTTATCTGCAAGCTGTGGGGATTGTCAACGACCATATGGAATGGTGCGCGTTTCGGTGAAACGATAATTTGCGGGCGGACGATTTCCAATCGCCCGCCCGCCGGACTGTCGACAAAAGCCCATCGATGTTGTAACCGCTATTTCGCCGCAGCGCGGAACAAATCCCGCTTGCGCTGCGCCATGTCAGCCACGCGGCTTACGTATTGTTTGCTGTCCATCATGTTCGGAGAGCGGTCGATTCTGTACACAGGGTTTCCCGCGCCGTTCGTCGACTTCGTTATGCGCTTGCTTATCGCGCCCGCTCCGAGCGCGACGACGCTTGTCGTCTCTTCCATCATATCAAGATTATATTGGCAGACACAGCCGGGCTTTGAGTATCCGACGTTTTCAAGACCGCCCGCGATATTCTTCTGCCTGTACAGATAATACGGCGTCATACCCATGCCGCGGGCTTCGCGCTCGCCTATAACGTTCATGACTTCCGCGTCCGCGAGGCTTAAGGAATCCATATTGTTTTCCTGCGACATCTGCGACGCGTGCTTGAGCGACAGCGCGTGAAGCGTAAGGCTTTCGGGGTTCAGCGCTTTCATGCGTTCGAGAGTTCGGCTGACGTCGTCGGGAGTTTCCCCCGGCAGCGCCAATATGAGGTCGGAGTTAATGTTATCAAAACCCGCTTTCCTTGCAAGCTCGAACGCCGCTTCGATTTCCGCGGCGGTATGCTTGCGCCCGATTGCGGCAAGAGTGCCGTCGTTCATGGTCTGCGGGTTTATGCTTATTCTGCTGACGCCGGCCGCCTTCATCGCGGCAAGCTTCTGCGCCGTTATCGTGTCCGGGCGTCCCGCTTCAACCGTGTATTCAAGGCAGCCTTTGCGGTCGACAGCGAACGTGCGCGAGACTTTATCAAGCAGCCTTGTCAACTGCCGCAAGCTTAAGGCGGTCGGAGTGCCTCCGCCGATGTAGATTGCGTTCGTCTGAAGACCGCTGTCTTCCATCACTTTTTTCGCTTCGTCCATTTCAAACGTAAGCGCGTCGAGGTAGGAATCAAGCTCGCTCTCGCCGCGCGCCGACACTTCCGAATGAAACGCGCAATAGGTGCATTTCGACGGGCAGAAGGGTATCGCGACGTATATGTCCGCCATATTTGAGGGAACGTCAAGGTACGGCTTTTGCGCGGCGCAAATCTCCTTCAGAAGGCGCGCTTTGTCTTCCCGCACGTCGAACGCGTCAATGAGCGACGCCGCGGGGTCGGCGACTCCGTTTCTTTCAAGCTCGGAATAAAGCTTGGTCGGACGAATGCCGGTCAGGCTTCCCCACGGAGGCGCGTATCCCGTGATTCTCTTGAACAATTCGTAGCAGGCTTTCTTAGCCGCGCGTTTCTGGTAACGCTTTACAGCAAGAGTGTCCGCGCCCAGCTTCTCGCTTTCCGCGGTGTGCGATATATACGCGTTGTCCGAGATATACTCAAGCTCGTCGCGCCACTTTCCGTCCGACTCGTATTGAACGTGGTTTATCGTAATCGCGCTCGTCGTTGGATTGTCGTTATATAAAACAATAGAACCCGGCTGCATCATGCGAATCACATCCGCGATGTCGCACGCAAACCGGGTTTGGTTTGTCTGCATACGGAACACTTGTCGGTTAGGGCTCGGGAACCTTTCCGACGGCGCTTTGGTTAACGGGATGTTGGGCATTAAGCGAGCCTCCTGCTATCCAGCAAAATAGTTACGGGACCATCATTATTCAGCGACACTTGCATGTGCGCTTGGAACGTGCCCGTTTCGACAGGCACGTCAAATTGCTTGACCCTTTGTACATATTCGTCGAACAGCAGCTTTGCGGCTTCGGGTCTCGCCGCGCGGACGAAGCTCGGCCGCCTTCCGCGCCGCGTGTCGCCGAGCAGCGTAAACTGCGACACCGCAAGCACCTTGCCGTTCACGTCTTTCAAGCCGAGGTTCATCTTGCCGTCGGCGTCGGTGAAGACGCGCAGCCCCGCGGTCTTTTCCGCGCAATACGCGGCGTCCGCGCTTGCGTCGCCTTCCTCCGCGCCAACCAGCGCGAGGAACCCCGCGTCTATCCTGCCAACGACGACCTCGTCAACAACCACTTCGGCAAACGACACTCGCTGTATAACAATACGCATTCTTTTCTCTCAAATCATAAATCGCGGAAAAGTAAACACCGCGATTTATTCTGCGGAACTAAACGGAATTCCTTCCAAAATTTACACATTTTTTCAAGAATCCACAATTCTGTTTAAGATCGACGGGATGTTGCGGAAGCTATATACGTATTATGTTGCTCCTTGCGCTGAGAAGCTTCTCAAACAACGACAGGGCTTCATCGCCCAGACACCCCACATGAAGCGTAACGGAGCCCGCGGACAGGATAAGCCCCTGCTCGTCCATCGTTTTCTCGCGCGAAATATCCAGCCGCTTGCTCTGCCTATACCAAAGGAACGTGTTCTGCCCCGATTCCACCATATACGGACGCTCGATAAGCGGGTTCGGCGGGTCGGAGGGCGACGCGCTCCCGCCGCCGCTGTCGCGGATAACGTCGACGATTCCGGACCATACGGGCTTCACTCGCTGGTCGAGCAGCTTCAGCCCGACGGAAACGGAGGTTTCCGCTCCGTCTTCACCCTTTTCAATAACTATAAGCTCGCCTTCGTCAGGCTTGAGTATCAGCGCGTTATAATCGTTCTCAATTACGGCGGAAGCCGCCGCGCGCCTTTCTTCAAGCGTGCCGCCGCGTATGTGAGGCGTGTGCATATAGCCGATTCGCGAACCGCCGCCCGCCGCCGCGCCGTTTACGCTGCGGCGCTTTTTCCGCGGCGTATCCTCGTAATCGTCGTCTTGCTCTTCCGAATATTCTTCTTCCGCAGACTCCGCGTCCTCGGCGTCCTCGGCGTCGTCCTCGTATTCCTCTTCCGTCAAATCATCCTCATAGCGGTCCTCATATGGGTCTTCCTTCTTCTCATCCCGGAAGATGATTGCGGGCACAGCCTTACGCCACCAGTTTTTCAGCTTCTCTAACATGATACCTCCATGATACCTCCATCATAAAACACTCATACCAAACGGATTAATTAATCGGAACGCAGGCGCTGACGGGCAGCATCGTAACCGCCAGCGCGTGACCCTTGCCCGAAACGCGCTCTATCGGAATTTCCTCCGTTGAGACGCGCGCAAGCAAGCCTTGTTCCGTATATATGCCGAAATCGTATGATTCGCGCACGCTCAGCGCCGCGGAAATCATGCCGCCGCTCGACCCGTTCCTGTTCCACGCGAATACGCGTCCGCCCTTGCCGCCGCGCTTCTGCGCGTCGACGTCGCTTATCAGAACACGCTTGGCGAACGCGCGGTCGCTCACCAGAATAAGCTCGCCCTCGCAGGAGGCCGAGAGAATCGCGGATACGACCGTGTCGTTCGGTTCAAGCCGTATTCCGATAACACCCGCGGCGACCCTGCCCTGCGGCTCAACCTCCGCCATATTGAACATTATCGCCATGCCCGCGCGCGACACGAGCAGCAGACTTGCCGCCTTGTCATACTCAGATACGGAAAGCAGGCTGTCGCCGTCTTTCAGCTTCACCGCCTGATACTTGCCCTTGCGCACGACATATTCGCAAAGCTTGCTCGCCTTCACCATACCGCGCGAGGTTACGAAGACGAGCCGCGATTCGTCGCCCGATATCTGCGCGGGTTCCGCAATCATCCGAATCGGAATCTCGTTCGGTTCGAGATTCGGCGTAAGCGCGCGCAATGGCTGCGCTTTGTCGCGCGGTTTTAAAAGCTCGGGTACGCTTGAAACGGGCAGGCGGATTGCGTTGCCGAAGTTCGTGAAGAAGAGCAGGCTGCCGTCCTCGGGCAGTTCTGCGGTTTCCTGCGTAAGTTCGGACGGAACGGCTCCGTCGGGCGGCACAGCCGCTTTCTTTGAAGCGGAAGCCGCGCGGCGCAGCGTTCCGCCGCGCGTGAGCGTCACACAAGTAAGCTCCGCCTGAACCGCGGCTTTGGGGGCGATAACGGAAACGATCGGGTCGATAAGCTGCGTTCTGCGCTTGTCGTTGAACCGCTTCGCAATCTCAAGCAGTTCCGCCTGAATCGTCCTCACAAGCTTCGCTTCGCTGTTAAGAATCGCTTCCAGCCCCGCAATCTCCTTCGTCAGCTTGTCAAGCTCCTCGCGCAGCTCCAGAATCTGCAAGCCCGTCAAGCGCTGCAAACGCAAATCGAGTATCGCCTGCGCCTGCACTTCCGTGAAACTGAACCTTGCGACCAGCCGTTCCTTCGCCTGCTTGCCGTCCTTCGACGCCCTGATGAGCGCGATTATCTCGTCCAGCACGTCGATCGCGCGGATCAGGCCTTCCAGAATGTGCCGCCTCGCGCTCGCCTTGTCGAGGTCATACTGCGACCTGCGGCGCACCACGTTCTTGCGGTGTTGGATGTATGAATCAAGAATCTCAAGCAAACCCATCTGCCTGGGTTTGCCATTGTATATAACGAAGATGTTGACTGAAACCGTCACGCGAAGATCGGTATATCTGCGAAGCGCGGCGAGCACCTCCTCCGCGTCGGCCTCCTTCTTAAGCTCGATGACGGCGCGTATCCCCTCGCGGTCGCTCTCGTCGCGTATATCGTGAATCGTCTGGAAAATGCCGCGCTTCTCTTCCGACACCTTGAGTATGCGCGCCAGCATACCGGACTTTGCGACCTGATACGGCATCTGCGTGATAACGATGAGCTTGCGCCCCGACGGACCGTCTTCGATATGCGTCTTCGCCAGCAGCGTCAGTTTTCCGCGCCCTGTCTCATACGCGGAACGAATCGAGTCGTCGCGCGCAAGCAACCCGCCCGTCGGAAAGTCAGGCGCGGGCAGAACCTTCATCACGTCGTCAAGCGTGCATTTTGGATTGGTGAGACGCATTACGACTGCGTTCACCGATTCCGCGAGATTGTGCGGCGGAATGTTTGTCGCCAGACCGACCGCGATACCCGACGAGCCGTTGACCAGCAGATTGGGGTAGCTCGCGGGCAGAACCTCGGGTTCCTTCAACGTATCGTCGAAGTTCAGCCGCATCGGCACCGTGTCTTTATCGATGTCGCGAAGCATCTCCATCGCGAGCGTTGTGAGCCTGGCCTCGGTATACCTCATCGCCGCCGCGGAGTCCGCGTCTATCGAGCCGAAGTTGCCGTGCCCGTCGACCAGCGCTTCGCGCATGGCGAACGGTTGCGCGAGTCGCACCATCGCGTCATAGACGGAGGAATCGCCGTGCGGGTGGAACTTACCCAAGCAGTCTCCCACAATGCGGACGCTCTTCCTGTGCGGCTTATCGGGTTCTACGCCCAGCTCCTGCATTGTAAACAGAATGCGCCGCTGTACGGGCTTCAGCCCGTCCTCCGCGCGGGGAAGCGCGCGCTCGAGTATTACATGCTCCGCGTAGGGAAGCATCGACTCGCGCATTATATCTTCAAAGCCCTGCTCGATTATGCTGTCTTCGTTCATCGTTACTATATCTTTAGCCAATGATAGTCTCCATCATGTCAGTTTTGTTGAAGTTCGCGTGCTTGATAATGAAGTCGCGCCGCGGGTCAACCCTGTCGCCCATGAGAAGCGACACCATGCGTTCGCTCTCCGCCGCGTCGTCCAGCGTCACGCGCAGAAGCTTCCGCGAACCGGGGTTCATCGTGGTTTCCCAAAGCTGGTCGGCGTTCATCTCGCCAAGCCCTTTGTAACGCTGAATGGTGTAGCTGCCCGCCCGCGCGTATTCCCGACCCTTGAGAACCTTCCGAAGCTCTATGTCGTCATAAGCGTATATGGACTTGTTCCCGCGCGCTATCTTGTAAAGCGGCGGCATTCCGATATACACGTGTCCTTCCGCTACAAGCGGCTTCATATAGCGGAAGAAGAACGTGAGCAGAATGCACCTGATGTGCATACCGTCCTGATCCGCGTCCGACAGAATGATTATCTTGTTATACTTAAGCGACGACGCCTGAAAGTCTTCGCCCAAGCCCGCGCCGAGCGCCGTGATAATCACGCGGAACTCCTCGTTTGAAAGAACCTTGTCAAGCTGGGTGCGCTCGACGTTGAGCGGCTTGCCGCGCAGCGGAAGAATCGCCTGGAAGCGCCTGTCGCGCCCCTGCTTCGCGCTGCCGCCCGCGGAGTCTCCCTCCACGATAAACAGCTCGTTCTCGTCCCTCTTCCTGCCCGTGCAGCTCGCGAGCTTGCCGACTAAAGGCGCGGCTTCCAACTGGTTCTTCTGCCGCGCCAAATCGCGCGCCTTGCGCGAAGCCTCGCGCACCTTCGCCGCCTGAACGGCCTTCGCGACTATTGCGCCCACCGTGTCCGCGTTTCCGAGGTCTTGCAGATAATCCGAAAGAAGCTGCGTTATCATCGTTTCTATTATCGGGCGCACTTCGGGGTTGCCCAGCCTGCCCTTCGTCTGCCCCTCAAACTGCGGATTGAGCACATAACAGGAAAGGACTGCGGTGATTCCCTCGCGAGTGTCTTCGCCCGTAAGGTTTGAGTCCTTTTCCTTAAGAACGTTGGTTCTGCGCAGATAATCGTTGAACGCCTTCGTGAAGCCCGCGCGGAAGCCTGTTTCGTGGCTGCCGCCCTCGCCCGTCGGAATGTTGTTCACATATGAGAAGACGTTCTCCGTGAACGCGTCGGTATATTGAAACGCGACGGTCATCTTCACGCCGTCCTTCACCGATTCAAACACTATAGGCGCGCCGTGCAGCGCGGACTTGTCGGCGTTCATCTCGCGCACCAGGTCCGCTATTCCGCCTTCGTAGAAGAAAACCGCGCTTTCGCCCGCCCGCTCGTCTTTAAACTCGACGGTCAGCCCCTTGTTGAGGTACGCAAGGTCGCGCAGCCTGCGGCGGACCGAGTCGGCGCTCCACGTCGTGTCTTCAAATATAGTGTAGTCGGGCATAAACCTGACCCGCGTTCCCTTGTCGCGGCAAGCCGAAACGCGGGTGAGCGGCGACACTGGCCTGCCCGCGTCCGTCTTTTGCGCCGCGGGGTTGTACGCGCTCTCAAACCTCATCTTATACAGAGAACCGTCGCGGCACACCTCGACGGTAAGCCAGCGCGACAGCGCGTTGACCACGGACGCGCCGACGCCGTGCAGACCGCCCGAATACTGATACTGCGAGTGGTTGAACTTCCCGCCCGCGTGAAGCTTGGTAAAGATGACTTCAACGCCGGAAACGCCGATCTGCGGGTGCTTGTCGATCGGCATACCGCGTCCGTTGTCCGAAACCTCCGCGCTGCCGTCCTTGTGAAGCGTAACCGTCACGCGGTCGCTGAAGCCGTTCACCGCCTCGTCAATCGCGTTGTCCACAATTTCCCAAAGAAGATGGTGCAGTCCGCGGGTGCCCGTCGAACCTATATACATGCCGGGTCGAACGCGAACAGCCTCCAACCCTTCCAGCACCTGAATATCGCTTGAGTCATATTTTCCCGTCGCCGCCATTTTAACCTCATTGTTTCTATACTGTTTCTTTGGATGGATATTCTATTTATTCCACAGAAACCATATATTTCCTTTAAGACGATGCAAAGCCTGCGCTTTGCTTTACAGAGTATAAAAGAGGAATAGACTGTAACTGTATGCGGAACAGGAAGGCGGAATCAGACAGTGATGAATGAAGAACGAATCAACGATATTGGGTATGCGACCAGAAATCCGTTCGCGGATAACTCGTGGTACGCGGAACCCGCAAGAAACGCAGGCAAGCCCGCGAAGCCGCAGGAAGCCTCCGAAGATTACGGAAAGAATTCGGGCGTTCGCACCGACGACCCCATAACGCGCGCAAGGAACATGCCTTCCAACCTGTCGGAGCAAACGTTTAAGAATACGGGCGCGGCAAGCCCTGTCGTCGAGAATCCGCTGTTCAGGGCGCAAACGGGCGACACGCCCGTAAGCCTTACTTGGGACGGCACGCCTTCGCAGATTGACATGATGTACCGTATGCGGATGCCTGAAACCGTGCAGCCTCCTCCGCCGCCGCCCGGCGGAGCCGTTACCGCGTGGAGCGCGATGATGCAAACGCTCAACAAAGCGGCGACAGTTGCGCATCCCGCAGCTAAAATTACCGTTCAGGAAGCCGCGCCCGCAAACTTTCTAGACGCGCCTTTCGTCGGAATAAAGCAGGACGACGCGTCGAAAGCGGTTCAGCCTGATTTCTTCATGAGCACAATCCGCGGGGAAGCGCAGCAGACGGCAAGGCAGCAGGCGCAGACCGAGAGACCCGCGCATTACGCGGGCATATACTGCCCGTATGAAGGCGCGTATATCGACATAGCTCTTGACGGAAACGACCATATAGTCAAACTTCCGTCAACCGACAGGTCGAACGGCGCGAACGTTTCTTTTCCGAATTCGATACTCATCAGGCAAGCGGGCGTATATTACGTAAGCTACGAGATGAACATAAGGTCCGCCGAAAACTGCGGCACGATTACGCTCAGCCTGTTAGTGGACGGAAAACAGGAAGCGGGGCATATCCACCCGTTCGCGCTGTGCGAGATGCCCGAACCCGCGCAGCAGGACCAACCGACCCAACCGCCGGCTGCGGACGATGTACCCATGCCTGAAACGGTCGCCGACGGCACAGTTGTAAGCGAAGCGCCGCCGACGTACGAGGAGCAGCCGACGGAATCGGGATACCTTCGCTTGCATTGGCAAGGGTTCATGCAGCTTCGCTCCGGCGCGCACATTTCCATGAAGATCGGCTCCACGCACGCGGGAGTTCTCCATATGGACGCGGGGCGGCACACGTTCGTCAACGCGATGCTTGTCGAGCCGCTGACCGACGACCACTTCCCCGCGATCGAAACGCCCGCTCCGCCCGTCGCTCCGTATGCAAACCCGTCGTACGGACCGCTGCCGCAATAAACCAAAACTGCCGCAATATGCGGGGACTCGTTCCCGCATATTGTTTTTTGCGGCAAATCATATCACATGCATATAAATCGACCGCATTTTCGTTTTATACTCGGGTGAGTTTAATTGATACCGATACAACCAAACAAACAGAAAATACCGCGTCGGAAGGAAACGGTCGACGAAGCATATTATTTCAGCGAAGGCGAGCCGACGCGCGCGCGCGGCGCGGCGCTCAACGCTTTCATCTTCGCGCTCGTTTTCGCGGGCGTGATTCTGGTTTCGTTGGGTTCCGTCCCCTCCGTCCGCGAAAGACTCGGACTTCCGCCGATGCGCAACGCCGACGCGACGCCGGGCAGACACACGACAAACGTTCGCATCACCGAAGTTATGTCGAGCAACAGCCACACGCTCATGGATGAATACGGCGTTTTTTCCGACTGGGTTGAAATAGAGAATATCGGCGAACAAGCGGAAGACATAACGGGATTCATTCTGACCGACGACGCGAGCCGCGACAGGTTCGTCTTCCCGCAAACCGTTCTTGAGCCGCGCGAACGCGTGATTGTGTTCGCGTCGGGCAGAAGCGAATCCGAATCGCTGCTGCACGCGCCGTTCAAGATAAAGTCCGCGGGTGAAATGCTGTATCTCAAGAACGCGAGCGGCGAGCTTGTGGAATATATCGGCGTGAATCCGCTTCACGCGGATACGTCGTTCGCGCTGATTGACGGCGCGTTTCGGGCGGCGGACAAGCCTACGCCCGGCTACGAGAACAGCGAAGAGGGGCGCGAAGCGTTCGAGCGGTACATAAACCTTGACGCGGACGCTATCATCATAACGGAAATAATGGCTTCCAATAGCAAGATCTTACACGACGGCGACGGGGACGCGCCCGACTGGATTGAGATATACAACACTCGCGACTACGCGGTTGACGTATCGCGCCTCGCGCTGTCAGACAATCCGAACAAGCCCGCGAAGTGGCGTTTCCCAAACGGAACCGTCCTTCAGCCGCATGAATGCATGGTTATCTTCGCGTCGGACAAGAACAAGAGCGCGGACGGCGAGCTGCACACAAACTTCAAGCTTGCGGCGAACCACGGCGTGGTCATTCTTTCAAGCCAGCTTGGGTTCGTGGTTGAATCCGTCGAGTATGACAATATGCGCCCCGACGTTTCCTACAAGCGCAACGGCAACAGCGCGGAATGGAAATATGACGAGATGCCGACGCCCGGCCGCACGGGAATATAACATCCTCCGATAAACGATTTGTAGGGGCGAGCCCCCGGCTCGCCCGCCGGACAAGGTGATTGATATATTGAAAAGATTTTTCAGGCTTCAGAAATCCGCGCGCTCCCGCGTGTGGCGCGTGCGCACAATCCAATATATTCTCGCGGTATTCCTGATATCGGGAATGCTTATCATGCTTTCATATATAACCGCGGGGCGGGATTTCCCCGCGTCTTCGCAGGTTCAAGCGGAAGAAACAGCGGGCAGGATCGTAATCGGCGAGGCGATGAGTTCCAACAAAACCGTAATACCCGACGACTTCGGAACATTCTCCGATTGGCTGGAACTCACGAACGTAACGAGCGAGACAATCAACCTTCGCGGAGTCGGTCTGTCGGACGGCGGAAGCGACGTGAAGTTTGTTTTCCCCGAATACAAGCTCGCGCCGTCCGCGTATGTCGTCGTATATCTTTCGGGCACCCACGCAAACGATCCCGCAAAACCGTTCCACGCGCCGTTCAAGCTTTCGGCGGACGGCGAGACGCTTTATCTCTTTGAGGCGACGGGCTTGATCGCGCAGAGCCTCGCCGTTCCGCCGATGGAACCCGATAATTCATATGCGCTTATGTCTGACGACACATACGCCATTACCTTAAGCGCGACGCCGGGCTATCCGAACACGGAGGAAGGCTACACGGCGTTTCGCACAACGTCGCTCATCGACCTTTCCAACCTGCGCCTGAACGAGGTTTGTCCGCTGAACAGAAGCGTGATATTCGATGAAGACGGAATCGCGTCCGACTGGATAGAGCTTATCAACACGGGCGACCGCACGATAAACCTGTCGGGCTTCGGCATATCGGACAACGAGACGAAGTGGAACAAATGGACGTTCCCGAGCGGCGCGTCAATCGCACCGCACTCCGTCATGACTGTGTTCGCGTCGAGCGGCAAGGAAAGCTTAAATGAAAGCTTCAAGGGAGAGTACTACCATACAAACTTCAGTTTAAGCGGAGACGGCGAAACCGTGATTCTCTCAAACGCGTACGGTCAGCTCATCGACAAGGTGCGCGTCGAAGGCGTTGACAAAGACCAATCGCTGGAACGCCCTGAAGGCGGCTCCGACTGGCGCGTGACGGGCGCGGCGACGCCGGGAAGCGCGAACGGCAAGGCGGGTCTTGAAGAGCTGGACGCCAAGCTTCGGCTGAACAACAAGTACGGAATCATTATAACGGAAGCGCTGACATACACGGCGGGAATGGATACCCCGCACGGCAAATCCTCATACGACTGGATTGAAATTCTGAATACGGGAACGGAAGCCGTCAATCTTGCGGGCTTCGGGCTTTCGGATAAGCCGGGTCGTCCGCGCCTGTGGCAGTTCCCGAGCGTTACAATTCAGCCCGGAGAATACAGAATCATCTTCTGCTCGGGCGTCGCGGCGGCGCCTTCGGGGCAGCTTCACGCGTCGTTCGGGCTTTCCGCGCTGGGCGAGATTCTCACGCTGTCAGACCCGAACGGAGACATCATAGACAGGCTCGCGGTCCCCGCGCTTGCGGCGGAAACGTCATACGGACGTTCCCTCGCCAAGGGCGAGCTGCTCTACTTCGATAAACCCACGCCGGGTCTCGCGAACGCTCCCGGTTCGCCCGGCTTCTCAACCGCGCCGACCGTCAGCGTCCCCGGCGGAAGCTACAAGAATTCCGTCACGACAGAGCTTTTCGTAAGCGGGAACGGCGTTATACGCTATACGCTGGACGGCTCCGACCCCACGGAATCGTCTGCTGTATACGCGGGTCCGCTGGAGTTTAACAGAACGACAATCCTTCGCGCGCGCGCGTTTGAGGACGGACTGCGTCCGTCCGCCATCATCACCGACACCTACCTTATCAACCAGTATCACGCGCTGCCCGTAATCTCGCTTGTGTCGGAACCCGACGGACTGTGGAACCCCGTAAGCGGAATCCTCGCGGGTTCATACCTTGACAGCGCGAAGACGGAGATACCGTACGACGATCTTCCGTATTGGCAGAAGAACAGCGTCGCGGGGCATTTCGAGTTCTTCGAGACCGACGGAACGCGCGTCGTTTCAGAAGGCGTAGAGCTGAAGCTGAACGGCAACTTCTCGCTGGACCTTCCGCAGAAGAGCTTCCGCGTGAGCGCGAAGGCGCGTTACGGCTCCACGGAGCTGCCGTACGCTTTCTTCCCCGACAGGCCTTATGACACATACTATTCGCTGGTTATCCGCAACGGCGGCAACGACGGCGCGTACACGCGCCTGATCGACGGCTTCCAATCGCGCATAATAGACATGATGGATACGACGGTGTATCATATGCCTTGGCGTCCCGTTGTGGTATACTTGAACGGCGAGTATTGGGGGCATTATAATCTTCGCGAGCGCATCGACACGGATTCGCTCGCAAGATACGAGGGCTGGAGCGATCCCGACAATATAGACCTCATCGAGGGCGTGAACGAGGTTCACAACGGAAGCTACGACGATTTCCGCGCGCTGCTCAGGTTTGTCGATTCGCACGACCTGAACGACCCCGCCGCGCTGCAAACAGTGCTTAACTGGATTGATGTGGACAACTACTTCGACTTCATCATCTTCCAGATGTACAGCGGAAACACCGACGCGGCGAACATAAAGCAATACAGACTGCGCGAGGACGGCGCGAAGTGGCGCTGGACTCTGTATGACCTTGACTGGGGCTTGTTCCAGTCGGACAGAAACGGTCCCGCAATCTGGCTTGACCCGAAGGGATCGGGCGTAGCGGACATTAACAACAAGATAATCCTTCGCCTTCTCGAAGTGCCTTCGATGCGCGATAAGTTCCTGCGCAGATACGGCTACTTGTTCCAAACGGTATTTGTTCCCGATAACATGATTGAGATTCTGCATGAAATGGCCGCGCAGCTTGAGCCGGAGATGCCGATGCATTTCGCGAGATGGGCAAGCTATAACACCCCGCGCCTGAATATCGAACCCTCCGCCAACGCGGAAAGCGCGCTTGCCTACTGGCGCGGAAGATTGACGCGGCTTGAGACGACCATACGGAACCGCGGCTATCATGAATGGGGATACGTGCAGAATTGGTTCAAGCTTTCCGACCAGCAGATGGTCGATTATTTCGGAACGAGACCCGCGAAGGTTAATTAGTTAATTAGTTTCGATAAGGAGAGATATAAATGGGCGAACTGATCAAGGGAAGCGCGGTAGAATTCTTCCAGTCGCAATTGACGGCGCTGACGCCGCTCAAGGTTGGCTATTCCATCATTCTTGGGCTGGTTGCGGGCGTGGTTATCGCGCTTGTTTACAGAAGGACGTTCAGGGGCGTGCTCTTCAGCCAGAACTTTTCCATCACACTGATTATGCTGGCGATGGTGACTACGCCCGTAGTCATCTGCATAAAGTCAGACTTGGCGCTGTCGATGGGCATGGTCGGCGCGCTGTCCATCGTAAGGTTCCGCACGGCCGTGAAGGACCCTCTTGACACCGCGTATATGTTTTGGGCGCTCACGACGGGCATACTGCTCGGCGCGGAGCTGTTCCTCATCGCGTTCGTCGTGCTGGGGCTGATTTCGCTCGTCATGCTTGGGATATCGCTGTTCAAGCTGACGGGACTCAACACGTTCCTGCTGGTTCTTCATTACGACCCCGCGTTCAACGAGAGCATCGAAGCCGCCGTCACGCGCATCAAGAACCGCAGGCTTCGCAGCAAGACGGTTTCAGCGGCGGGTGCGGAGCTTACGCTTGAGATTCGCGTCGACCCGCGTTCCGACATCGTGTCGCACATGCTGTCCGTAAAGGGCGTGTTTGACGCGACGCTGGTCGCGACGCAGAACGAGGCTGCCAATTAAGCCGCCCGGATGAAGTGCTTTGCAAAATGACGACGCAATGCCTATACCTTGCTGTATAGAGTATAAACGAGGTAGAATATGCCGTCCGCATTATCGCTGAGGCATGAACTGAAATACCAGATAAACGCGGGAGAATATATGATTCTCTCGCAGCTTCTTGATACGCTTCTTTCCCGCGACAAGCACGGCGACAAGTTCAACGAGTACAGAATCCGCTCGCTGTATTTCGATTCGCCGTTCAACGACGCGCTGTACGAGAAGCTTTCCGGCGTGCCTGAGCGCAGCAAGTACCGCATACGTTTGTACAATAATAATGATAAGCATATCCGCCTTGAGTGCAAGCGCAAGGTCGGCGATTTGACGTCCAAAGAAGCGCTGGTTATTCCGCGCGACTTGGCGGAGCAGCTTATCGCGCGGGACTCTGCGGGGCTCCTTGAAACCAACGAGCCGCTGCTTCATCAGATGTGGCGCGAGATGGCGACCCATCTCGCAAGGCCTGTCGTAATAGTTGAATACATTCGCGAAGCGTATACTTTTCCCGCGGAGGACGTGCGCATAACGTTTGACAAACAGCTTCGCTCGGGGTTCAACAGCATCGATCTGTTCAATCCCGACGTTCCGCTTATCGACCCGTTTACCTCGCCTACAATCATCCTTGAAGTGAAGTATAACAGAGCGCTCGCGCTGCACATACACAACCTGCTTTGCTCAATCAGCGCAATGCGCCAGAGCTACAGCAAATATACGATTTGCCGAAGCGTGTTGAATTGATATCATAATGGGCGACCGCTTCGGTCGCCCATTATGATACATATCAAATTCCCGCGACGGCGTCCTCAAACGCCCGCAAATCTTCCTCCGAGGTTGCCCAGCTTGTCACAAACCTCAATACGGTTTCGTCCGCGCGGCGCTCGTTTATCTCGCAGATTACGCCGTCCGTCCATCTGCCGAGCTTCCCGTTGGGAACAATTGCGAACACCTGGTTTGTTGCGGTTTCATACGCGAGCGGAACACCGTTCGCGGCGAGAACGGAACGCAATTTGTCCGCGCACTTATTGGCATGACCCGCCAATTCAAGATACAGATTACAGTCGAACAGCACGTCGAAGATATGCCCGAGTATAAACCCCTTGGCGAGCATTCCGCCGCGCTGCTTCTCAATGTAGCGGAAGTCATGTTTAAGCTTCGGATTCACGATTACCATCGCTTCGCCGACAGGCGCGCCATTCTTTGTTCCGCCGATATAGAACGCGTCGCACACGCAGCACAAGTCCGCGAAGCCGACTTCGGAAGCCGCCATCGCGCTGCCGATTCGCGCGCCGTCCATGTACAGAAGAAGACCCAGTCTGTCGCAGACGGCGCGAAGCGCGCGCAGCTCCGCCAACGCATAATGGGTGCCAAGCTCCGTCGCGTTCGCGATGAATACCAGCTTAGGCTTCACCATGTGTTCGTCCGTATACCTTGCGAAGTTTTGCTCGATCAAAGAAGGCGTAAGCTTCCCGTCGCGAGTTTCGATATTGATGAGCTTATGCCCCGCGGCTTCAATCGAGCCCGTCTCATGCACGTTAATGTGCGCGGTCGCGGCGCATATCACAGCCTCGTGCGGGCGCAGGAACGCCGACAGCGCGATAAGGTTTGCGGAAGTCCCGCCAACCAAAAAGTGAACGTCCGCGTCGTCGCGCGTGAGTTTCAGCCTAAGCTTTGCGGCGGCGGAAGCGCAGACCTCGTCCGTTCCGTATCCCGCGCGTTTGGTTAGGTTCTGCTCCGCCAGACGCGCAAGGATTCGCGGATGCATTATTTCCGAATAGTCGTTGCGGAAATTCGGTTTCATTATCTCTACTCCGGAATAATAATATTGTCGCCGACGACGTTCTTCTTCCATCTCCCCGTCGCCAAGTAACACAGGATTATCGTGAGCGCGCCCGCGCTCGCGATAGGCGCGCCGAAGCCGACGCCGCGCATGCCCAAACCGCTTGAAACCGCAAGCAGATAGCTTGCCGGAATGCGCAGGATTACGCTTGAGGTGAGCCCGACCGCCATCGAGAACATCGCGTGTCCGCCCGCCAGCAGGAATCCGTTAATGTTGAAGATGATCGGAATGAGCAGCAAGTCGTAGCTGAACGCGCGGATGTAGGCTACGCCCGCGGCGACCGTTTCCGCGTCGCGGTTGAATATCTTAATGACCGCATCCGGGAATATCATCACGAGCGTGAAGAACGTATACGATATGACCATCGACATCAGCGCGCCGATTTTCGCGGATTGAACGGCTCTGTCCATGCGCCCCGCGCCGATATTCTGCGCCGACATCGTGGAAACCGCGCCTGAAATTGCAGCCGTCGGCATAAACACGAAGCTGTTGAACTTGCCGACCGCGCCGTGCGCGGCTGACGCCGCAACCCCGCCGACGGTGTTCACTATCGAGGTCAAGAACATGAACGACATTGATACGACGCCGTTTTGAATCATCGACGGCAAACCGATTTTCAGAATCAGCCTGAACTGTTCCTTGTCAATCTTGAACGACTTAACCTTGAAGTCAAACTGGAAGTTGTTCCGCTTCATGAATATTATGCACAGAATCATCGATACGGCTTGCGAGATAACGGTCGCGAGCGCAGCGCCGTACGCCGCCATGCCGAGCGACTTCACCAGAACGTAGTCCAGAATTATGTTCATTGAACCCGCTGCCGCGACGAACCACAGCGGGTGCTTGCTGTCGCCCATACCGCGCAGGATCGCGGCGAACGCGTTGTATCCGAATATGAACACGATGCCGAAAAGCGTCACCTTAAGGTATGCCCTGGTCTGTTCATACGACTCCGCGGGCGTTTTCACGAGGTGCAGAATCGGGTCGATAGTAAATAAGGTAACGACGGTCACGACGGCCGCAAACGCGAGCAGCATAGTGATAATCGTGCTTGTAACATTCTTCAGGCTTGTTCGGTCGTCTTTCCCGATAAACTGCGATATGAGAACCGTCGCGCCCGTGCAAAGCCCGATAGTGAGGTTAGTCAGCACAAACGTAATCTGTCCGCCGATGTTGACGCCTGACATTGCGTAGACGGACAATTCGCCCGAAAAGTTGCCGACGATAAGCATATCCGCGACATTGTAAAGCGACTGAATAATATTAGACAAAAGGAACGGCAACGCAAAGCTTATAAGCCGCTTAGGTACGCTGCCGACGGATAGGTTATTCTCAAGGGCGCGGGCTTGGGTAGCCAACGGAATCATCTCCCTTATAATAGAATGAAGAATTAAGAATGAAAAATGAAAAATTAATGGTTAGAAACGGAAAACTTTCAGCGCTAAGCCTAAAGTAATAATTCTTCATTTTTCATTTTTAAGTCTTTAATTTCTCATTAGACAGCGGCGTCATACCCCTGGTCTTCGACGGCGGAAATAAGCTCGGCGGAGGAAACGCCGTCTTCGTGCGTCACGGTCGCTTTGCCGCCTGCCAAGTCTACGTCCGCCTTCGTTACGCCTTTAACGGAATACAGCGCGTTCAGTACGGCCGCGACGCAGTGCTTGCAGGACATACCTTCAATTTTAAGAGCAGTAGTCATAGTGCATTCACCTCTTTCAAATATTAAGGAATAATATGCACACTATAGTTCCGTTTTCGGGAATTGTCAAGCATACGAGAAACACCACC
>JAITHB010000067.1 GCA_031280145.1 Oscillospiraceae bacterium | reverse complement strand
ATGGCTGAAAAATGCGACTTCATTCAAGGATGGAACCCCGAGCGTCTGTTTGAACTTGCGGATTTCAGCGGTAAAACCGTGCTGGATGTCGGGGCGGGTTCGGGGCGGCTTACGTTCGCGGCGGCGGAAAAAGCCGCGTGGGTATATGCAAGCGAACCTGTGGAAACCTTGCGAGAGTTCATGCGCGGCAAGGCAAGGAGCGAGAGCATAAGGAATGTTCGGGTGCTTGACGGGCTTGTCACGGAGCTTCCGTACGCTGATAATACGTTTGATATTGTGACGTCAGGTCACGTGGTAGGGGATGAATTGGACGCGGAATTGGCGGAGCTTGCCCGAGTGTGCAAATCGGGCGGATGGCTGCTCGATTGCGTAGGCGATTCCAAGGACAATTATAAACCCAGACCGGAATTGATCGAGCGCGGCTTTGAGGAAATTCACTATATCGGCAGTTTCGGCAAAGACGTTTACAACTACCGCAAGCAGATTTCCAAATAACGGCGCAAAAGGGGGCGATTACGAATGAACAATGAAGTTAAATAGTTTTTCACTTTTAACTTCATTGTTCATTCGTAACTCTTCGTTTGCCGTCACTCCGCCGCAACCCTCTGCCCAACCAACGCAAGAGCGCCGCCGCGCATTGCGAGCGTGGATTCAACGCGCGCGATTGGGTCCTCCGACTGCGCTATGCGGATGTACTGGATAAGCGTTATCGTGAACGTGTTCCCGCTTTGCGTCGTATAGAAATCCTCAAAGCCGGAGCAGGCCGCGGTAAGCGTCTCGGGCGCGGTGCCGTCTTGTCTGTAGAGCTGCTCGAACGTCTCTATCGGCAGCGACACGGTCGAGAACAATTCCGCGGACGCGCTGCGCACCTCAAGCATATAATTTCTCGCGAACGTTGACGTTATTGTGTAGTCGGAATTGTCGGCGGAAGGAAGCTCGACGAACGAATCCGCTTGCGAGGCGTTTACGACATAAATATAGTAATCGCGCGACAATTCATCATAAAGAAGAGTGATGACGTCCGGCAGTGCGCTCGCGGGGTTCAGGTACACGCCCGCAATCTTCAAAAGCCCCGCGGTTGGCGGACACGGAAGCGTCGCGACCGTTTGCGCGCCTGTAGTCCAGATAACGCGAAGCTCCGCCGCGTTGCCCTGCGAAAGCACCTCGATAGTTTCGCTTTCGCCGTCATGGTTGAGGTCAACGTATGTTTCCGCAAACGCGGCGGCTGTAATGAATGCCAATAACAATAATGTGATGATAATTCTTTTCATATACCTTATACCTCGTGCCTTAACCCCTAATCCGTCTCCTCGTCCACGCGTCCGCCAAAATAAACCCGGCGCCGAGAATCAACGTCAAATAATACTGAATGAACCGCCATGACAATATTACGGGCAGCATAAGCCCGTCGGGAATAATATTGCGGAAGAACAGCACGAACCCGCCCTCTTGCGCGCCCGACGCGCCCGGCGTCGGAATCAGCGACGTGCACAAATGGAGCTGCGTCTGCATTGTCAGGATTAATCCGTATGAATATCCTGTAATGCCGAACCCGAGCACGATGAAGTAAAGTATGCTGAAATAGGCGGCGGTCTGCGCCAGCGCGAGTACGGCCGCGCCAATCATAAGCCTCGGATTCTTCAGCAGCAGCTTTGTGGTTGCGGAGTAGTCCTCCACATGGTGAATTATCTTCCGCATGGTCGCGTCGGGGTTCCGTATAAGCTTAAGCTTCCCGCCGAAACGTATAAGCCCCTGCACCCACGTTACGACCAGCCGACTTTTGAGCAGCATTATGGTCAATATCACGGAGAAAAACACGTTGACCGCGTATCCCGTGAGCAGCATCCATCGCATTGGCGCGTCCAAGACGTTCATGTATGACCAATGCGTGAGAAGCATGGCAGCCCCGATAAGCAACTGCGCCAACTGAAACCCGAAGGTTTCCACAAGCATTGCGGAGGTTCCGATTGCGGGCGCGACGGAGTTCCTTGAAAGCTCGTATATCTGCATTGGCTGCCCGCCTGTCGAGGCGGGCGTTATCCCCGAATAGTACAGCCCGACCAAGGTTACGCGAATCGCGGCAAACAGAGAAAGAGACCTGTTATTCTGCCTGACAAAGTAGACCACGCACATTGCGCGAAGCAACACGAACAGCGCGAGACAGCCCAGCGCGGCGCCGAGGTATCCGAGCGACACTCCGCCCAGCGCGTTCATCGCTTCCGCAATATCGCCGGTAATCCAACCGTATATGAAGATTCCGGCGAACGTCAAAAGAACGAACGCAATCGAAATCGAGCCGTATTTGCGTGGACGCCGTTTTTCCCGTGTTACGTTATTTTCCATCTGTTCTTTATTTTATCAGAAACGGCAGGGAAAGTAAAGGGAGCGGTACAGTGTCGAGTGTGGGCAGTGTCGATATATCTATCTATCATGTGTTTTCCACTATATCGACCCTGCCCGCACTCGACCCTGCGCAATATACAGGAGTTGGTTTAATGAGGAAGTAAGAGATGCGGCGGGTGTGTGTTGTATACCGCGGGGGAGCCCGGGGGGCGCCCCCAAACTGTTGTGAAAAACATCACCATTTTACCCCCACAAAACCCAATG
>JAITHB010000060.1 GCA_031280145.1 Oscillospiraceae bacterium | reverse complement strand
CTTCCTTCAGCGAAGAAGAGTATTCTCTAGCCCAGTAATACATCAACCTCTTGTCGAAGTCGCCGTCATTATGCACTTGGATCTCAAGATTGACATGCATGCCATTCACTATCATATTGATATCTATGCGGCAGAACTTATCGCCCACTATCTCGGGCGGAATCTCGGGGTTCGTGATGTCGAACTCTTCAATGCTCTCAAAGGGAATATTCAGCATAACCGAAACAAGCCGCTTCAACAGTTCGGGATGATCGACGAACAGCTTCTTGAACAGCACGTCGTTCTTGAATGTGTACCGAAGCTTCGCCACGCTCATGCCCTCCGTCAGAACAACTTCCGACATCCAATATCATATTATCACAACTATGGTGGATAATCAACTCGTTCCCGCCGTGCCTTCGCGTCCCTACGTACCCTCGTACCCTCGTACCCTCGTACCAATAATGCCTGAACACCAAGACCGCTGTCAAGAGGAGGGTGGAGATTTTTCCGACTATACGGATGTCGGGAAAATACTACCCGACCTTGACAGCATGAACTCCATCATAATGGATTCACGGATGATTCCTGACCGCAGTCTGGAATCATCCCTTACCTGATACGTCCTCGTTCTCCTCGTCCCTCCGCGTCCCCGTACCCTTCGTACCCTCGTTCCAACCCCCGCGCATAGGTCCGCAGACCTTTGCGCGGGTCGTTTCCCTCCCGTCCGCAGACGCCGCACCTACCCCGCGCAACTGTTCGAGCCGCAGCGAGTTTTGCGCGGTCGTCCCCATAAAGCGTTTTTTCTGGTACTCTTTTTGCCGCGGCTGGCAAAAAGAGTACGGACTGCGCGTGTACCTCACACGGTAGAAGACCACGCCCCGCGTACGTCATACGCACCCGGGGTGTAAGGGCTTCGCCCTTTTTTACCTGCGGAAGGGCGGTCGCGCGGGCGCGGGTCTGCGCACGGGTCCGTTGTCCGCGTATATCAAATCGTTGCGCACGAGGTTTATTCTGCCCTGCGGATCCACTTCGGATACGCGCACTTCAAGCTGATCGCCGATATTTACGACGTCCTCAACCTTCTCGACGCGCTTTGTGTCCAGCTTGCTTATGTGGATCATGCCGTCCTTGCCCGGCGCAAACTCGACGAACGCGCCGAACGACATAATGCGCACGACGGTTCCCGTGAATACGTCGCCGACCTGCACGCCCTTCACGATGGCTTCGATGATGCTCTTCGCCTTGAGCGCCGCGGCTTCGTCCGCGGTCGCGATATACACCGCGCCGCTGTCCTCTATGTCAATCTTAACGCCTGTGTCGGCGATAATCTTGTTGATGACCTTTCCGCCGGAGCCTATGACTTCGCGGATCTTATCGGGATTAATCGTGAAGCTGGTAATCTTAGGCGCGTACTTGGACAGATGTTCGCGCGGCGCGGGCAGCGCAAGCAGCATCTTTTCCAATATATACAAGCGTCCGACCAGCGCCTGCGCCAGCGCTTCGCGCAGAATCGGCTCGTCTATGCCCTTTATCTTTATGTCCATCTGAATGGCGGTGATTCCGTTCATAGTGCCCGCCACCTTGAAGTCCATATCGCCGAGGAAATCCTCCAGCCCTTGAATGTCTGTCAGAACCGCGACGCGCCCCGCCTCGTCCTTGATGAGACCCATCGCCACGCCCGCGACAGGCGCCTTTATCGGAACGCCCGCGTCCATAAGCGACAGCGTCGACGCGCAGACTGAAGCCTGCGACGTGCTGCCGTTTGACGACAGAACCTCCGAAACCATGCGGATTGCGTACGGGAATTCCGCTTCGCCGGGTATCACGGGAATCAGCGCGCGCTCCGCCAACGCGCCGTGTCCAATCTCGCGGCGGCCGGGCGACTTCATGCGCCCCGCTTCGCCCGTGGAATACGGCGGGAAGTTGTAGTGGTGCATGTAGCGTTTGGTCTCTTCGCTCGTGAGACCGTCAAGGCTCTGCACTTCGCGCATGCTGCCCAGCGTCGCGACGGTCATAACCTGCGTCTCGCCGCGCGTGAACACGGCGCTTCCGTGCGGACGCGGAAGAATGCCCGTCTCGCACCATATCGGGCGAATCTGCGTTGTGGAACGTCCGTCGGGGCGAACGCCGTCCGACAGAATCTTATTGCGCATTATCTCTTTGTTGAGATAATAGATAGCGTCACCTATTTCGCCCGCGCGTCCCTCGAACTGCGGGGCGAGCGCTTCCAGCGTCTCTTTCTTCACTTGCTCTTCGCGCTCTTGACGCTCGTGCCTGTCGAACGTTTCAAACGCCCACACGCATTTGTCGTAAGCGAACTCGCGCACGGCGCGCTTTATATCGTCGCCCGTCAGGAACAGCGGAAACTCGCGCTTCTGTTTGCCGACCTCGGGAATGAAGCTCTCCTGGAACGCGACCAGCTTCTTTATCTCTTCGTGAGCCAGCAGAATGCCGTCGAGCATAACCTTCTCGGAAACTTCTTCCGCGCCCGCTTCGACCATGAGAACGGCTTCCTTCGTTCCCGCGACGACAAGGTGCAGAATCGACTTCTTGCGCTGCTCGTCGTTGGGGTTCACGACGAACTCGCCGTCGACCAGCCCGATTATCGCGGCGCCGATAGGTCCCGCGAACGGAATGTCAGATACCGACAGCGCGGCGGACGCGCCTAACATGGCGGGTATTTCGGGCGGGACGTTCGTGTCGACCGAAAGCGCCGTGGCGACGACCTGCACGTCGTTGCGTATTCCCTTGGGGAACAGCGGGCGAAGCGGTCTGTCTATCAGGCGCGCGGTGAGCGTCGCCTTTTCCGTCGGTCTGCCTTCGCGGCGAATCCAGCCGCCGGGAATGCGGCCGACGGAGTATAACTTTTCTTCATAATCGCAGGAGAGCGGGAAGAAATCCATGCCCTCGCGCGGCTTGTCCGACGCCGTCGCCGTGACTAAAAGCACCGTGTCGCCGAGGCGAATCAAAACGCTGCCGCCCGCTTGCCCCGCGTAGCGGCCGAATTCCATCGAAAGCTCGCTTCCCGCGAAGTCCGTAGTAAAAACCTTGTGTTCCATTCTTTCTCCTTAAATGTTTGGGTCAAAGACGCAGGGGGCGACCCGCCGGCTTATCCATATGCGATTATATAGATAAGCGGATCGCCCAATCCATCATCCTTGATTATTTCCTCAGCCCAAGTTCCGCGATAACTGTGCGATAGCGATCGATGGCGGTGCTGTGCAGATAGCCCAGCATTCTGCGGCGCTGCCCGACCATAAGCAGCAGACCGCGCCTGCTGTGGTGATCCTTCTTGTGGGTCTTGAGGTGTTCGTTGAGATGGTTGATGCGGTCGGTGAGAAGGGCGATTTGCACTTCCGCCGAACCCGTGTCGCCTTCGTGGCGGCCGAACTTTTCAATGATCGCCTGTTTTTGCGCCTTTTCCATAAGCTTATGTTTCCTCCGTTTCGCGGAAATATTCCCGCGATTAATACGTGAATCGCCTGTGTCTTGGCGCGCGTTGGAGAATCGCCGCGCTAAGGCAAGGTTCACAACGCTACATTCTACCATATATTGTGGGTCGTGTCAAAAGAATAAATTGTTTTTCTTCGGGGCGTTAAAGCGGGCGGCGTGTTGGTACTGCGGGCGATG
>JAITHB010000025.1 GCA_031280145.1 Oscillospiraceae bacterium | reverse complement strand
AAAGGAAATGGCATTGGAAATGTTAGCCGAAGGGGCATATAGTCTCGAAGCCATTGCAAGACTGGCAAAGACTACGGTCGAACAAGTTCAGGAGTGGGCGAGGGAAGCTCAATAGGTACCAAAAACCCTGCCGGCGTTTCAGTCGGCAGGGTTTATAAACGTTTATCGACAGTCCTGCCGCCTTCCGATAGGAAAACGTTCAGACTGTCGACAAATGATTGTTTTGTATGCGGGCGGGCGAGCCGGGGGCTCGCCCCTACAGCGTATTGCGTCCTGCATACCGACAGCCTACCCCATGTAGGGGCGACCGCCTCGGTCGCCCGCCCTTTACAACACCGATGGGCGTTTTATCGACAGTCCTGACGCCTTCCGATAGGAAAGCGTTTTTGTTTGTTCAAGTTTCTCGTCAGAACGTCATCTGCGCAATCGTAATGCTCTTGTCGTGCATTGCGGCGGGCGTCGCGTCGCTTGCCGCGTAACCCATCGGAAGAAGCGCGACGGGCGTAAGGTTCGCGGGAAGATTGAACTCCTCCGCGGCTTTCTTTGGGTCGAAGTACATTACCCAGCATGTGCCCAGCCCAAGCTCCGTCGCTTCAAATATCATGTGCGACACGATTATTGAAACGTCAACGTCGCCGCTGTTGTGGTTCGGTTCAAACGGACTGCTCCAGCAGACGGTGTTGTCGTAGCACACGAGCGCGACAGCGGGAGCGCCAAACCTGCACGGCGTGACCGCGTCGATTTTGGCGAGTTCTTCCGACGACGTAATCATTCGGATTCGCTGCGGCTGGTTGTTGCAGGCGGTCGGCGCGACGCGCGCGGCTTCGAGAATCAGGTCGAGTTTATCCTGCTCGACCGCTTTGTCTTGATACTTGCGGCAGGAATAGCGCTTCCGGGCTAGGTTCAGGAACGACAGGTCTTGCGCGACCGTGGTTTCGGTTGTGGGCATATGTATTCCTCCATTATTAGGTTTGGGAAGATTATATGCCGGACAATATGAAAATATCAATACCAAACCGAGCTATTTAGAACTATCTCACTACGCCCTTTGCGGAATTCTTGTTCGTGCGCCGCGCTATCGAAGAGAAGGTAAAGTTTATTATATAATACACAAGCGCGACGACAAGGTATACGACGATAATATCCTGCGCCGTAACGATGGTTCTGTGCGACGCGACAATCTTGCTGGTGAACGAAAGCTCGTATGTGCCGACCGCGGCGCAGAACGAGGTATCCTTTATCGTCGTGACAAACTGCGCGATAAGCGGCGACCATATGCGCCGCACGGCCTGCGGCGCGACGACATGCGTCATCGTCTTAACCGTGCTGAAGCCTTGCGAATAGGCGGCTTCCCACTGTCCCTTGCCGACGCTGTTCAAGCCGCCTCGCACAATCTCCGCCACTACCGCGGAAGTGAAGATGGTCATCGCCGCGATTCCGCTTTCGAGGGGCGGCAGGCGCGTCATAAAACGCATCCCTATGATGAACAGCGTCAGCGGAACGTTGCGGACGACTTCTATATATACAGCCGCGATGGCGGTGAATATTCCGAGCTTGCGCGAACGAACCAGCGCGAGAATCGTTCCGAAGACGAAACTTAACGCGATTGACACGACCGCGATATACAGCGTGTTCAGCAGCCCTGTTCCCAGGAACTTGAGTATGTTTACCGTGAAGACTTTGCGGATTGCGCTTATCCATAAATCAAACATTCCTCACGCTCCTCTTTTCCAGCCATCGCGCGAAGAGTGAGATAGGCAGGCATATTGTAAGATACAGAACCGCAGTCATAACGAACGTCGGACCGTATATGAGGTTGCTCCCGCTCCAACTGTCCGCGACGTACATCAGTTCGCCGCCCGCGATGACGGCCATTATCGAAGAGTTCTTTACAAGGTTGACCGCCTGGTTTGTCATAGAGGGAAGACCGACCTTCACGGCTTGCGGAAGGATAACGAAAACCAGCGTCTGCACGCGCGAAAGCCCCTGGCTTTCCGCGGCTTCCGTTTGTCCCCAAGGAACGGCGCGGATTGCGGACGCGACTATATCCGCGGCGTACGCTCCCGTATACAGCGCGAGACCAACTACGCCGACCGTCACGACGCCCATGCGTACGCCAAGCTTGGGCAGGACGTTGTACAGGATGAAGACCTGTATCATAAGGGGGGTGTTCTGGAAGAAACTCATGTATCCGCGCAGGAAGAGCTTGAGCGGTCGGTTCCTGCCGGTCAGCGCGACGCCCGCGAGGATTCCGATGATGAGCGCGAACACAAGCCCCCAAAGGGATATGAGCAGCGTTTGCCCATATCCCCTCATGAACAGCGGCGCGGCGTTGAACCACGCGCGCCAGTTTGCGATTGAAAACGGCCCGTTCAAATCAGAACTCCTTATTGCTGCGCGGCAAGGGCTTCAGCCTCCGCCCAGAGGGACTCGTGGTACGCGTCGACTTCGTCCCAGTTGACTTCGGGGCGGTCGTTCTTCGCCATCAGTTCATCCATCTCGCCCGACGCGCGAAGCTGCGCGATGAGTTCGTCTACGACCGCCAGCAGCCCCGCGTTGCCCTTCTTGAGCGCCGCGCCGTACGGCTGCGCGTTAAACGAGTCCGCCAGAAGAACGACAGTATCGTCTACGTATCCCGTCAGAATCGCCTTGTCGACGGAGAAGCAGTCGACTCTGCCGCTGTCAAGCGCGGCCTTGATGTCGGGGTAAGTCGGGAACTCAAGGAATTCAACCTTTATGCCAAGCTCTTCCGCGGCGGGTTCGAGCGCGGCGCGCGTTGACGACGACTGCGCGACGCCGACGGTCTTTCCGTCGAAGTCTGCGAATGAGGCGAGACCGCCGTCTTTTTTGACGAGCAGTCCGACCGCGTCAACAAAGTAAGGCGCGGAGAAATCATATTGAAGGAGACGGTCGGGCATGATGGTGAACGTCGCCAGAATCAGGTCGAGTTCGCCCGTATCAAGCAGCGGACCGCGCGTCTTCGCGGTGACGGCCGTGAATTCGATTTTGTTCGGGTCGCCGAGAATCTTCTGGGCTAGCTTCTTCGCAAGGTCTATTTCCAGCCCCTCAAAGTCTCCCCCGAGTTCCTGATAGCCGAAGCCCGGCACATCCGCCTTGACGCCGACCAGCAGCTTGCCGCGCGCCTGAATCGCGGCGATTGCGGGGTCGACGGTTTCCGCGGACGCGAACGCCGTAAGAACCAGCATGAGAGCGAGCGCGAGCGTGAGAATCCTCGATAGATTTTGTTTCATTGTTAACCCTCCTTTTTATTCCGCAAGCCCGTATGGATGCGGGGCTTTGCCCTGCTAGTGTAATATTCGCCCGAGAAACGCCGCGCAGCGCGTGGTGCTCGGGTGATGAAACACCTCGTTCGGTGTGCCATCCTCAACGATTATGCCGCCGTCCAGAAACAGGACGCGGTCCGCGATATGCTCCGCAAAGCGCATCTCGTGCGTCACGAATATCATCGTGATGTTCTTTTCCCCCGCAACCTTTTCCATTATGTCAAGCACTTCCTGAATCATCTCGGGGTCGAGCGCGGAAGTGGGCTCGTCGAACAGAAGAATTTCGGGGTTCATCGTGAGCGCGCGCGCGATTGCGACGCGCTGCTGCTGACCGCCGGAAAGCTGGCTCGGATAGCTGCTCGCCTTCTCCTCAAGCCCGACTGATTTGAGGTTCTCCCACGCGCGGTCGATTATCTCGTCCTTACCGCCGCGCTTGAGCAGAAGCGGCGCCATCGTAAGGTTCTCCAGCGCGGTCTTGTGCGGATACAGATTGAAGCTTTGAAACACCATTCCGATGGACTGGCGAAGCCGATACAACTGTTTGCTTGCGGCTTTCATAAGGTCATGGTCGTTTACGACGACGCGTCCGCGCTGCGGTTTTTCAAAGAAATTTATCGTGCGCAGAAGCGTGGATTTACCGCCGCCGGAAGGACCGATGACGACTGTCTTGCTTCCGGTTGCAATTGTTAAATTTATCCCTTTCAGAACTTCGTTCTTACCGAACGATAAATGAACGCCTTCGAATGTTATCATGAAGGCATTATATGCACAAAAATGAATTTTGTCAACCTGTTTCCTGCAATTATGTCTCGGACGGGCTGCGACATATCCTACGTTACGCCAAGGATTAAATGTAGAAATATTGTGAATTAATCACGCATTCGCTTTTATCACCGCGATAAACGGTATATAATGCCAACTAATACACAATGAATCGAAAGGTGAACGATTATGCTTAAACTGACTGGAATAACCAAAGACTACGTGATGGGCGACACCACAGTCCACGCGCTTCGCGGAATAGATATCGAGTTTCGCCGCAGTGAATTCGTCGCGGTGCTTGGTCCCTCGGGGTGCGGCAAAACCACGCTGCTCAACATCATCGGCGGGCTTGACCGCTACACCGCGGGCGACCTCATCATCGACGGCGTGCGCACGAAGGAATACAAGGACGGCGACTGGGATATCTACCGCAACAAGTCCGTCGGGTTCGTCTTCCAGACATACAACCTCATCCCGCATCAGTCGGTGCTTTCCAACGTAGAGCTTGCGCTCACGCTGTCGGGCGTATCCTCCGCGGAACGGAAGAAGCGCGCGAAGGAAGCGTTGGAATCCGTCGGGCTGGGCGACCAGTTGAATAAGAAACCCAACCAGATGTCGGGCGGACAGATGCAGCGCGTCGCAATCGCGCGCGCTCTCGTCAACAATCCCGAAATCCTGCTCGCGGACGAACCGACAGGCGCGCTCGATATGGATACCGGCGTTTCCATTATGGAAATTTTGAAGGAAATCTCGCGCGACCGCCTCGTTATAATGGTGACGCACAATCCCGAGCTTGCGGACACATACGCCACGCGCGTAATCCGCCTGATTGACGGAAAGATTGTGAACGACAGCAGCCCCGCCGAAGTCTTGGATTCCGACAATTCCGCGCACAAGCTGAAGGAAAAGAAGAACAGGAAGAAGCCGCTCGGGCTCGGCACCGCGCTCGCTCTGTCGCTGAATAACCTGCTGACGAAGAAGGCGCGGACTATTCTCACGGGCTTCGCGGGCAGCATAGGCATAATCGGAATCGCGCTCATTCTCGCGCTGTCCAGCGGAATGCAGAACTATATCGCGAGAGTGGAGCGCGAGACGGTTTCGGGCTACCCCATAATCGTGAACAGCACCAGCATGGATATCACTGCGATGATGGCGGCGATGGGCGGCGCGAGAAGAAGCTCCGGCACGCATGACATGGACAAAATCTATTCCAAGGAAGTGATAGCGTCCGCACTGTCGCGCGTGAATTCGCGGACGAGTACGAACGACCTCGCGTCGTTCAAAACGTTCCTCGACGGTTCAGCGGAAATCGCCGCCAATTCCTCCGATATTCAGTATGAGTATGACACGACGCTTACAATCTACAAGGCGGATACCTCCAAGGGGGTCGTCAAGCTTGAGCCGAGCGCGATGATGGAACAGATGACGCCGAGCGCCGCGTCGGCGTCGCCTATGTCGAGCATGTTCACGAGCGGCTCCGAGGCGTGGGTTCGCCTGATTGACGACGACGATTCGCTCGCCGCGACGTATACGGTGCTTGCGGGCAGAATGCCTGCCGCGTGGAACGAGCTGATTATCATCGCGGACGAGAACAACGAGATAAACGATTACATGCTGTATTCGCTGGGTCTGCGCGATTCTTCCGAACTTCTGCGCATGATGATGTCGATAGGCACGGGAGGCAAGATTGACGTTCAGCGCTCGGAATACACATATGAGGAACTGCTCGCGCTGACATACAAGTCGGTCGCGCCGACCGACGTTTTCGCCAAGACCGAAACGGGCTGGGCGGACAGAAGCTCCGACAATTCCTTCATGAAGAATGTCGTTGATAACGCCGCGGAGCTGGTCGTGGTCGGCATTGTGCGGCAGGCGAGCGAAGGCGGCTTGACGGGCGGAAGCGGCGCTGTCGGCTATACGAACGAACTTCTTGTGCGTCTGCGCGAAACCGTGGACGAAAGCGAGATTGCGCGGGCGCAGCTTGACAACCCCGACACGGACGTGTTCACGGGAGAAGCGTTCGGCGCGGCGTCGTCATACGGCGACAACATAAAGAAGCTGGGCGTGTCGGACGAGGCGCACCCTTCTTCCGTCAGTATCTACCCCAAGAACTTTGATTCCAAGGCGAAAATAACGGACGCAATCGCAGCGTACAACTCGCAGATGTCAGAATCGGGGCAGGAAGACAAGGTAATCCAATATACCGACATAACCCAATTGCTGATGAGTTCGGTCGAGTCGGTGATAAGCGGAATTTCCGCCGTGCTTATCGCGTTCGTCGCAATCTCGCTCGTCGTGTCTTCCATAATGATAGGAATCATCACTTACATCTCCGTGCTTGAGCGCACGAAGGAGATTGGCATACTCCGCGCGATAGGCGCGAGCAAGTCTGACATTTCGCGCGTGTTCAACGCGGAAACGCTCATCGTCGGGTTCCTTGCGGGAGCGCTGGGCATAGGCATAACGCTTGTGCTCTGCATACCCGCGAACGCGATAATCGAATCGCTGTCGCAGATAAGCGGCGCGGCGGAGCTTCCGATTCAGGGCGGTATCGCGTTAATTCTGGTGAGCATGGCGCTCACGTTCATCGCGGGGCTTATCCCGTCGCGCGTCGCCGCGAAGAAGGACCCTGTTGTGGCGCTGCGCACGGAGTGATGAAAATCAGTTTAATTCCTAATTAATATAAAGGAGATGTTTGCAGGTATCTACGGCATACGGCATTTACGGCATCTGTTCTTTATATATAAATAATGCCGTAAATGCCGTATGCCGTAGATACCTGCAAACATACCCCCTTTTAAGTTAAGAGTTAACAGCGCAGGTGAGTTAATAGCTAATAGCTTAGATTTGGTGTTGTGACCGCGTAGGCGAGTTAATAGCTGATAGCTGAATGAAGAGCGTAGGTAAGTTAATAGCTGATAGCTAACAACGTAGGCAAGTTAGCAGCTAATAGCTGAATGAACAGCGTAAGCGAGTTAATAGCTAATAGCTTAGGTTTGGTGTTGTGAGTTTCCCTTTCACACAAACAGCGTATATATTATATATACGTCAGACTGTCGACAAACGATTGTCTTGTACGCGGGGCGGGCGAGCCGGGGGCTCGCCCCTACAGCATATTGTTTTCCTGCATACCGATAGCCTACACCATGTAGGGGCGACCGCCTCGGTCGCCCGCTCTTTACAACACCGATGGGCTTTTATCGACAGTCTGGCGTATATATTATATATACGTAGGTATACCGCGTTTGTTTGCGCGGTGTTTTTTTTTAACTCATCCGCGCTCCAAATCTTCATATGTTTACAGTTTGTATATATGATTCATATGTAAAGCGTGTTATACTATATCCCAACAGAAAGGATATGTTTATGGCGACCGATATAAAAAATGACGCAATACCCGCGCATCGCCCTGCGGAGTATAAACACGCTCACCTTCGCATAAGCGGAATGACATGCGTGAACTGTCAGAACAGAATTGAGCGCGGACTGCGCAAGCTTGGCGGCGTTTCTTCCGCGCGCGTCAGTTACGCAAAGGGTACCGCGGAAATAGAATACGACGCGAACGCCGTCACAATCTCCCAAATTGACGGCGAGATAGACAAACTGGGATACAAGGTCGTCTCCGGCGGAAAGAATGGTAACGCGCTTCGCGTTGTGGGTCTGCTCGTGATTATCGCCGCCGCATATGTTCTGCTCGAACATTTCGGCATACTGAACAAGCTAGCCCCCGCCATGCTCGCCGAAAAGGGTATGAGCTTGGCCGCGCTGTTCGTAATCGGCATGGTGACGTCCGTTCACTGCTTGGCGATGTGCGGCGGAATCGCGCTGTCGCAGTGCATACCCAAGGGCGAGGAAGCCGACGGCGGACGTATCATGCGTCCCGCGCTTCTGTATAACCTCGGGCGCGTCATATCGTATACAGTGGTCGGCTTCCTTGTCGGCGCGGTGGGTTCTGCGTTCACTATGTCAAACACACTGCAAGGCATATTGAAGCTGATTGCGGGCGTATTCATGATAATCATGGGTCTGTCGATGATAGGCGCGTTCTCATGGCTGCGCGTACTCGTTCCGCGAATGCCGCGCGTGTTCGCCATCCGCGTGAATGCTGTAGGGGCGCGCGCCTCGCGCGCCCGCCCTTCTTCAAGCCCGCTCATCGTGGGTCTGCTTAACGGGCTTATGCCGTGCGGACCGCTTCAGGCAATGCAGTTGTTCGCGTTGTCGACGGGCAGCCCCGTAACGGGCGCACTGTCCATGCTGGTGTTCAGTCTTGGAACCGTTCCGCTGCTGCTCGGGTTCGGCACAATATCCTCCGCGCTCGGCAAGAAGTTCACGGGACGCGTTATGACGGTCGGCGCAGTGCTTGTCGCGGTACTCGGGCTTTCCATGTTCACGCAGGGCTTCACGCTGTTTGAAGCGGGTGTGGGCAGCGCGCAGCCCATACCGCCTGTAGGGGCGACCGCCTCGGTCGCCCGCGGTTCACAAAACATCGCCCCCGCCTCCGATGAGGCGCAGACAATCAAAAGCACGCTGCGCAGCGGTCAATATCCAAACATAACGGTTACGGTCGGCGTTCCCGTGAGGTGGGAATTCACCGCGCCCGAAGGCAGTATAACGGGCTGCAACCGCACGATGATTATTCCTGAATACGGCGTCGAACACACGTTTGAGTACGGCGAGAACATAATCGAATTCACGCCTACGAGGACGGGTACGTTCCGCTACACATGCTGGATGGGTATGATTCGCGCGAACATTACCGTTACGGAATGATTCCCCTGCGGTGCGGGCGGGATGGACGCGTAACGGGCGGGCGATAGGACCCACCCCGCCAAATTTGCGAATTTGTCGGGGACCCCGGGGAAATCGCCCCTACAGATGTATGGTTACATTGTTACGGACGATATGTTGTAAACCGCGGGCGAGCCAGGGGCTCGCCCCTACATGGGATTGTCTAATTCAATCGGGAAGGTATTGTAAACCCTGTAGGGGCGAGCCCCCGGCTCGCCCGCCCTTCACCACAACCGCCCGTTTGATATCCCATTCGTTTGTAGGGGCGATTTCCCCGGGGTCCCCGACAAATCCGCAGATTTGGCGGGGTGGTCCTTTGTAGGGGCGATTTCCAATCGCCCGCCTGTAGGTCGTACGTCCCGCCCGCACCGCAGGATACGTCCATCCCACCCCTCCCCGCAGACAAACCGCCTAATACCTATTACCTTATACCTCGTACCTAATACCTTGCTAATATCATTCACGGGAGGAAACATGCGCTCACAAATATTTGAAATCCGCGGAATGACATGCGCCGCCTGCGCCGCGCGAATAGAGAAGGTCGTCTCGCGTCTCGCGGGAATCGGCAAGGCGAGCGTGAACCTTGCGACAGAGAAGCTGTTCGTCGAATATGACGAGGCCGTCCTCGACCAAACGAAAATAAAGGAAGCGGTGACGCGAATCGGTTACACCGTGGTCGAACGTGTACAGCGAAGCGATACGGCAGACGCGGACCGCGAGCGCAAACAACACGACGTCCGCGTGATGTGGACGAAGTTCATCGTGTCCGCGGTGTTCGCGCTTCCGCTTCTCTATATCGCGATGGCTCCGATGATAAAGGCGGTGAACCTTCCGTTTTCCGCATACCTCAACCGCATGATGATGGGCTATCCGCTCGTATACGCGCTGATTGAGCTTGCGCTGACGATTCCGATCGTCTGCGTAGGTTACAGGTTCTACACGGTCGGGTTCAAGGCGCTGTTCATGCGCAGCCCCAATATGGATTCGCTCATCGCCATCGGCACGACAGCCGCGGTTCTTTACAGTATCTACAATATTTATGAGATACTTATAGGGAACTTCGCGGCGGTAGACGCGCTTTACTTTGAATCGGCGGGTGTGATTATCACGCTCATAATGCTCGGCAAAACGCTTGAAGCGGTGAGCAAGGGCAGAACGAGCGAAGCGATAAAGAAGCTGATGAACTTGACGCCAAAAACCGCGCTCGTACTCAAGGGCGGCGTTGAAACGGAGATTCCGATTGAAGACGTGGTGGTCGGCGACATAATTATCGTGAAGCCCGGCGGAAAGATTCCCGTGGACGGCAGCGTGCTTGAGGGGAACACGGCGATAGACGAATCCATGCTGACAGGCGAAAGCCTGCCCGTCGACAAAAGCGCGGGCGACACGGTATATGCCGCAAGCCTGAACACGACAGGGTCTATTCAGTTCCGCGCGGAGAAAGTCGGCAGCGATACCGCGCTTGCGCAGATTATCAAATTGGTGGAAGACGCGCAGGGGAGCAAAGCGCCTATCGCCGCGCTTGCGGATAAGGTGTCGGGAGTGTTTGTTCCGATAGTGTGCGTGATTGCGCTCGCCGCGGGAATAGCGTGGATGATAGCGACGGGCGGCGACGTGAAGTTCTCGCTCACCATCTTCATATCCGTGCTGGTTATCGCGTGTCCGTGCGCGCTGGGTCTTGCCACGCCGACCGCAATTATGGTAGGAACGGGCAAAGGCGCGGAACTTGGCATACTCATCAAGGGCGGCGAAGCGCTTGAGACCGCGCACAAAATCAACACGGTAGTGCTCGACAAAACAGGCACGATTACGGAAGGCAGACCGCGCGTCACCCATGTGGAAGGAGACGTTCTTCAGCTTGCGGCCTCGCTTGAGCGACACAGCGAACACCCGATAGCGAAGGCGGTCTGCGCGGCGTATGAGGGCGAGCTTCTGCCCGTCGAGAACTTCCGCGCGATAATAGGCGAAGGCGTGGAAGGCATTATTAACGGCAGGCATGTGAAGATTGGGCGCGGCGTCGAAATCTTCGTTGACGGCGCGCGCGGGGGGCAGATATCTGTCGAGGATACCGCGAAGCCCTCCAGCGCGGAAGCGATAAAGACGCTCAAGGCGATGGGTATCACGGTCGTAATGCTGACGGGCGACAGTCTGAAGACTGCGCAGAAGATTGCGAAGCAGGTTTCCATCGACAAGATTTACGCGGAGGTTTACCCCGGCGACAAGGCGCGCGTGGTCGCAGAACTTCAGGCGGGCGGAAATGTAGTGGGGTTCGTCGGCGACGGCATAAACGACGCGCCCGCGCTGGCACAGGCGGACGTAGGCATCGCCATCGGTTCCGGCACGGACGTTGCGATGGAGAGCGCGGACATAGTGCTTATGCGTTCCGACCTTATGGACGTTCCCGCGGCGATAACGCTGTCGCGCCGCACAATCCGCAACATCAAGCAGAACCTGTTCTGGGCGTTCGGCTACAACACCGTGGGTATTCCGATTGCGGCGGGCCTGCTTCATCTGTTCGGCGGACCGCTGTTAAGCCCGATGTTCGCGGCGGCGGCGATGTCGCTGTCTTCCGTTTCCGTCCTCACAAACGCGCTGCGGCTTAAAAAAATGAAAAATTAAGAATGAAAAATGAAAAATTATTACTTTAGTTTGGGCGTTGGTGAGTTAAACCTAAAGTATTAATTTTTCATTTTTCATTCTTAATTTTTAATTAAATATAAGGGAGCCATCATGAAAAAAAACCTATCGTTCATCTGCGCAGTTTCGCTTCTGCTCGTTCTTACCGCCTGCTCGTCGTTAGACGTGGTCGGGCGCGACAGCGTGCGCGCGTTCACCGATTTGCTGAACGCGTATCCCGCGCAAACGCCATACGCATATACCTACAGCATTGCGTCGCCCGACGGCGGCGCGGAGTTCGTCTGGTCCGTCAGCGGCATTCAAATGAAGGCAAAGGTTGCGCCGTTTGTTGAGGCGGGGCTTAATCCTTCCGAGTTTGACAACGCGGATGAGGAATGGTTATACTTCGCGAACGAGTTTATCATGCTTGGGCAGTCCAAGAAGGACGCGGCGTCGCAGTTTGAGTATCTCGCGTCAATCGCCGACGGACGCAGCGCGATCGGGTTCCACGCGCAGATGAACCATTACAACATCAGCCTCGGCGGCGGCAACATGTTTGAATGGGCGAAGGATCTTGCGTCTAACGATAAAGACATCGTGTTCGTTCTGGAACCCGAACCGTTCGTCAGCGCGGGCGTGGACGTTGAGAACGTGGAAGGCTGGACGTACGCGGAAGTGACGGTCGACCAAGACGGGCAGATGGTGAACGTGTGGAAGTTGCTGAAGGCGGTGGACGTTGTCAAGTGAAAAATTAATAATGAACAATGAAAAATTAGGGAACGAAACGGGCGATGGAATGAACACAGCGGGCGACCGAGGCGGTCGCCCCTACAGATATTATGATATCTTCACGATTGAAAGAAAACAAACGCTGTAGGGGCGACCGCCTCG
>JAITHB010000134.1 GCA_031280145.1 Oscillospiraceae bacterium | reverse complement strand
TGCGAGGTGCGAGGTGCGAGGTGCGAGGTGCGAGGTGCGAGGTGCGAGGTGCGAGGTGCGAGGTGCATTCTGTTTTCATTTTTTTCTCCACTCTTTCTTTTGGATTCGTTTTGGGAACGGGAAACAAGAAACCCATGATATATGGCAGGTCACACAACCTTTGTACCTATTATACAAGCAAATCGAAACGAATTCAAGTACTTTTGAACTAAATTTTGTTCATTAGTTTCGTAACGCGGACGTTCATATTCCGTGGGTTTTGAGGTATAATATCAGCAAAACAAATACGGAGGAATGAATATGCAAAACCTAACATACTTCTATTTTGACGGATGCCCGTTTTGCGCCCAAGCGGAAAAATGGCTTGAGGATATCATCCGCGAGCGTCCCGAGCTTGCGCAGGTTCAGATAACGCGAATCAACGAGCGCAAGCGCCCCGACATTGCGAACAAATATGATTACTATTACGTACCCACGTTCTTCATGGACGGAACGAAGCTGCACGAGGGCGCGGCGACGCGCGAGATAGTCGAGTCTGTTCTGCAAAGGGCGTACGGCGGCGACGCGCAGGTCGTCGGATAAACTAAGGAGAAGCTATGGCGGATTACGATAAAACCAACGCGATGCGTATTATGGAGAACGCGGGGTTCACGGCGAATCCGCGGCCGTTCCCCACGGCTTTTATTGTTGACAGCGGAATCGGCGCGGCGGACGCCCTCGGTATGCCGTACCATCTCGTGTTCAAAACGCTGGTGACTGTCGGCAGAAGCGGCGGGCGGTATGTGTTCGTGATTCCCGTAGACAAAGACTTGAACATGCGTTATGCCGCGGAGCTTACGGGCGAGAAGTCTATGGCGATGCTTCCGATGAATCTGCTCGTCACCGCGACGGGATACGTCCACGGCGGGTGCAGTCCGCTCGGCATGAAGAAGAAGTATCCTACATATATAGACGCGACCGCGCTTCAGCTTTCCAAAATATTGGTTTCGGCGGGACGGCGGGGGCTTATGATGGAGGTTTCGCCTGAAGCGCTTGGCGTTGCCGCCGCCGCAAAGTTTGAGTTTTTGACTACGGAGTTTCGGCAGGGGGCGTTGGACGCGTAAACGATTCATCTGTGAATACATTAATTGCAGGGGCAATTGGGGTGACGCACCTCATAATTATATGCAAAAACTTTTCGTGTTGCAGAGGGCGGGCGAGCCGGGGGCTCGCCCCTACAGCATATTGAGTTCCTGTATACCGATAGCATACATCCTGTAGGGGCGACCGCCTCCCGGGGTCCCCGACAAATCCGCAGATTTGGCGGGGTGGGTCGTTCGCCCGTCCTTTACAACACCGTCAAGCCTTGTCGACAGCCCGGAGCGGCAGAATGCCGCCCGAACCCAACTTATTGTCAATTACCTCTTCAACTGAACCTCGGCTTCATATATCTTCAGCGCGTCAATCCATTCGCGCCCGCCGCTCCCCGACGTTTCGCACACATAATCCCATACGGCGTTCACGGGCAGATTGTTCAGCTCGTCGGTCAACGCGAGACGGAGGGTCTTGTCGTCGCGCTCTTCCGCTTCGCGAAGGAGACGCGTCGGTTCGAGCAGCGCGGCGAGCAGCGCCTTGCCAGCGGCGCGAAGCCCGATAATCCACGCGCCGACACGATTGATGGACGCGTCGAAGTAGTCCAGCCCAACATGCACCTTGTTTTCGGGATTTTCTGTTGTAGAGAACGCGTCCATGCGGTTTATCTCGCGCAGGATGGAACGCAGCGAATCGTCCTGTATCAGCACGTGGTCGCTGTCCCAGCGGATTCCGCGCGTCAGGTGCAATTGCAGACACTTCACAAACGGCACTACCGCGGAAATCTTGTCCGCCGCGTCCTCCGTCGGGTGATAATGCCCCGTGTCGAACGTAACGCCAACGCCGCGCTTCAGCGCGTACGCAAGGTAGAAATCGTGCGAGCCGACGACGAACGACTCCGTGCCGACGCCGAACACCTTACCCTCGACGGTGTCGAGAGTGTGCGCGTCGTCGTACTTCGCTTCATATATTTCGTCCAGCGAGTCGGTCAGACGCTTGCGCCACGCGTATTTATCCGCGGGAATATCCTTCGTTCCGTCGGGAACCCAAAGGTTGTTCATGCAGACCTGCCCGAGCCGCCGCCCTATCTCCGCGGAAATCCTGCGCCCCGCGATACCGTTCTTTATCCAGTAATCGCGCGTTTTCTTGTCGGGGGAGGCGAGCGAGTTGCCGTCGTTCATCATGGCGTGGGTGAAGTATGATACGTTGAAGTCCAGTCCGAGCTTGTTCTCTTTCGCCCAATTTACCCACTTTGAGAAGTCTTCAATGTCATAGTCGCATCTGTCCTTGCGCGCCGCGGGTTCCGCGTACATGCTGTGGATGTTCACCTTGTGCGTAAGAGGCGAGAACTTCATCGCGAATTCGAGGTCGCGGCGCATCTCGTCGCCGTTCCTCGCTCTGCCGGGATAGTTGCCCGTCACGAGGTTCTGGCTGGCTTCGCTTCCGCCTTCAAAGCCGCGCACGTCGTCGCCCTGCCAGTTGTGAACCGAAACGGGAATAGACTTAAGCTTGGCGACAGCCGCGTCGGTTGAAACGCCGAGCGACGCGAACGCCCGCTTCGCGCCGTCATAGTTTTTGAGAATCGTGTCTTTATCCATAGATACCTCCGACGATATATTCATTGTCCTCATAATATACAAAACCGAGACGCTTGGCAAGCGGCGCCGATAAACACAAATGAAGAAGTTGTATCACACGCACACATTTTGGGACAGGCGCATAATATATTCCAACGGACGCTTTCTGTATTAAGAAAAGTATGTTCGTACGGACGGGTGGTTTCCCCGTTGACTGCTTCAACTTGACTTTCAATTTGACAATCATTTTCGGGAAGGCTGCCCGCCGCAATTGCGGGAGGTTAATAATAAATGTTAGCTTGGATCACTCAGAATATCGCTCTTATTCTTCTTATTCTGCTTCTTCTCATCCTTTTGGTTTGGGCGATTAAGAAGCTCGTGAACTATTACAAGACCCACATCTGTGATTGGGCCGCGAAGCGTCTCGCCAAGTGCGTACCTGCTGCGCAGTGTGCCGCGAATCCGATGTATGTGCAAGCGAAGCACTGCCCACAGGTGCAGTACGGCGCGGTGCACAACCGTCCTGTCATCACCTACGCCGCGGCTCCGCAGTGCGCGCCCGCGCCTCAGGCGACCCCCGTTTGCAGCCAGACCGAAATAGTGACTCCGGTTGTGAAGAAGGTCGTGAAGACTGTCGCCCCTGTGTACGCGCAGGAAGTCGTCGACACGTATCACATCGAAAAGTAAGACAGATTTGTCAACGGATAAGGCGCAGCGATGCGCCTTATCTTTTGCGCGCCGCCGTGACAAGCAGTAACGCGGGACAAGTTTTGACATATGCTGATAGTGACATAAAGCGCGGAAACTTATTTATATATCTATTATTATAACCATAAGGAGTACAATATGGCACACTATGACGATTACGATTTTGAATACTACGAACACAACGACCGCCCGAGGAAACACGGGCAATGCAACCTTGAAGACTTTCAGTTAATACCGGGACCTCCGGGCAGAAGAGGGCCGGAAGGACCGAGGGGTCCGCGCGGACCACGCGGCCACAGGGGAAGGGACGGACGTCCCGCGCCTTTTATGTTTGGGCTGTGCGCGTATGGATATGCGTATAATAGCGGAGCTGGTGCAAGCTTGAATAATAGCACAGGTCTTTATGACGAGCAACCGATTCCGTTTGATATTCTTGGTGTCAATAAAAATATTGGCATTGTTGCAGATGTGTTCTACATCCAACGGAGCGGCGATTACGAAATCAATTACCAGCTTGACGGAATAGTAACGCAGACTGGCATTGTTGGATTAGTGATTTATGTAAATGGATTTAGAGTTCCGCAATCAGTAGTCAGTAAACATTTTGTTGCCGGACAGAAAAATATTGTTTCAGGAAACTATTCCCTCAAGTTGTTTCCAAACAATACCGTTAGTATAAGTGTTATACTCGAAAACGGTGCTATATTCAACGTTGAATCCGGCACGTACCTCTCCGTAAAGAAGCTCGACAGTTGCCCCGTTCGGATGCACAGGGCGGGCGTACGCGAAGCGGACGCTGCGGCGGAACCTGCGTCGGATACACCTCAGGCGGCGGAGGAATAGAACCCCTGTAGGGGCGATTTCCAATCGCCCGCCTGTAACGCGTACGTCCTCGCCACACCGTATGATACGTATGTCTGTCTGCGGTGAAATGGGTCGTACGCGTAACGTGCGGGCGATTGGAAATCGCCCCTACATATGTATGGTGATATCACTCGGGCGATGTATTGAAACCCGCGGGCGACCGAGGCCGGTCGCCCCTACAGATTTTACGATATCTGCCCGATTGAATGTTGTAAACCCCTGTAGGGGCGATTTCCAATCGCCCGCCTGTACCGCGTACGTCGCCGCCGCACCGTAGGTGATAACAATGTATATGGCATACGATATCTGCGGCAAACAGGGTCGTACGATCATCGGGCAGGAAAATGGGGCGGCATCGCTGCCGCCCCATTTTTTTATACTTTTGTATTAATCAGCTTGATTGGCGAGATATTCTTGAAGCTGACGGTTGGCTTCCTCGACGACCTTGTCGATTCCGTTCGCCTTAAGCTTCTCGATGAACTCGGGGAGAACGACCGCGGGGTCAACCGTGCCGGCCGTAAGTCCGCCTGTGTATTCTGCCGCGACGTTCGCAAGCGCAGCCATCTCGTTCGCGACCGGCGTTTGGTCGAACGACCATGTTCCTGTCGGGAGAACTTGCGCTTCAGCCTGAGCCGCGTACTTATCCCAAATGTCCGCGCCTTCGGCGGCCTGCGGCGGGAGCAGCGTGATGTTGCCGATGCCGTTGCGCCATGGCATGTAGTCGTTGTGCTTGTCTGTGAATTCAAGCAGACCGTCCGCGTTGATTGTGTAATGGACGCCCTCAACGCCGTACGCCATGAGCGTCATGAGGTACGGATCGGTGTTAAGCAGGTTGAGGAAAGCGACCGCGCGTTCGGGATGCTTGGAGTATGCGGAAACGGCCATCATCGCGCCGCGAAGCGAGGTGATTGACGTATACTGCGTGTGCAGCGGAACGAATGAAACTTCAAATCCGCGCTCCGCGCTTGCCTGTGCTTCGTAGCCGGGGGCGTAAACTTGCGTTCCGATGAGGTACGCGCCGTTAAGCTGCGCGTTGCTGCGCTCGGAGTTGGAGGCTTCGGCGACAGCGTGAACGGGGTTGATGTATCCCGCCTGCGAGTATTCGTAAGTCTTTTCTACGAATGCCTTATATTCCGGCATTTCGTATACGGACTTGATGATGGGTTCGGTCTGGGATGGATTCTCCGTATCGAACTGCAGTCCGAGAAGGAGGCTGCTGTCGACGATATCCAGATTGAGGACGAAGCGCTGCATAACGCCCTGTTCCACATACAGCGGATAGAAGCTGTCGCCCTTGAGGGCTTTCGCGGCGGCAAGAAGCGGTCCGAAATCAGCGTACGACTTGATATCTTCAAGGGTATAGCCAAGTTCGGTGAGAAGGGGTGTGTTTATGTCCCAGGTGTAGAGCTGGGCGAAATCCTTGTAACCGGGAATGGCGTAGATGCCTTCGCCCGAAGCGCCGTCAACCAACGCGCCTTCGCCGAGAATGGCGGGGATGGATTTGAACAGGTCAGGAGCGTAAGCCGCGATGAGGTCGTTCTCCGGGTCGTCAAGACGCAGGAACGAACCGTTGCGGGCATACGACGCGTATTCGTTTGCCGACCATGAGCAGGTGAAGTAGATGTCGCACGGATCGCCGCCGGCGAGCATAAGGACTGAATTCTGGTCGAAGTCCGCCCATGTTCCCCAGATGACGTCGAGCTTCATGTTGAGCTTTTCTTTGAGGTATTCGTTGATTTTTTCAATGACGGGCGCGGGGTCGGTAACGTTGCTGCCGTGCAGCATTATCTGAACGGTGACTTCCTGAGAGAAGTCGTCCGCCGCGCTTGCGAAGTTCACGCCTGTGAACAGCGCGAGGATGAGGGTGAGGCTTAAGATTAATGACAGTGCGCGCTTCATTTAGTATCTCCCTTTCGTTTTTTTGTTTCGACCTTTTCGTACCTTATATCGACAGGGCTTGTCCCTGAAGATACTCTGAAGAATTCCGCGCGCGCGGACCGGGAACGATAAACCTTGTACGATATAAAACGATTTCGCTCTCGTTATTCTTGCTTATCCCTTGACGGAACCTATCGTAAGCCCCGAGACGATATAGCGCTGGAAGAAGGGATACGCGCAGGCTATCGGCAGCACGATGAACACGACGAGCGCCATGCGCAGGTTCTCGCGCGGCGTCTGCGCCAATATGTTCACCGCGTCCGCGCCTATCATCGCGCTGTTCTTGGCAAGGAAGTCTATCTGGTTCTGCATCTTCATCAGCAGATATTGAAGCGGTATGAGGTTCGCGTTGGATACGTAAAGCATCGGTATGAACCACTCGTTCCAATACGCCAGCGCGGTGAGCAGCGCGATTGTCGCGATGCCGGGCTTGCTTATCGGCACGATTATCTGGAACAGCGTACGGTATTCGCCCGCGCCGTCAATTGAGGCGGACTCAATCAGCGCGTCGGGAATCGTCGTCTGGAAGAATGTGCGCATGACGATGAACAGGAACGGGTTGACGAGCATCGGGACTATCATCGCCCAGTAATTGTTGTTGAGGCCCAGTATGTTCTTGCTCACCATGTAGGTGGGCGCGAGACCGCCGCCGAACATCATCGTGAAGAAGCTGAAGAAGATGAAGAATTTGCGCAGCTTGAAGTCGCGCCGAAACAGCGTGTATGAATAAAGAACGCATATGAGGACCGAGAGGATAGTTCCGCCGACGGTTATGATGAAGCTGTTCAAATACGACCGCCACAGTTGGTCGCCCCAACTGAACACGTATCTGTACGATTCAAGCGACCAAATGGTCGGAGTGAACGAGAAGCCTATAGTGCGGATGGATTCTTCCGCAGTGAAGCTTATGATGATGACGAATATAAACGGAATGACGCATGCCAGACAGAAGCCGCCCAGAATAACGTGGAACAGCGCTTCTGTTTTAAGGCTCACATGCGTTAGATCTTTCGGCTTGCGTTTGCTTATTGCTGTTGTCATACGCTCACTCAAACTCCTTTGGCTGACGCGCAAGCGTGTCAGGCGTTTCTTTAGAACCTGCGCACCTAATACCTCGTACCTTATACCTCGTACCTAAAACCTAAAGCTCGTTTCTAGAAAAGCGCGTTGTCAGGGTCAATCTTGCGCACGACGGCGTTCGCGCTCATAAGGAAGATAAACCCGACCACGTTCTGGAACAAACCCGCGGCGGTCGTCATGCCGAGGTTGCCGCGCGTGTTTATCAGCGCCGCGTAAACGTATGTGTCGATAACCTGCGTAACCGAGTTCAGCGCGCCCGAACCCATCCGCAGCGAGTAGAACAAGCCGAAGTCGGCGTTGAATATCTTGCCGAGGTTCATTATGAGAAGGATGGTAATCATCGGCTTGATGTTGGGAAGCGTGACATACTTCATCTGCTGCCAGCGGTTCGCGCCGTCTATCCGCGCGGCTTCATACTGCGAGAAGTCGATGCCCGTTATTGTCGCAAGATACAATATCGCCGTATAGCCCGTGTTCTTCCATACGTTCGCGAACGTGAGAATGTAGGGCCACGGTCCCGTCGTGCTGTACCACTGTGTTCCTCGGAATACGCCCTCGCCCGTCCACGCCGCCTTCTGCGTCATGTTGATGAGCCCTTTGTCGGGAGACAGGAACGCGAACAGGAAGTAGGAGACGACGACCCAGCTTAGGAAGTATGGGAAGAACATCACTGTTTGGTACGTTTTCGCTATACGCTTGCGCGGCAGTTCAAACAGAAGGATTGCGAACGCGACGGATATGACAAGACCCAGCGCGATAAACACCAGATTGTAGCCGACCGTGTTGCGAATCATAATCCATGAGTCGGTGGAGCTGAACAGAAACTTGAAATTATCCAAGCCTACGAATTTGCTGTGGATTATATTGTTGAGGAGCGACGGCCCTTTCGGGTACACCTTGTAATCCTGGAACGCGATGATAATTCCCGCCATCGGAAGATAGCGAAGCATGATAAGCCATATCGCGCCGGGCGCCGCCATTGAAGTCAGCGCGAGCAGCTTTTTTGTTTTGGCGGGATTGTACGAGTTTTTTTTGCGCGGCGGTTTGTTCGCGGCCGTTAACGTCATTTGAATCCTCCCAAAACACATCTCAAGTAAAAACAAACTTACAGATAAAGTTTACATTTTTTTGGTCATTCTGTCAAGAGGGATTTGATAATTTTATATCGATAGTTTATACTCTTTTTTGGGGAGGGACTGAACGGTAGCCAAGAAAACGTCAAGTATACTTCGCTCGCGCGCCGCCCGTATATTCGGGACGCGAATACGCAGCGGTAACATGCGCGTGTCCGATCGTTCGCGCGGAAAGGCGAACGGGCACCGCGACGCGGCGGACATGCATACCGATTAACGTTCCTCCGATGTCCAGCCCGATATCAGCTGAAACATCGCGCGCTAACACGGCGTTCTCCAGCATGTTATACACAGCCGACGGGAACGAGCCTCCGGCTTCAGGCGTCGGCAGCGCGATCACGCGCGTCAGATTGAACTCGCGCATGGTTTCCTTCGATACAACAAGCGCGCGGTTCAAATGCTCGCAGCACTGCGCCGCAAGATGAAGCTTGTTTTCTTTCGGGAATTCTTTTCGGAATCCTTTACAAAACTCGATTGCCGTTCGCGCCAGAGCCGCACCGAGGTTTTCATACGCGCTCGTTCCGATGAGTCCGCCGCCGACTTCGCTGGTCGAGCAGCCTATCACAAGAAGGCGCGGCGAATCGCCCGCGCAATCGGCGGGAACTGCGGCGGCGGCTTCTTTAAGTATGTCTGACAACTGTTGTTGGCATACCGCGATGAATTCCGCGGACAAATCCGACGGATTGGCGAGAACGCTCATCGTTACCTCTATCATTACTCTTTCAGCAAACTGAAATGATACATTGCGACCGACGCCGCGACGGAAAGGTTCAGCGAATCTATATCGCGCGATTGTTCGATGATAAGCGGCGTTCCGATGTTTGCGAACGTTTGCGGAAGCCCCGCGCCTTCGTTGCCGAAGATGAGCGTGTACGGTTCCGCCGCTTCTTCTACAGAAGACAACGTTGCCGCGCCGTCAATCAGCATGAAAGGGTAATACGAGCGGCAATCCGACGTACCGGTAAATTCATGTGAAAGAGAAACTCGCAGATGAAACACCGCGCCCATCGACGCGCGAACCGTGTTTGGATGGAAGCAGTCGGCGGCGGGCGTGATAATCCGCAAGTCGCGGAAACCGAAGCCCGCCATGCTGCGCATGATTGTGCCGACGTTGCCCGCGTCGGACGGATTCACCAACATGATGTGGTTCCGCGATTCGCCCGGCTCGTCCCGCGGCTTCTCGAACACGCACGCGGCGTAGATGTTCTCTTTACCAATTTCTTTGCCCAGCTTCTTCAAAACGTTGTCCGCATACTCGACGCGCACACGCTTTTCTTCCGCCAGACGGATAAGAGTATCCACGCCTTCGCCGCTCGCTTCTTTCGACAGAAGAAGGCGGCGCGCGAGGTCGGGGCGCTTCTCAATACATACGCGCGAGGGATAAAGCCCCGGCGCGTATGAATAGTCCAATTCCTTTTTGTACGCTTCAAGCTGCGGCACGGCGGCTACCTCGGGATAACCTCTCCGTAGATGAACGTGTGGATCGCGTCGCGGTTTCTTGTAAGGTTGACGTCCAAAACGGAAGCCGTCGCCGCCGCGGTTTCATCATCAGACGGCACTTCTATCTGCACGTATTTGAACGCGCCTTCTATCGGCACGGACAGCGACTCCATCGGCGACAGCCCCGCCATAACCATGTTCGCGCCTATCCGCACAATGTCGGAAAGCGCGAGGTTAGTCGCGGTGTACGGAACCATAACGTTTGCCAGAAGCAGAACCTTGGCGGGCGAAGCGTCCGTAAACGCCATCCCGAGCAGTTTGTCAAGCAGAGCGCGCTGGCGGTTGGTTCTTGCGAAGTCGGAATCGATGTGGCGGATGCGCGCGTAGCCGAGCGCTTGCAGGGCGTCAAGGCGCGTCAAGCCGACCTTATCCTTGGGAATCGGAACGCGGTCGGGGTTCTTCTCGAATCCCTCGTAATCTTCGGAAACCGCAACGTTGTAGTTGATCTGCTCCGCTTCGCCCGGCTGAAGCTCGATGTCAACGCCGCCGAACACGTCTATGATGTCGACCACGCCGTGCAGGTTCACGCGAACATACTTTGTGATGTTCATGTCGAACAGCTCGTTTACCGTCTTCATCGCGAGGTTCGGTCCGCCGTAGGCGTGGGCTTCGTTTATGCGGTGCGCGCCGCCGACCGGCAGATTTACGAACATGTCGCGCGCGAGCGAGGAAAGCTTAATCTCGCCCGTCTTAGAATTGAGCGACGCGATAATCATCACGTCGGTGCGTCCGTCTGATTTATTCGCGTCGCGGTCGTCCGTGCCGAGCATAAGAATATTTGTCCAAGTGTCGGGAAGATTCTTGTTCGGGTTCAGTTCGGACGCGCGGATGACTATTCGGCTTGTGTCCTTCACATAGAAGTCGGGCACGTCCTTCATGGCTTCCAGAATCTGGTCGATGTCCCAATCCGCGGTTATGGTCGAATAGACTTCAAGGTTCGCGTTGATTATATCCTGCTTCACCTGTTCGCGTTGCTCGGCCGTAATGCCCGAGACCTTCGCGGACGAAGCGATTGTGTATGCTGCTTGCGGAAGCGAAGCTTCAGGCTGACGCGTTGGCATCGGCGGAATGTTCAGTTGGTCCGCGGGAGTTTCGACGAGCGGATTCGCGAGGACAACGGGGTCGAATATGCCTGTCATGTATAGCGCGACCGCGCCAATCACAACGAATGTGAGTATAATCAAAACGGAAACAAAACCCATCGGGCGGTTTTGCCCCGTCATGCGCGTCTTCCGGCGCTTAATCGGCTTGTATTTCGGAATTTTCCTCGGCATAATCGTCCTCCGGCTTAATTAAGTATTCACCGATAGGACGATTCACCGCGCGAATTCCATTCCGCAGGAAAAACAATTCTCAATAAAGTGTCATTAAAGTGTCATTTTTTAGCGCGGATCCGCGCTCCCGCGATAACCCGCCAGCGCAGTCCGCCGCGCGGCGTTATGTATTGCGGGCGCTCCGAAACCATCGCGGCGTTTGCGCTGTCAAGCAGCGTATCTTTTGGCATATCCATGTCCATCAGGCTCATTTGCGTTCCTCCCGTTATCGCGCGGATTTTATGTACGCCTGCGCTTCGTCAAGCGTGTCGAAGGCGCGTCCGACGCGTATCAGCTCGCGCACGTCTTCGCGCGTGTCCGTTAAGTTTATGCCTGTGTCGTAAACGCGTTCCATGCCGTCGCCCAGGCGGTTCGACCATACGCAGACCATGCCTGTCTCATCGGGCATAAGCACGTAGTGCGCGGGGCAGAACGACATGATGTTCTCGCTCATCAGGATGCGCTCCGGCGAGAATTCCGTCACGCGCCACGCCATATCTATTTTGTCGTTCAGCTCGTCGGCGGAAAGACCCGCCCATTCGGGCGGCGAAGTTACGGTTCGCACCACGCTGTGTCCGCATCGTTGATAGTTCAGCGTCTGCTCAAGCTGCGCGCCAACAGCGACGCGCGACACCGCCGTCTTAACCGTTTCCTGCGACGTATTATTCTGCGGCTGCTTTGATCTGTATGAGAAATATATTCCCGCAGCGACCAGCAGCAGCCCCGTTAAAAGCACGATAAGAAGTATTTTCCCCGAATGGTCTCTTTTGCGTTCCGCTTCCATAATATCCTCCGCAAGTTCGGGCGATTGGAAATCGCCCCTACAAGATATTATGCCCTGCGGAACGCTGAACCATGCTTCGCGCACAAAAAAAACGCGGCGTAAACCGCGTTCAGACTGTCGACAAAAACGTTTGTTTTGTATGCCCGCGGGCGAGCCGGGGGCTCGCCCCTACAGCATATTGCGCTCCTGTATACCGATAGCATACACCCTGTAGGGGCGACCGCCGCGGTCGCCCGCCCTTTACAACGCCTGTGGGCTTTTGTCGACAGTCTGACGCGGCGCAAACCGCGTTCCGATGAATAAACCACCCCGCCAAATCTGCGGATTTGGCGGGGACCCCGGTGAATTGTTTGTCTTACGGATCCTGTCTTACGCGGAACGTCTGCTTGCCGCCCTCAAACGTCATGATATAGGCGGATTTGATCGGGTCGTTGTGGTCGTCGAAGCTGAACTTGCCTGTGACGCCTTGTACGCCGTCGGTGGCTTTAAGCGCCGCCGTTACCGCCGCGTAATCCGTCGAACCCGCCGCTTTGATGGCTTCGCACAGAAGCAGCGCCGCGTCGTAGCCTGTAGCGTTGAACGCCATCGAGATGGGTTCGCCGTACTTCGCCTCGAACGCCGCGAGGAAGTCTACGACGACGGGATCGGTGGAGTCGGTCGGCAAGTGATCCGTATAGAAGAATTTGTTATCAAGCAGGGAGGGGTCGGATACAACATTCTCTATACCCGCGATTCCATCCGCGCCAAGGAAGTAGCAATCGAGCGCGACTTCGGGCTTGGCCGCCTGCTGCACGATGAGCGCGGCGGATTGATAGTAATGGGCGACATAAAGCACGTCGGGCGCTTTCGCCGCGATGTTCGTCAACTGCGCCGTGAAATCTACGTCTGTCGCCGTGCTTCCTTCGTACGCCACGACTTCCTGCCCGTTCTTTTCGGCCTGCGCCTTGAACGCTTCCGCGAGCCCTATGCAATAGTCGTCAGCTACGTCGTAGATGACCGCGACCTTCTTGGCCTCTAACGTTTCCAGAGCGAAGTTCGCGGCGATTGTTCCCTGGAACGGGTCGAGGAAGCATGAGCGGAATACGCTCGGGTTGTCCGTCGTAATGTCGTAAGACGTGGCGGACGCGGTGATTATCGGGATGCCGATTTCCTTCACGCGGTCAACCACGGCGTACATCGGCTTGCTTGTGACGTCGCCGATTATGCCGACGACTTCGTCCATGTCGACGAGCAGATTGTACGCGTTGACGGCTTCCTGTTCGTCGCCCTTTTCGTCGTACCAGATTATCTCGACTTTTTTGCCGTCGATTCCGCCGGCCGCGTTAAGCTGCTCAATGTAAAGGTCGACGCCCTTTTGGACGGCCAGACCATATTGCGCGACAGGTCCCGTCAGCGGCGCAAGTCCGCCAAGCTTGATGGTATCTTCCGCCATTGCAGGCATAACGCCCATCGCGGCCAGCATGACGCACGCGAGAGCGACAGCCCATACACGTTTCTTCATATAACTCCTCCTTTTTATCCAACGCGGACCGCGCCATATTACGCGCGTCCGCGGTAGAATTGCATGTATTCTACCACACAAAATTCATTTTTGCAACGCGAAGATTCGATAATTATCGAGAATGGAAGACATTTGCAGGATTAGGCACATCCAAAACAAATCCGCCGCAGTTGGCAAAGCTCGCTTATGCGTATATAATGCAAGTGTTGTTAGGAAGGAGCGGTAAAACTATGGACAGCATCAAAGGCGTTCTTGAACTTATCGTTCCGCGCTTGATAGGTTTGATAATGGACAGACTTGCCATAGAAGAACAAGAAGCGTTCACGCGGCTGTACAGCTCGCAGCTTTACGCGCAATTGGAACGGGACGAAACCAAGCTGTGGCACTTGAGCGTTCCCGCGTTGTTTGAACTTTTCAACGAGGAACAGCAGACAGGACGGATTACGTACCCCGAGGAGGCATAGACAGGTGGACGATAAGACGCGCTTCGCGGTCTATTGTGTTGAGGAGTACAAGGCGGCGGAACACTTATCCGGCAAAGCCGTGATTAAGCTGTTCAACCGCCACGGCGTTTTGGATTACATCAAACGCTGCTATGAAGCGCTTCACACAACGGGGCGGCAGTATATCGTAAACGATATAAAGGGCTATATTGCAAATAAAATGTAAGGGTGAGCTTGAGCCTTCCCCTTACATATTGATTATATCCATCGCGCACCGCATACCCGCGCCCATCGCGAGAATGACGGTCGCAGCGCCCGAAACGGCGTCGCCCGCCGCGTACACGTTCGGCAGGTTTGTGCGTCCGTCGTCGTCCGCTATAACGCCGCCCCACTTCTGCGTGGCGAGGTCGGGCAAAGCGGACGTTACCGTGGGGTTCGGCGCGTTGCCGATTGCGATAATCGCCGTGTCGCAGTCTATCGTAAACTCGCTTCCCGCAATTTCGCGCGGCCTGCGCCGTCCCGACGCGTCGGGTTCGCCAAGCTCCATGCGGACGCACGAAACGCCGCCGACCGTTCCGTCTTCCTTGCGCGTGTATTCGACGGGGTTTGTCAGAAGCTCGAAGCGTACGCCTTCCTCAATCGCGTGTTCTATCTCCTCCGCGCGCGCGGGCATCTCTTCCCTGCCGCGCCTGTAGACGAGAGTCACTTCCGCGCCCAGGCGAAGCGCGCAGCGCGCGGCGTCCATCGCGACGTTCCCGCCGCCGACAACGACAGCCTTCCTGCCGACGCGCACAGGCGTATCAAACTCGGGAAAGCGATACGCCTTCATAAGGTTGACGCGCGTCAAAAATTCGTTCGCGGAAAGAACGCCGGGCAGCGTCTCGCCCTTGATGTTCATGAACTGCGGCAACCCCGCGCCGGAGCATATGACGAAGCGCGAGAAGCCTTCGCCGCGCAAATCGTCGAGCGTCAGCGACTTGCCTATCACGACGTTGGTTTCTATGGAAACGCCGAGGCTCGTGAGAGCGTCAATCTCTTTCTTCACCAGATTCTTCGGCAGACGGAACTCGGGTATCCCATACGCCAGCACGCCGCCGGGGTTGTGCAGCGCTTCAAATATTGAGACAGTAAATCCCGCTTTGGCAAGAGTTCCCGCGGCGGAAAGCCCCGCGGGACCGGAGCCTATCACCGCAACCTTTACCGGGGTCCCCGACAAAACCGCAGTTTTGGCGGGGTGGTTTACATTTATAGGTTCGGCGTTTTGCCGCCCGCCGCCATTCCGAGGTTCAAATTCGGCGGCGTAGCGCTCAAGCCGACCTATCGCCACAGGTTCGCCCTGCCTGCCGCGCACGCAGAGCTTCTCGCACTGGTTCTCCTGCGGACACACGCGCCCGCACACGGCGGGAAGGCTGTTCGTCTTGCGGATAATCTCGCCCGCTCGTTCTCCGTCGCCCTCATGGATAGCCGCGATGAATTCGGGTATGGCGACGTTCACGGGGCAGCCCGAAACGCAGGGGCGGTGCTTGCAATTGAGGCAGCGTCCCGCTTCCTTCCGCGCTTGCTCCGCGGTGTATCCGAGCGCGACCTCCTCGAACGTGGCGCGGCGCTTATCTATCGGAAGAAGCGGCATGTAAGTTTTGGTTTTTGCCATATCAGCCATTGATTGCACTCTCCAAAAGGCGGCACCGATGTTCTTCCGCTTCCCTTTCCTCCGCCAAATAGAACCTGCCGCGCCGCGCCGCTTCGTCGAAGTCGACCAGATGACCGTCGAAATCGGGACCGTCCACACACGCGAACTTCGTCTGCCCGCCGACTGTCAGGCGGCAGCAGCCGCACATGCCCGTTCCGTCTATCATAATAGAGTTCATGCTGACCGTAGTTTTGATTCCGTATGGTTTGGTGAGGTTGCAGACCGCCTTCATCATCGGAAGCGGACCTATCGCAATCACTTCGTCGTACCGCTCGCCCGCTTCAAGCCTTGCGCGAAGCCCGTCTGTAACGAAGCCCGCGCTGCCGTTGCTGCCGTCGTCGGTGCGTATGTCGATATAGTCGCAGAACGAGGTGAACTCGTCCTGCAATATAATCAAGCCCTCGCTGCGGAAACCCACGAACCCGTCTGCGCTCGCTCCAAGACTGCGCAGCGCCTTCGCGATGGGATACGCAATCGCAACGCCCAGCCCGCCCGCGACAATCGCGGCGCGTTTTATGCCTTGCAGTTCCGACGGTCTGCCGAGCGGTCCCGTCACGTCCGCCAAACTGCTGCCGACTTCGAGCATATCAAGCTTTCTTGTGGACGCGCCGACCAACTGGAAGATTACCGTAATCGTACCCGCCGCGCCGTCGCTGTCCGCGATTGTCAGAGGAACGCGTTCGCCGTATATGTCCGCGCGCAGAACGACAAACTGCCCCGGTTTGGCGTGAAGCGCCGCGCGCGGGGCATTGACGGTCATAAGGGTTATCGTCTCGTTCAAACGTTTCTTCCGAATTATCTCGTACAATTTTTACTCCATAAAGCAAGGGGCAAGCATTGCATCGTACTACTTGCGCGAAATCTTAACGGCCGTGCCGCTTGCAGTCACCATCAGCATGTTGTTCTCCGCGCCCAGTACCTCGTAGTCGATATCCACGCCGATAACCGCGTTCGCGCCAAGCTGCGCCGCGCGGTCGGACATCTCCTGCAACGCTTCATGCCGCGCGCCCATGAGTTCCTCTTCATACGCCGCGGAACGCCCGCCGATAAAATTCCTGATGGAAGCCGCGAAATCGCGCATGAAGTTCACGCCCGCGACTACTTCGCCGAACACTACGCCGTAGTATGTGTCAACCGCGTGTCCCTCGATGGATGGTGTGGTGGTGATGATCATTATACTTCTCCTTTTCCTAGCTGAGGGTAGTTAAAAGTTAAAAGCTAAAAATTAAAAGTTATAAGGTATAAGCTAAACGCTAAAAGTTATAAGTTATAAGCTAAAAGCTAAAAGTTAAAAGTTAAAAGTTATAAGCTAAAAGCTAAAAGTTAAGAGTTTAGTGCTTGTAAATAATAGTTAATAACTATTAACTGTTCACTCTTCACTCAAGAACCGCCTTGATTCTGCGCACTCCCGCGGAGGAGCTTTCTTCCTTCTGAATCTTGAAATGCCCAAGCTCGCCCGTGCGGCTCGCGTGCGGACCGCCGCAGATCTCCTTGCTGAAGCCGCCCATCGCGTACACCTTCACGCGCTCGCCGTATCTGCCCTCGAACACGCCGACCGCGCCTTCCTCTCGGGCTTCCTCGACGGTCATCTCGCGGCAGTCTATAACCGCGTCCGCGGCAATCGCCTCGTTGACCAGCCTTTCAACCTCGACCAGCTCTTCCTTCGTCATTTTGCGCGCGAAGTTGAAGTCGAAGCGAAGGCGCTCCGCCGTGATGTTGCTGCCCTTCTGGTTCACGTCGGGGCTTAAAACCTTGCGCAGCGCGGCGTTGAGAAGGTGCGTCGCCGTGTGCAGCTTGGCGGTGTCGTCGGAATGGTCCGCCAAACCGCCCTTGAAGCGCTGCTCCGCTCCCGCTCTGGACAACGCTTGGTGCGCCTCGAAGTGTTCCGCGTACGCCGCCTCGTCAACCGTGAGACCATGCTCCGCCGCAAGCTCGCGCGTTATCTCTATCGGGAAGCCGTATGTGTCATAAAGATGGAACGCGGTCAGCCCGTCAAGTACGCCGTCCTTCGCGCGCGCCGCCGCCTTCTCGAATTCGCGGCTGCCGTTGTGGAGGGTGCGCTCGAACTGCTCCTCCTCCAGCACAAGCTGTTCCTTAATAAAGGAAGCGTTGCGCTCGAGTTCGGGATAAACATCCTTATATTTGTCGATTATAACCTGCGCGACCTGCGCCGTGAACCCGTTCGGCGCGCCTAATTTCTTGCCGTGGCGGACGGCGCGGCGGATGATCCTGCGCAAAACATAACCTTGGTCAACCTTGCCCGGCGTTATGCCCTTCTCGTCGCCAATCATGAAGACGGAGGTGCGCATGTGGTCTGAAACTATTCGTATCGCCCGCGTTATTTCTGTACTTTCGCCGTACTTCTCCCCGGTCAGTTCTTCAATCTTTGCGATGATCTCCGCGAACAAGTCAGTCTCATAAACCGATTTTTTGCCTGTCAGAACACACAGCGTACGCTCCAAACCCATGCCTGTATCGACGTTCGGTTTGGGCAGCGGAACGAATGTTCCGTCCGCGATCTTGTTATACTGCATGAAGACGTCGTTCCAGATTTCGAGATAGTGTCCGCACGAACACGCGGGGGAGCAGTCAGAACCGCACGCCGGCGTGTCGGTTATCATGAACATTTCACTGTCCGGCCCGCAGGGTCCTGTCTGCCCATTGGGTCCCCACCAGTTGTTTTCCTTAGGCAGATAGAATATGCGCTCGCGCGGCACACCGACGGAGTGCCACAAATCCGCGCTCACTTCGTCGCGCGGGGCGTTTTCATCTCCCGCGAACACGGAGAACGCGAGCCGTTCGGGGTCAAGCCCCAGCCACTCGGGCGAGGTGAGGAACTCCCACGACCACTCGATCGCTTCCTTCTTGAAGTAATCGCCAAGCGACCAGTTGCCCATCATCTCGAAGAACGTGAGGTGGCTGAAGTCGCCGACGTCGTCTATGTCGCTGGTGCGCACGCACTTCTGCACGTCCGTCAAGCGCGTTCCCGCGGGATGCGGGTTGCCCAGCAGATACGGCACGAGCGGGTGCATTCCCGCTGTGGTAAACAATACGGTCGGGTCGTTCTCCGGTATGACGGACGCGCTCGGTATTACGGCGTGTCCTTTTTGTTTGAAGAATTCAAGGTAAAGCGCGCGCAAGCTGGCGCTGGTTATATCTTTCATATTGGCGAAATCTCCTCTGATGATAAGGTAGTATAACCAATATTCGGCGCTAATGCAATGGATAATGAAAAGGAAAGGTCGGAAAATCCGACCTACGCATGATATATTACTTGCCCTGTGTTAAACACATGCCGAACAAACCCGCTCTTATCCTGCGAAACGTCCAGCAAGTGCGGCTCAATGTCCCAACTAATATCGTATGCCAAATTCCACAGTTGTGTCGAAACGCTCAGCCAGTCGCCGGTAAAGCCGTCAAAAACAACACCGACATCGATGTCGCTGTCGTCATTTGCCACGCCCTTCGCGTAAGAACCAAACAATATAACAGCGGCAGGCGAGAACTCTTTAATAACCGCGTCCGCGTAACGCTGAACAGTATTTATAATTGCTGCTTTATCCAGCATAACAATTCCTCTGTTCCTGTTAAAAATTCACCACATACCTTTGCGTTTAATCCCGATGCGATTGCCTCTTTGTACTGCGGATAACGAGCCGTAACATTCAAAGGATTAAGCTTCTTAATAAACGCCTGTTGTTCTGATGACATAACGTTATATAGCCCTGCGAGTTCCGCCAATTTCAACAAATGATGAATTTTGGGCGGCATTACTCCTTCTATTAAATCACGCGCGATTATGCCCTTTAACGCCTTTTCTATTACTTGGTGGCACATAAAGCCGACATACAGGTATCTGCCTCCCAGAAGCATAACCCTCGCCGTTTCAATATCATAGTCGGCTATCGTAAACCAGTATTCCGTTTGTTCGTTCATCCTATACCACCTCATTGAATCAGGACATATCTTTTGCCCCATATGGAGCGCAACGGCGCATGAAAACCTAATCGGCGGTAATATACTCCGCCATCACATACCCGCAAAATCCCTGTCCCGCCTGCTCATAACCCGCGATTGCGCCGGGTACGCGCACATAATACCATTCCTGCTGCCCCATACCTTCCCACGTCCTGCATGTAACCGCTTGCAGAATCTGAACGCGGTCGCCCCTGATTATGAAGCCCACGGCGTTGTCCGCCTCGGTCGAAGGCGCGGTTCTGACGTTCAGTTTGTCCGTGCTGACCGTCGCGTTGTCGGCTGCGGACGGCACGGCCGACGGCGAAGCTGCGGTTTTCCAAAAGAGCTCGTTCTCTATTGCGTAGCCGCCGTAATAAGGCAAACCGCCCAGCCAATTTGTAAGCTTGTCGACGTTTCTGAAGAATTTTATATTGACGATTCCGCCCGCTTCGTCGAATAAAACAGTTCCTTCGGTTATGCCGTTTTCGTTATTGTCCGCGGAGTATTCATACTCGTATCTGTCCATCATGTTGTAGATGTAGTAGCCGTTCAAATAGACAAGCTTTATGAACTGCCCGCCGGACTCGAACGCGCTGTTGCTCCACGTCTGATGTATAACCCCCGATTCCATTATGGAGAATCCGCTTCTGTATCTGCCTTCCATCACGCAGCAGATTACGCCGCGCTCCTTGGCGAACAGGAATTGGAACCCGACGCCGCTTTTCACCCTTACGTAGAGCAGCGGAATATTGCTCGCGTCAATGCATACGAACGCGTATTGCATGTCCGCGTCAAGCGCGTCGGCGTAATCGAAATCCGGCAAGCCCATCAGCGCGGTGTAGCAATAGCTGTAGCTGTCTTGAAAGAAATCGGCGTAGTAATCTTCCCAGGTTGGGTATTGCTCCGGCGGAATCAGCATCGCGGCGAGCGGGTTGAGGCTCGTCGCAATCGCGGGCGCGAAGGACGCGGTCATAAGTATCAGCGAAATAACGACGGCGAAAATTCTCTTCATCTATACTGCCTGCCTTTCATGCTCGGGTTTCCCAAATACTTCTAAATAATAAGACGCGCAAAACAGGCACAATGTTGCTTCAACCAATACAAAAGATGGTATGCTTGATTCGTCCTCTCTCATATGCTATAATGCGCCGATGTAATAGTTTACGGTGCATCATTAATATATCGTGTGCAATCAGTTAAGCTAAGGAGTAGTAAAATGCAAGCGACCGTTGAAAGGCTTTCACCCGGCAAGGCAGTTATCCATTATGAATATGACGCGCAGGAATATGATTCCGCTCTCAATAGGGTTTATCTGCGCGACCGCGGACGCGCGCGCATACCGGGCTTCCGTCCCGGCAAAGCTCCGCGCCCGATTATCGAGCGTTACTTCGGCTCCGAATACATGGCGTTTCACGCGGCGCGCACGCTTCTGCCGGAAGTGTACGACAGCACGCTGAAAGATAACAACCTCACACCCGTTGACGACCCCGATATAACGATTGACAAGGCGGAAAAGGGCGAGCCGTTCCTCTTCTCCGTCGCCGTAACCGTTTATCCCGAAGTCACGCTGGGCGACTATATGACCATCGACGTGGCGCGTCCCTCAGACTTTGTGGACGACGACGCGGTCGAGCAGGAAATCCAGCGCAAGCGCGAGCAAGGCGCGCGAATCCTGGAAGTGGAAGACAGACCCGCCAAGGAAGACGACGTTGTGAACATCGACTACGCGGGAACGGTTGACGGCGAGGCGTTCGACGGCGGCGCGGCGGACGACCAGGAATTGACGCTCGGCAGCGGTCAGTTTATCCCCGGTTTTGAAGACCAGGTAATCGGAATGAGCGCGGGCGAAGAGAAGGATATAAACGTAACCTTCCCCGAAGCGTACGGCAACGATGAGCTGAACGGCAAAGACGCAGTCTTCCATGTGAAGCTGAACTCAATCAGCGAGAAGGAACTGCCCGAGCTTGACGACGAGTTCGCCAAGGACGTATCGGAGTTTGACACGCTGGAGGAATACCGCGCGTCCGTCCGCAAGGATTTGGAAGAGAAGGCGAAGACGAACGCGGAGAACGAGTGGGACAACGAGCTGCTCGAGCGCCTCGCGGAGCTTTCCGAAACGGAAATTCCCGAAATAATGATAGAGCGTGAGGTAGAGGAGGACATCTACCGCTACGCCAACCGCACGTTCAACAACGACCGCAAGAAGGCCGACGATTTCTTCGAGCGCATCCGCAATATGAGCGGCATCCGCGAATCGTTCCGCAAGCAAGCGGGCGAGCGTCTCAAGGTTCTCATGTGTATGGAGAAACTTGCGGAAACCGAAAAACTAAAGTATGATGAAGAGCGCGACAAGGATAAGCTCATAGAAGCGATAACCGAGGCGAAGCTGACGCAGAACATGTCCGTCGAGGAAGCGCTGAAGCAGCTTGACAATAATCCTCGCCTGAAGGAAAACTTCACCGAGATGATCGGCCGCAAGAACACCATCGCGTATCTGCGCGACGTCGCCAAGCGGAACGCCGTCAAGGGCGAAGAACCCGACGCGTGCGATCTTTAAACGTTAAAGTTCTAAGGAATAATCTTCCATGGCGCAAACCATAATGACGGCAGCGGCAAAAGACGAAAATGTAGGACGCGTACTATGCCATGTTGCACTGCATATAGTATCCAGTGTAAAATGAACTCACAAAAACTCCGCCGACAAACAAACGGCGGAATTGGAGGAATTGATGAGCGGACTCATACCGATGGTAGTCGAGCAAACCAACCGCGGCGAACGCAGCTATGACATATACTCGCGCCTTCTCAAGGACAGGATTGTTTTTCTGGGCGGCGAAGTGAACGACGATTCCGCCAACATTATTGTGGCGCAGCTTTTATTCCTTGAAATGGAGAATCCCGATTCGGATATTTCTTTCTACATAAACAGCCCCGGCGGTTCGATCACGGCGGGCATGGCAATCTACGACACGATGAAGTATATCAAGCCGCAGGTGCGCACGGTGTGCGTAGGGCTTGCGGCGTCGATGGGCGCGTTCCTTCTGATGGCGGGCGACAAAGGCAAACGCCTCGCGCTGCCCAACAGCGAGATACTTATCCATCAGCCGTCGGGCGGCGCGCGCGGTCAAGCGAGCGACGTATCGATTCACGCGGAGTGGCTCATCCACACCAAGCGCAAGATGAACGGCCTCATGGCGGAGATGACGGGTCAGCCCGTCGAGCGCGTAGAGCGCGACAGCGACCGCGACCGTTTCATGACGGCTGAGGAAGCGCTTGCCTACGGCATAATCGACGAGATTTACAAACCCCGCGAGAAGGGGAAGAAATAATGAAGAATTAAAAATGAAAAATGAATAATTGATTGTTTGTCTTCTAAAGCTCAAAACCATTAATTTTTCATTCTTCATTTTTCATTCTTAATTTTGAACAGAGGTATTTTTTCGATGGCGAAAAACATCAACAACAACAGCAACGACCAGGCGCATTGCAGCTTCTGCGGAAAGGGTCAGGATCAGGTACGCCGCATTGTCGCGGGTCCGTCAATCTATATCTGCGACGAATGCGTGATGCTCTGCCAAGACATTATCGCAGACGATCTGGGGCTTACGCAGCCGACGCGCTCGCCCGACCAGCTTCGCCCGAAGGACATCAAGTCTATCCTCGACGAGTATGTCATCGGGCAGGAACAGGCGAAGCGCACGCTCGCGGTCGCCGTCTACAACCATTATAAACGCATAAATTCGCCTGTCCAAATGACGGGCGTCGAGCTTCAGAAGTCCAACATCGTCATGCTTGGACCAACAGGCTCGGGCAAAACCTTCCTCGCGCAGACGCTCGCCAGAATATTGAACGTGCCGTTCGCTATCGCGGACGCGACTTGTCTCACGGAAGCGGGCTACGTCGGCGAGGACGTGGAGAATATTCTGCTGCGCCTCATCCAGAACGCGGACTTCGATATCGCGAACGCGCAGAAGGGCATCATCTACATCGACGAAATCGACAAGATAGCGAGAAAGAGCGACAACCCGTCCATCACGCGCGACGTGTCGGGCGAGGGCGTTCAGCAAGCGCTGCTCAAGATACTCGAAGGCACCGTCGCGAGCGTTCCGCCGCAGGGCGGGCGCAAGCATCCGCATCAGGAATTCATACAGATAGACACGTCGAACATTCTGTTCATCTGCGGCGGCGCGTTCGACGGCATCGATAAGATAATCGAGAACCGCATAGGCAAGAAATCCATGGGCTTCGGCGCTGAGATACACGGCAAGGAGGATCGCGATATCGGCAAGATTCTCGAACAGATCCGCCCCGAGGATTTGCTGAAATTCGGACTCATCCCCGAATTCGTGGGACGCCTTCCGATAGTCGTGACGCTCGACAAGCTGGACGAAGACGCGCTCGTGCGCATCCTGACGGAGCCGCGCAACGCGCTCGTCAAGCAATATCAAAGTCTGCTCGCGCTTGACAACATCGGGCTTGAGTTCAAGTCTGACGCGCTGCGCATGATAGCGCGCAACGCCATAGACAGAAAGAGCGGCGCGCGCGGACTGCGCGCGGTGCTTGAGGGGCTTCTTCTGAACACGATGTTTGAGCTGCCCAGCCGCAACGACGTGCGCAAGTGCATCATAACGCAGGACACCATCGGCGGACAGCCGCCCCTTCTGGTGCTGGACGACGATATAGAAACGGGAAGCCGCGCGGTGTAGATAATTAAGAATGAAAAATTAATAATGAAGAATTAATGGTTTGATTTCAACAGTCAAGCCATTATTTTTTCATTCTTCATTTTGCATTTTATAGTACTATATGGTAAAATTAGTTGCGAGAAATGAAAAGGATTGCACTATGATTATTATAGATACCCACTGCGACACCCTAACCGAGCTTGCCAAGCTTGCGGGTCGGATTGAACGCCATCCCGCGCAATCTTCTTCCGATGTGAACCCCGTCGTGACGTACGAACATATGAAGCAAGGCGGCGTCACGCTGCAAGTGACCACGCTCTGGGCGGGACCAATAGGACCCGCGGGGCATCCGTATGAACGCGCGATGGCGCAGGTTGAAAGCATACCTGAATTGACGGCGCAAGGGCTTGTTCAATACAAGGAATTTGTGAGCGCGAAGGAAGACGCGCCGGGTTTCATTCTGTCTGTCGAAGGCGCGGAAGTGTTCGAGGGGTCGATTGAGCGCGTTCACGAATTCTATGACAGGGGCGTGCGCATGTGCGCTCTTCTGTGGAACAACGAGAACGAGCTTGGATACCCGCACTGCAAGGACGGCGACAAGCCGCTCAAGCCGTTCGGCTTAGAGGCGGTGCGCGAGATGAACAGGCTTGGTATCGCAATCGACGTATCGCACCTTGGCGAAGGCGGCTTTTGGGACTTAATCGAACACGCCGATAAGTCACCGATGGCGTCGCATTCCTGCTGCCGCGCTTTGCGCGACCACTCGCGCAACCTCACCGACGACCAGATTCGCGCGCTCATCCTGCGCGGCGGTTGGATAGGCATAAACTTCTATCCCGCGTTCCTTTCAGACAAGCCGAACCCAGTGACCGTTCAGACCGTCGTCGACCATATTGACCATATAATCCAATTGGGCGGCGCGGGGAACGTCGGCTTCGGTTCCGACTTTGACGGCATAGAATCTACGCCGATCGGTCTTGAACACCCCGGCAAGATGGGCAATCTCGTCGACGCGCTTCGCGCAAGGTATGACGAACAGACGGTGCGCGGAATCGCGGGCGAGAGTTTCCTGCGGTATATAAGTAAAATATAATGGAGGATAAAATGCGGAACCTTTTTGATTTGACAGGCAAGACGGCGTGGATTACAGGCGCGTCATACGGAATCGGCTTCTCGATAGCGCAGGGGCTTGCGGCGGCGGGCGCGGCAATCGTCTTCAACGACATCAATCAAAGCTTGGTCGACAGCGGAATCGAGGCTTATAAGGAAGCGGGCATAGACGCGTACGGCGCGGTCTGCGACGTGACCGACGAACCGCAGGTTCAGGCGTTCGTTGCGGCAGTCGCGGAGAAGTTCGGCGGCGTGGACATACTGGTTAACAACGCGGGCATCATAAAGCGCATTCCTATGACGGAAATGTCCGCGGAAGACTTCCGCAAAGTGATAGACGTTGACCTCAACGCGCCGTTCATCTGCGCCAAAGCCGTCATACCGCGGATGATTGAGAAGCGCGGCGGCAAGATTATCAACATCTGCTCGATGATGAGCGAACTCGGACGCGAAACCGTTTCCGCGTACGCCGCCGCGAAGGGCGGTCTCAAGATGCTGACGCGCAACATCGCGAGCGAATATGGCGAGTTCAACATCCAGTGCAACGGACTCGGACCGGGCTACATCGAAACGCCGCAGACCGCGCCGCTTCGCACGCCGGAGCATCCGTTCAACAAATTCATCATAAGCAAAACCCCCGCGGCGCGCTGGGGTACGACCGACGACCTTGTGGGACCCGCCGTGTTCCTGTCGTCGCCCGCCTCCGATTTCGTCAACGGACACGTCCTTTATGTGGACGGCGGCATTCTGGCGTATATCGGGAAGCAGCCGTAGGATATACGAATGAAAAATTAAGAATGAACAATGAAAAATTATTACTTTGGAACGGAAAGCTATAACACCAAACCTAAAGTATTAATTTTTCATTGTTCATTTTTAATTTTTCATTCGTTTACTCCAGCACCGGCTGAACCTGTTTCCCCTGCAAGGCGGCTTCCAGCGTCTGCGCAACCTTCTCCATGTGCGCGACGATGGAGGCGGGCTTCGCGATGTGGTCGTCCTGCCCGAACGGGACGAAATAGATATTCTTGCGCGCGAGAAGGATGCCGATGTTCTGCGCGGCGGCGGCGAGTCCGTCGTTCGTCGATACGCCTATCACGACGGGATTCGCGTTGCGCAGCGTAGATTTCGCGGCAAGCAGAACGGGCGTGTCGGCGATACCGTGCGCCAGCTTTGCCAGCGAGTTGCCCGTGCACGGAGCGATAACGAGCGCGTCCACCATCTTTTTGGGACCTATCGGTTCTACTTGCTGGAGCGTGTCAAGCGGCGCGTGTCCCGTAACGCGCATAAGTTCGCTCTTTAGGAATTCCGCCTTCATGAAGCGCGTGTCGGAAGCGGACGACGCGTATGAAAGAATCGGCAGAACGTCAAACCCAAGTTTAACCAAGTCTTCTACAACATCAAGAACGCGCTTGAACGTGCAGAATGAGCCGGTCAGCGCGAATCCGATTTTTGTCTTTGCCATGTAAATCACCTCATTAGTTATGCTTTATGCGCCGTCATTATCGTGTCATAAAGAATCTTCGCCGCGGCGTCTGGCGCGTACTTGCCCGGAATGCCGCTGTCGCGCCACGCTATCAGTCCGTTCGCGCTCGCGCGCTCTATATCAACTCCCGACCTTGTGAGGTCGGAAACCAGCGTGCCTTTTCTTATCGATGGTATGACAACTTCGTTTATAAGCATAGCGGGCGCAGTCTGGAATATTATCCTATTCGATGCCGCCGCGTCAGAAAGCTCCGCCATATCGACCGCCTTCGCGCCTTCCGCCTTCGCCCACTCGCGCTGCACGGTATCCCGCGCCGCGACGGTTACGTCCGCGCCCCACGCGGCAAGCAGCCGCACAAGGCTTCGCCCTATCCGCCCGTATCCCACGACAAGCACGGGCGCGCCCTTTATCGTGTCAGGGTAGCGCGCCAGCGCGGAAACAACCGCGCCCTCGGCGGAAAGATACGCGTTCGCGACGGCGTACGTTTCAATCTCGTTTGGGTCTTGGCATATAAGACCGTTCTTTAAAAGTACGGAAGACAACATTGCACCCTGTCTTCCTCCCCAAATTCCGCCTGTGAGAAGACCTGATATGGTCGGCAGAAGTATTGGTTCGGAAGACAAGACGCAGGGAATGTAGCCGCCTTGTTCGGCAATCGGTATCGGCAGAAGGACTATGTCATATGTGTCCGGTATTACCGAAGCTTGTTCCTCGCCGTGTCCGAAAGTGAATACCTCATGCCCGTCCGTTCTCGCCAGTCTCGCGAATCCGTGCGCGCGAAGGTCTCCGCCTATTATAAGCAACTGCATTTTGTCCACCCCCGAAATCATATTATGCGGGCTTGTTTATCCTGTGTGTTGCGTTTTTCTGCACACAAACAAAATACCCCACGCGAAGGCAAGCGCGGCGGGCGAATGCCTTTGCCCTTACCCGCGCTGTATGATATAATTCGCCTATTGGCGTTTTGAGGTGATGAATATGAAATATGTGTTCGTAACGGGCGGCGTCGCGTCGTCGCTGGGCAAGGGGATAACCGCCGCCGCGCTCGGACGACTGCTGAAGGCGCGCGGTCTTTCCGTCTCAATGCAGAAGATGGACCCTTACTACAATATTGACCAGGGCTTGCTCAGCCCGCTTCAGCGCGGTGAAATATATATAACGGAAGACGGCACTCCCACCGACCGCGACATAGGTCACTTCGAGCGTTTCACGGACGAGACGCTCGGCGGTGAAGCCAGCGTCACAACGGGGCTTATCCACCGCTCCATTATGGAACAGGAGCAGAAGGGCGCGTATCGCGGCGCGACCATCCAGATGATTCCGCATGTCACCGACGAGATAAAGCGCCGCATAATCTGCGCGGCGGCGGACGCGGGCGGCGACGTTGCAATCATCGAGATAGGCGGCACCGTCGGCGATATGGAATGCGCCCCGTTCCTCGAAGCCATCCGGCAGATGAAGTGGGAGGCGCCGCCTTGCGACTGCTGCTACATCCACGTGACATACCTTCCGACGGTCGGAAGCGAGCTTGAAATAAAGACCAAGCCCACGCAGCACAGCGTGAAGGCGCTGCGTTCAATCGGTATTCAACCGAACCTGCTTGTCTGCCGCTGCGACGTGAGCCTCACAACGGAATCCCGCGAGAAGATAGCGCTGTTCTGCAACGTGACGACCGAGTGCGTCATCGAAAATTTGGATATGTCGGATATATATGAAGCGCCGCTCGCGCTCGAAGCGGAGGGCTTGGGCGATAAGGTTCTTTCCGCGTTGGATATGCACGGACGCGACGCGGATTTGACCGAATGGATTGCCATGGTCGAACGCGCGAAGAACACGGAGCGCACCGTGAACGTCGGTTTGGTCGGCAAGTATGTAGAGATGCACGACGCGTACCGCTCAATCGCGGAAGCTCTTCGCCACGCGGGAACGCTTCGGCGCATCGGCGTGAACATAAAGTGGATATCGGGTCAGTCTATAGAAGTGGACGGCGCGGAAAAGTATCTGGCTGGGCTTGACGCGATTATCGCGCCCGGCGGTCACGGCAAGCGCGGCGCGGAAGGGATAATCGCAGCCGCCGGCTACGCGTATATGCATAAGCTGCCGTTCCTCGCCATCGGTTACGGTATGCAGCTCGCGCTCGTCATGTCCGCGCGCGGTCTGCTTAGCCTGCCGCGCAGCCACACAACGGAAGTTGATGTAAACACACCCGATCCCATCATCCGTATGCCAAAGGAACGCGCGGACAAAACGGGCTCGGAGCGTTCGCGCATGGGCGGGCAGACCATCGTTATCTCGTCCGACAGCCTTCTGTCCAAATGCTACGGCGGACTGCGCGAGGTGCGCGAACGCCACAGCAACCGCTTTGAGGTGAACCACGCGTATGTTCAGCAGTTGACGGAGAAGGGCGTTCGCTTCCCCGCGATAGACAAGCAGGACGGCTTTATCGAAGCGTTCGAGCGTCCCGAGCATCCGTTCTACCTTGGCGTGATATATCATCCGGAGTTCCTTTCTCGCCCTGATAAGCCGCACCCGCTTTTTGTGAGGTTCATTGATTCGATGTAGGGTGTATTTCTGCTTTAAGGAAATGGAATGCTTTTTGAAAGATAAGTGAGGAAACGAAATGATACCCACGAAAAAACAACCGCTGTTCATTGTATCCGGCGCGAGCGGCGTTGGCAAATCCTGTGCCTGTGAAGTGCTTTTCCAAAGGGAAACAGATTACGTTGTACTGGAAAGCGATATTCTATGGAACAATATTTTTGATGGCGATCCGGACGACGGCTACCGCGCTTATCGGGAGCTGTGGCTGACCATGTGCGCGAATATCTCGCAGATCGGTAAGCCCTGTGTGCTGTGCGGATGCGGTGAACCGCGTCATTTTGAGGTTTGCGGCGCAAGGAAATATTTCACGGATATATACTACCTCGCCATCGTATGCAGCGACGACGTGATGGAGCGCCGAATGCGTGAAGGCCGCGGCATCAATGATAAAAACCGGATTGCATCATCTCTTCATTTCAATCGCTGGCTGCAAGAAAACGGTGAGAAGACCGAACCGTCCATGACATTGCTGGACAATTCAGACCTTACGCCGGAGGAAACCGCGCAACAGATTGAAAAATGGATTATTGAAAAAACAGGAAACGAAAATGGGAATTTCCAAATATTACCTTTGTAGGGGCGACCGCCTCGGTCGCCCGCCTGTTACGCGTACGTCCCATTTCGCCGTAGGCAGACATACGCATCCGGCGGTGTGGGTGGGACGTACGACCGACCGGCGGGCGATTGGAAATCGCCCCTACAGGGGTTTGGTTGTATGCATGATTGAACGTGAACAAACATTGTTGGCGTTGCCGTAGGTTGCATTCAAACGGGCGATGTATTGATAACCGCGGGCGACCGAGGCGGTCGCCCCTACAGGGGTTTATCTGCGTTCAATCGGGCGGATATTGTAAAATCTGTAGGGGCGACCGTTTTCTGCAAAAACCGCCTTGATTCCGCAATATAATACCGAGCGGTTTTGAATCTTGTCGCACGATTCCCGCCGCGCAAATCATATTTTCGGCAGGAATTTTCTTTGTGTTTATTGAAGTTAACATCTCTTAAAAATATCGAGGCGTGGTTATTTTATGTTAAAATACTCAAGACAAGGCACTGTGTTAACCGTGATGCTCGAAGGCGAACTCGATCAGAACAGTTCGCAGGTCGTCCGCGAAGAGCTGGACAACCTCATCGAAGACACGCGCATACGCCACCTAACGCTGGACATGCGCAACCTCACCTTCATGGACAGCAGCGGAATAGGCGTTATAATCGGGCGTTACAGAACGCTTGCGCGGCGCGGCGGCGGCGTTTCGGTGACGGGCGAAAGCGCGCACATCCGCCGCGTTATGAAACTTACGGGGCTTTACACCATTCTTGATAACGGCCGCGGGGAGGCGTCTTCATTATGAATATAAGAAAAAACCATATGCGGCTGTGCTTCGACAGCAAAAGCGCAAACGAAAGCTTCGCAAGGGTTGCTGTAAGCGCGTTCATGTCGCAGCTTTCCCCCACGCTGGAAGAGATAAACGACGTGAAGACGGCGGTCTCGGAAGCCGTGACGAACGCCATTGTACACGGCTATAAGGACGAATCGGGCGAGGTCGTGATTGACGCTTCGCTGTGGGACGACGGACGCGTCATCATTGACGTAAGCGACACGGGCTGCGGCATAGACGACATATCGCAGGCAATGACGCCGTTCTTCACCAGTCAGCCTGAAATGGAACGCGCGGGCATGGGCTTCGCCGTCATGCAGACGTTCATGGACGACGTGCGCGTCACAAGCCGCCCGGGGCAGGGTACGTCCGTATTCATGGTTAAGAGGGTGAAGGGATCGGCTAAGTAAGGCATGGATTCCCTCACGAAAGACGAAAAGACGAAAGTCTTAATAGAACAGAATATACGCCTTGTGTACGCCGCGGCGAAGCGTTTCAGCTTCGCGGACCGCGACGAGATTGTGCAGTCGGGCTGTCTTGGCTTGGCGGAAGCCGCGAAGCGGTTCGACGACACGCGCGGAATCGCGTTCTCAACCTACGCCGTTCCGTACATTCTCGGCGAGATGAAGGCGTTCCTTCGCCGCGACCACGCGGTGCATATTCCGCGTCCGCTGCAAGACTTGGGCGCGAAGGCGCGGCGCGAGTCTGACCGCTTGAGCGCGGTGCTCGCGCGTGAACCGACGGTGCTTGAGATTGCCCGATCGCTCGGGGTCTCCTCGGAAGATATTGCGGCGTCGCTTGAAGCGCGTATTCCGACAATCTCGCTGGACGCGTCCGCGTCAAACGAAGACGACGACACGCCGCTGCACGGCTTGATTGCGGATGAAACCTCCGCTTTGCCGCTTGAGCGCGTGTTGATTCGCGACCTCGTTCAAGGCTTGGATGAGCGCGAGCGGAAGCTCATACGTTTGCGCTACTTCGACGGACGCTCGCAGTCGGAGACCGCGAAGATTCTCGGCGTGGGACAGCCGCAGGTGTGCCGCTTGGAGAAGGCTCTGCTGATGAAATTGCGGAAATTGGCGGGGTAAGGGCACGGCGTGGCTCGGGATGTCCACGACATGCAGTTTGTATTAAAAGGGCGGGCGGCGCAATGCCTCCCGCCTCAACAATAATTAATAGGCGCGGAACAATTACCTCTTGGTAATGGTCACCTTCACCTGCGGTTGAGGCAGCTTATACGTAAGCTGCCGCACATTATCCGCATGGCACAGCACATCCAACTCATACGTGCCCTCCGCAAGCTCCGCGGCGTTAACATATAATGAGACGCCGTCGTCTCTCAGCGCTTCCACGTCGAAGTAGTTCCCGTTCAGCGTAACGTTCATCTGCGCGGGCTCAATCGCGGCGGAGAGCGACGCGCTAAGCCCTTCCGTTTCTATCGGAACGTTCTTGAAGGTTCGCTCGCGCGTATCCGCTTCGATAAGCGCTGTGAAAACGACCTGCGTATGGCTGGAATATTGCAGATCGGCCGAGATTCTGAGCCGCAGGCTCTCCGTTATACCGCCCGCGGACTTCCCGCTGACGTCGTGCGGGGATTCCGCGAATATCGTTGATATGCGGTCTATTACTTCGCGCGAACCCGCAATTGTAATCGTGCGCGGCATCGTCCCGACGCTCTTTATCACATATCCCGCGGCAGGCGTTCCGACTACCGCCATTGAGGTGTCCACCGCGACCGTCTTCTTCGGGTATACGTCCAGCGTCACTTCTGCGGACCTTATTGTGACGGAGCTGCTTGATATGCGAAGCTGGTTGCTTACTATCGGTTCGCCGTATTCGTCATACAGAGCTATCGGCGCGGACTTCGTGTCGTGCGTGCGGGTCTCTGATAAATCCGAAGCCTGTATGACGACCTCCGCTCTTCGCACGCGGCTCACGAGCGACAACGGCCCCGAAACGATAACGCTGTCAGGGCTTACGATAACGCGGTTCGGATCGTACCACAGCGTTGGGTTCGACGAGCCTTCTATTACCGCCGTTATCGGAATCGACCCGCTGTTGGTATACTGCTCCACGGTAACTGAAACGGCAGGCGGATATACTTCAGTCACGATTCCCAATGGATTGTTGGCTATGACGGGAGTAATCGCCACGCTCTGCTCGCCGACGGCGTTATTTAAATCGGTAAGGTTGATGCGCATCGCGTAATCGGAATCTTTTATAGTGTTCAGATTGTGCCACGGCACTTTCACGCGGATGGTCACCAAAATCGGTTCTGATGAAAAATCATTCCGAATGATAAAGCCGTTGGAGCGCAGCGTGTCCTGACCGATGATGCTGACGCTCACGTTTTGGAATGTGCGCTCAACCAGAATTTCCGTTCCCGCGAACGTTTGGAATATCCACAAGCCAAGACCGATAATCAGCGCGATAATCTTATATTGCGGGTGCTTCCGCCACGCGGCGAGGAAGCGTTTTACGGGCGACGAAAAGATACCCGGCTTCACAGTCTTCTTGCGCGTCGTTTCCATCTGCGGTTCAGCCTGTTGCATCGTCGTCCCTCCTCGCCTTTTCGACCGCGCCGTTTGTCTTTTTGTCAGTTTTCTTGTCGGCCTTTTTATCGGTTTTCTTATCATTCTTCTTTAATAATAACGATTTAAGCGGATTAATCGTTTCAGGCGCGGTGAAAATATCGGTCAGAATCTGCCCGAGAGACGCAGCGTCAAGATGGCGCGTAAGCTTGCCCGAACGGGCGACTGAGATAATACCCGTTTCTTCCGAAACGATAAGCGAGATTGCGTCCGTGGTTTCGGTGATGCCCAGCGCGGCTCTGTGCCGCGTACCCAGCTCGCGCGAGATGCTGCGGTCCTCCGATATAGTGAGGAAGCAGGCGGCCGCGATGATGCGCGTTCCGCGGATAATCATAGCGCCGTCGTGCAGCGGCGTGTTCGGCTCGAAGACGTTTTCTATCAACTGCGACGTGATTGTCGAGTCTATTGTCGTGCCTGTGTCAATTACGTCCTTAAGGCCCGTTTTCTGCTCGACGACAATCAGCGCCCCGACCCTGCGCTTTGAAAGCTTCAGCAGCGCGCCTGTTATCTCGGAGACAATCTTAGCGACGTTCGCGTGTTCGTCGGTCGAGCGTATTCTGTCCAGTATGCCGGAGCTGCCGCTGCCGATTATCTGAAGCGCGCGGCGAATCTCCGGCTGGAACAGAACGACCAGCACGACCGTTCCCGAATTGACAATTATTGTTATTATGGAGTTGAGCGCGCGAAGCTCAAGCAGGCTTGAAAGCCACGACGCGAGAAGCAGCACCGCAAGCCCCTTCAGCACCGCGCTGGCGCGCGTTTCCCAGGTGAGCATCAGCAGTTTGTAGACAAGGTATGCGACTATCAATATATCCGCCACGTCCGCAACGCGAACGGAAGCGAGCAAACTCTTAAACATGGCTGCGTATTGCTGCCAAATCTGCATCGTTATCCTCCGAGCGGGGAAAGTCACGCGCTTACCCCTGCCCCAACATCCAAAGTACTCGGCATATCATTTGCGGCTGTCCGCCAAGATCAATTACACATCATTTATAGGTGTGCCGCTAAGTTCAATTATACATCATCTATAGGACGTTTCCTAAGCGGTTTACAATCATTTCAAAAGTAATTTCCGGAAAAGTGCCATGTATACGATACCGAAATTATCCATATTGCAACAATCGTGAGTATATTTGATGCGAAACAAGAAAATCCTGCCAATCGATAAATATTTCTTGATTACGCTTTGCGACAAAACGCAAAGAAAAATTTCATACTATTGCAATTCTTTTGAAACATACTTCGTTTTATCGTTAGATAAGAGGCTATGTCCATGCTTGGGAGGGAAACAAATGCGAAACCTAACGAGAATTATATCGGCAGTTGTTGTGTTAACGCTGTTTCTTGCGTGCTTTCCGTCCGCGACGCTCGCGGACGAGACGTGGTATACGCGCAATAACGTGAAGATCCGTCAATCGGCAAGCGAAACGTCAAAGCAGCTCGCCATAATCAGGGGCGGCGAAACCTTAACCGTCACGGGCAAGAGCGGCAATTGGTACGCCATAAGATACGGCAGCTATAAAGGATACATCCGCTCCGATCTTCTGGTGCAGCTCACGCGCAGCGGCTATATTCCGCTGGAATTGGGCAACGAGTGTCCGCAGGTGAAGGAAGTGCAGAACCGACTGTACGAGCTTGGCTATTTCACGGGCAAGCGCGACGGCGAGTTCATGGAAGACACGGAAGACGCGGTGAAAGCGTTCCAGAAGCGCAACGGAATCAAAGCCGACGGCATAGCGGGCGGCGAGACGCAGCGCACGATGTTCGCGGCAAGCGCGAAGGCCGCCGCGGGGCAAACCACCTCAGGCTCATCCGCGTTAACGCCGATAATAGACCTTCCGACCGTCTCCGCCCCCGCTTCGGTCGACGGCGTTACGGCGGAGAACCCGATGAAGAAGGGCGAAACAAGCGCGCAAATCAAGACGATGCAAACGCGCCTTCGTGAGCTTGGATACTTGGAGACCGAACCCAACGGCATATTCGGCAGCATAACCGAAGCCGCCGTAAAGAAGTTCCAGACGGCGAACGGGCTTACGGCGGACGGCAAGGTCGGCCCCGCCACGCTCACCGCCATGAATTCCGCAAGCGCGATCCCCGCTGTCGGAACCGTAACTTCCACGCCGACCGCGACCGCGACTTCCGCAACGCTCAAGCGCGGCGACAGCGGCGCGGCGGTGAAATCGTTCCAGCAGTTATTGAGGAATCTGGGATACATAACCTTCTCTCCCGACGGCGTGTTCGGCAGCGGAACCGAGACCGCCGTAGTCGAGTTCCAGAAGAAGAACGGTCTCACGGCGGACGGCAAGGTCGGCTCCGCAACGCTCGCCAAGATGTCAAGCTCCTCCGCAGTCCCGAAGGCTACCGCAACGCCGACTTCAACCCCGTCTGAAACGACCACGCTCAAGCGCGGCGATTCGGGCGCGGAGGTCACGAAGATGCAGAAACGCCTGAAGGAGTTGGGATACATCTCGTTCTCCGCGGACGGCGAATTCGGAAGCGGCACGCGCGACGGCGTTATGGCGTTCCAGAAGAACAACGGGCTGAAGAACGACGGCGTCGCGGGTCCCACCACGCTATCGCTTCTGTATTCCTCGCTCGCGAAGAAGGCGGGAACTTCGTCCGGCTCAAGCTCGGGTTCGAGCGGAACAAGCGGCAGCACGAGCGTCGGCAAGGTAAGGCTTCTGCACTTCTTCAACGACGTGAAGCCGAAGTATCCGTCGGGGACGGTCGTCACGGTGACAGACCCGATCACCGGGGTTCAGTGGAAGCTGAGGTTCATGTCGATGGGCAGACACGCGGACAGTGAACCGCTGACGGCGGCGGACACCACGACGATGAACAAGGCGTTCGGCGGCATCGAAACATGGACGCCCAAGGCGGTTTACGTAACCTTCCCCGACGGCGTGACCAGCCTTGCCACGATGCACAACGTGCAGCACCTCTCGGGCAGCTTGAGCAACAATAACTTCGACGGGCACCTGTGCGTACACTTCCTGCGCGACATGGAAGAATGCCGCAAGATGGACCCCAACTACGGCGTACAGCACCAGAACGCAATCCGCAAGGCGTGGAAGGCGCTGACGGGCGAGACGGTGAATTAAGTTCAGCGTAAAAGAACTCCGCGCCGACCATTCATATAACAAAATCCCGAAAGGGGCGAGCATATCGGCTCGCCCCTTTAATTATCTGAAGTCCGGTTTGCCGCTGCGCCCGCACGCCCTGATACCCGTACCCTTACCGACGACGCCTCCGCCGCCCGGGTCTCCCTTGGGACCCTGCGGACCCGTGGGACCCATGGGACCTTGCGGACCTGCGGGACCGGTCGCGCCTCTCGGACCTACAGAACCCGTCGCGCCCGTATCACCCTTGGGACCCGCAGGTCCGATGTCGCCCTTCTCGCCCGGTGCGCCGTCTACGCCGTCGCTTCCGTCTTCACCCTTGTCGCCTTTGTCTCCTTCGCTCCAGCGTTCCCACGCGCTCATTCAGACCACGATTTTCCTTGCGCAGCTTGCTGTTTCCAGCTTCCAGCTTCTCGTTGCGCTCCATCGTCTCTGTTAACTGCCGAAATACATCC